>JABJED010000526.1 GCA_018665025.1 Gammaproteobacteria bacterium
GAGTATGTTCGGGGTGACTGAGCGCATCGAGACGACTGAGCGCCGACGAGATGACGGCGTATTAAACTAGCCCCCGTCATTTCTACCGCCTCCGTCGTTCATTTCGGCCGCCCGCTTCCGTCCTATTGACTGATCCTCTACTTCAGTCATTTCGACCGTAGCGCAGCGAAGTGGAGAAATCTCTCCCTACGGTGCTACGATTACCTTTTCACTTAACGAGAATTGACCATGCGATTGAAAGGCCTGAATTGCGTAATCACCGGGGGCTCCAATGGGATAGGCGCTGCAACCGTTCGCCGTTTCGTCGCTGAGGGCGCAGAAGTGCTAATCGCTGACCGCGACCTTGACGCGGCGAATGCCCTGGCTAAAGAGCTGGGCGAAGCTGTATCTGCCGTAAAGTGCGACGTTCGCCTTGAGCCGGAAGTTAAAGCTGCATCAGAAGCCGCCTATAAAAGATGGGACCATATTGACGTCCTTGTTAACAACGCCGGCTCGGAGCTCAACCGCGCCTACAATGAAACAACCGTCGACGAATGGGACCGGGTGCTGGATACAGATCTCAAAGGCCCATGGCTGGTCTGCAAACATTTTGTGCCACCCATGGTTGAGCGGGGGTCGGGCAGCGTCATCAATATATCTTCTCTAAATGGTCTGGTTGGATTTCCGCTTTCTACAGCTTACGGCAGTGCCAAGGGTGGCCTGGTGGTTTTTACCCGGGACATGGCTATTGAACTGGCTAACACCGGCGTCAGGATTAACTGTGTGTGTCCAGGTGTTATTGATACCGGCATGATGGAAAGGTGGACCGATCTGATGCCGGATAAAAGTGAGGCAAAAGAGATGCTCAAAGGCACCATGCCTATTGGTCGTATGGGTACCGCGGACGAAGTGGCGGGCGCGATTTTCTTTTTTGCTTCAGCTGATTCCAGTCTGTGCCAGGGTTCGGTGCTCAGTGTAGATGGCGGGTTTACTGCCCAGTAAATAACCAGGTTAATCGGGTGTTTCGTTTGTGCCGGCATGTCAGTATTGTAACCGTCTAATTTGATCAAATTGAGAGTTAAAGATGTCTGATCCGTTTCGGTTGGATGGCAAACGCGCAGTGGTCACTGGCGCAGGTAAAGGTATTGGCCGGGGTATTTCTTTGCAGCTGGCAAGGGCAGGGGCAGACCTGGTGATTAGCTCGAGAACCCAGGAAGACCTGGATAGCCTGGCGATTGAAATCGAGGCGCTAGGGCGACAGGCCACCAAAGTCGTTGTTGATGTGACTAACACTACAGAGGTTGAGGATCTTGCGGCCCAGGCTGTCGCCGGAGGGGGCATTGACGTTTGGGTGAACAACGCCGGAGGTTTGCCGGATGCAACACCGCGTTACCTGACCAGGACACCAGAGGATCGCTGGGACGCTCAGCTGGATCTGAATCTTAAGGCGGTATTTATCGCCTGTCAGGTGGCCGCTAACAATATGGAAGAGGGGGCAATCATCAATATTTCCTCCAGTTCAGCCAAATCGCAGGGCAGTGTGAAGAATGGGCCATATGGCGCGTCCAAAGCAGCTGTAAACAGCCTGACGCAGACATTTGCCTTAGAGCTTGCCCCTAAAATCAGGGTGAATGCGGTCGCCCCGGGGCCTGTTCCAACAAAAAATTTCAATGAATCGACTAACTTCCCGGAAGGTGCGGCCGTCGAAAAAATTATTGGTGTACCGCTGGGCAGGCTGGGAACGCCGGAGGATATTGGCCATGCTGTCGTGTTTATGGCGTCGCCTGCTTCCAGTTGGGTCACGGGCCAATGCCTTTATGTCACGGGCGGCACCTAGCGCTATTTGCGAGTCATGGGATCGGGCTGGATCTCGTTCAACGCCAGCTTGTACAAGTCTTGGCATGGGTCTTTGCTGCGGGTGGCTCTGTCCCATACGCTGGTGGCAAGCATCGATGCACCACCTGAAATAAAAGCGGCATAAGTTGATATCGCAGTACTCTTTGAATCGACCGAAAAACTTGGTTTCGCGAGGCTGCCTTTTACCGTCAGGCGTGGCGCAATGACTTGTGCCGGGCTGAGACCTATACCGGTTCTGGGCTTGGTGACAAGCGACAAGTCGAATTTTTCTGAGAGTAGATCCACTTTCCCGCTGGCGAACATGTCAACCCGGTCTGTGCGTATCACCAGGCCCGGCGTTAAACTGGCCGTGCCGTTATCAAACACAATGCCACCGCCGCTGCACGCCAGATTGGTGCGGTTATCGGCTTTTCTATCGACAACTTTCCGTGACACGGTGGAAAGAAAGTCGCCGAATAGGGCGTCCAGCGAAGCTCCCTCTAGTCTTCCAGAGCCGCCGTTGAAAATAATCGCACCGTTCAGATTACCCATCAGTGATTTGACGCTGGTACCCGTAGTGTCAAAATTGGCATGAAAAACAGTGTCTTTGGATGGGGTAGCCTCACCGGCAAATAACCAGATAACCGGCAGACGAGTACTCTCGACCGTCATCTCCAGGTCTAGTTCTGCCTGCTTTCTTTTTAGCGTCAAATCAAGCTGCCCCTTGGATTCTCCTTCCCAGTCGAACTCGTCTATTTTAAATTCCCCATCGAGCAGTTGCAGTTCTAGCGTAAAGCTGGCGGTGGACTTATCAGAAGTCCAGAACTCTGCTACGTCGTATCGTAATTCCCCTTCAGCCATCGTGAGCCATTGTGCTGGCAGTTCGGTTGATGAAAATACCGAAGTTTCTTGAGTGGGTTGTTCTGCCACTTGTTCGGTAGCGATCAGCTCTGGTTCTATCAGAGGCAGGTACATTGCTTTGGATTTAAGCTCCAGCTCGAAGGTCGGCGGCTGGGTGTTTTGCAGCGACCCCCACCCGGAAAGGTCAGACTCACCGACAATAATCTCCAGGCTGTCCAAAATCAGCGCCTGCCTTGTCCCCTGAAGCACGAATGAACCCTCGTAACCGCGTTCAAGGAACTCGTATTCCAGACCCAGGAACCCGGAAAGCTCGCTAATACTTGGGCCTTTAAGGGTGAGGTCACCACTGGTTTCGCTGAAGTTCGGTGGTTTATCGACAAAAAGCGTACCGGTGAGCTGGTGTTCTCCAACGACCATATTAAGGCGTTGAAAGTGCAGATACTCATCAGTTAATTCCACATCAGCGGATCCGCTAAACGGTAAAGACGGTAGCGGGTAATCAACCCAGTGCCCAATCAGGTTTTCAATATTTTCGCCTTCAGCACTTACCTGAAGCGCCGAGCCAACGTACTGCGGTTCATTGGAAATGCGGGCTGATAGATTAACCGTGGAATTTGCGACGCTGGCATTCAACTGCTCAACGACCCAGGTGCCTTGCTGATTTTTGAGGATAGTACTTAAAGAATAGGGTTTTACCTGGCTGACTTTTCGCTCTGCATCCGTGAAAAGATGCCGCAGGTCTTCCCCGGACAGCGTCAGTTCAAGGTCAAGCCCATGCCAGGTGAAGGCTTCGCCAATACTACCGCTCGCGCGGCCAGTATGTTTGCCGGAGCTAATCGCAAAGTCGTCAAGCTGAAGCAATTTTTCGGAGCCGTGCATGGCCAGTGAAGACTCAAACGGGAATGCCCTGACTGACCCCGGATCTTCCAGCAGACCATCAGCAAGATTGCGCGCGTTTGGAACGTTGATGTCCAACGTTGTATCAAAAGAGAGTTCTGGTGCGAGTTGAATGTTGGCCAGACCGCTAATCCGTGCAACGTCTGAATCAAAGTGCAGTTTGCTTAGGGCAATCAGATTCCCTTTCTGGGTGACGATGGTAGATAC
>JABJED010000527.1 GCA_018665025.1 Gammaproteobacteria bacterium
CTGACCGTACTGAGATAGCACCATGGTCATATGTAATCTGAGTATATTTCGATCAGGATGGGGTCAGTATTGTTGGTAGCTCCTGCCATTTTTAATTCTCCAATCGTGGGCAGCCAGTCTTGTGATCAACTGGTGAAAGATACAGGTTCCAGACGCACATTCCTACCGGGTTAGTAGTATCTCGAAGTGGTTTTTATTGTATAATTTTCCTAGAACTATTTAGTGGCCAGTCGGTCCAACAGCATTGAGCATAAAATCACAGGAAAATCCTAAATGTCTACGCGTATCGTTATCTTTTTTTTGTTGCTGCTACCGCATTCGACCTATGCTGGCGAAGTCCCTACAGGACTGTTTGGCGTCACTCTGGGAATGACAGCGACGAGGACGCAGGACAATCCAGCGGGAGAGATGACGATCAAACGATTAACGGGTCTTGTTCCGTGGAGCCGCGGAGCGCGTTATTACTACGAGCCCGAGCAAGCATCTGAAGCCTTTCCATTCCTGGAGTACAGGGTAGGAGAAGAGAAATTCTATAGTACTAACTATTCGTCACTTGTTCTTCCTGTGATTCCTGCTGAAGTCAATACAGTTAGCGAGTGGCAAGAGTATGGATCTGAACATGGTGAGCAATTTACCGTATTGACGGTCGAGTACACCTCCCAGGAGTATGGTTCAACGCATGCGGCCTATCTGGCCGCGTCAGCGTTATGTCAGGAAAAGAGTGCTGAACTCGCTCTTGAACCTTCGCGGGAATCAGATAACTTGGGTTCCGGGCCGAGTGGTTTCGCTCGTTCCTGTTTCTTCGTCACTGATAACCGCGAGCTAGAAATCAACCAGAATGGGCCTAAGTATGTCTACAGGCTGATATTCTCTTATGAATACATTAGTTTGGCTGAAAAAGTGGTTGCAGAGAAAATCAACGCAATGCAGCTCAACGTGACGAACGCGATGACTGATCAGAAGGTGGAACAGAGTAACTCAGGGGACCCTCTTTAGCACCTGCCTGCTGCGTCTCTTCCCGCTAGAAAGCCAAACACCATGCCTGGTGCCAAGGTGCCACCGGCCCCGCCATAGGTCATGCCCATCGGCGAGGCCATGACATTGCCTGCAGCATAAAGACCCTGAATAACCCCGCCGTCGACATTGAGCACGGCGCCATTTTTATCTGTCTTCGGACCGCCCTTGGTACCCAGCGCGCCGCTTTTAACTTCGATCGCATAAAATGGTCCTTTCTCGATCGGGCCGAGTGTTGCTTGCGGGGTTCCTTTAACCGCGGGATCCCCCCACCAGGTATCATGGGCACTCTCGCCGCGATGAAAGTCTTCATCCCGATAGTTACTCACGCTTGTGTTCCACCTGGATACTGTATGGCGCAGTCCTTGACTATCCGCGCCGATCTTATCAGCCAGTTCTTCGAGTGACTGCGCCTTCGTGATCCAGTTAGGGGCTGGGTTTCCAGAAGTCGTTTCAATGGTACCGTATAAATCCAGATGTTCCTGGTCAAAAATATACCAGCACGGCAAATTTGAGTATTCAAACCTTGCAACGTCTTGTTCATGAAATGCAGCGCCAAATGCATTGTAGTTCGCCGCTTCATTCGTGAAACGCTGGCCTTTCTTGTTAATCATAATTGAGCGAGGGCGGGCTCGTTCAGCGGCGAAAAGGTAGGTTGGATTCAAGCCGTCACCCCGGTCCCCGGGTGCCTCGACCGCAGGCATCCACCATGCCTCTCGCATGTTGCCCAGGGCGGCGCCGATGCGCATACACATCACCAGGCCATCTCCTTCGTTAGTTGGTACAGATACGGGGCTTGTCATGGGGCCACGCAGAAAGTCTCGGACCAGTTCTCTGTTCCACTCGAATCCGCCTGTACCCAGGATAACCCCGCCCCGGGCATGTACAACAAGTTCCTCTTCGTCTTTTTTAATAACAACACCGGTAACCCGGCCGTTTTCTGTAATCAACTCAACTGCGCGCGCACTGGTTGTGATCTCTATCTCCGCTTCAAGACAGGCCCTGTAAAGATGACCAATGAGAGCTTGACCACAGCCTCGCTCATCATTTTCAGCGCGCCGAGTGTGTTCGGTGGCTGAAACCTTGATTGGTACTGCGCTACCAAGATGAGATTCTTTCATCGTGATCGGCGCTGTCCCATAGTTGTAGCCAACTGTCACGCGATCTTTGTTGTCACCCAGGTCGTTAAATGAAATCAAGGGACATTCCAACGAGCGACCGCCGGTTGGTTTACCTCCAGGATGCTCTGGATGGTAATCAGGAAAATCTGCCACCAGTTGGAATTTGACTGAAGTGTTTTCTTCCAACCAGCTCACCATTTCTGGTCCATGGTCTACAAATGACTCAGCAAGTTCGGGACGGATTAAATCGTGAGACAGTGACTGCAGATAGGTCAGCGCTTCTTCCCGGCTATCTTTGATTCCAGCAGCGATCATGTGTGGATTATTAGGAACCCAGATCATGCCACCGGACCAGGCACTGGTGCCGCCAATCTTGTCCGCCTTTTCGAACACCATCACATCAGAACCGTGGCCATTGGCCGCCAAGGC
>JABJED010000528.1 GCA_018665025.1 Gammaproteobacteria bacterium
ATATGTATAAAATAACCAATATAAAAAAGAATAACAATACATATGTAAGTTAAATACTCTTGTTTGTATGTATTTTGTTACATTTGTAAGTTAATAAATACATTAAGTGTTGGAAATATCCAGAAATTCTTCCGATATTACTGATTCAGACCTAATCCAGAAGATTCTGGATCATCTTGAAGCGCACCTTTCCGATTCCGACTCACTTTCAACTACCCGAAAAATCACTGCGCCTGCTCCAGCAATCTTCTGAGCGATCAACCCATACGGCGGGCTTCAGTTAACCCCGCCAGGCATAGAAGATGAAATCGATGAAATCAGAGAACAGCAATTGTCGATAACTGGAACCCGGAAAAAGGTGGAGCCTATACTCACCTGCTTACTGGCAGGCGCTCAAAGCCCTTGAACCCATGATTGACTCAATTTCTCATGAACTCATTGATCGCATTGAAGACAGGGGAGAAGGTAAGTTTCTGAGTGAGTTTGGGCTGCTGTTGCCACTAACAGTGATTGCCTCACAAACTGGACACTAGCAAGAGGCAGGTTCAGAACTACCGGAAGGAGTGAAAAGTACGTTCTTTAGGGGGTTAGGGCTGCTCTTTGAAGATAGCGCTTCCAACCTTGCTCGAACCTAGATGTTTCTTGTGCTTTCAGGTGAAACTTGCCCGGCCAATGTGCCCAGGTTCTTTTCTAACCACTTTATTTTAGCAATTCGGGTTGCTGTAGACTCGGCAGTTGGGTCAACGCAACCCGCGTCAAATTCTTCAATCCATTGAAAGTTCATGCCTCTTTCCCAGCAGAATTCCATTTCAGCGGTAGATTGTGTGCCGCTATAAGTAGAACAACCGGTGGTCAGCGCGATGAGCAGGAAAGCCAGGATAGTCTTGTACATGTTGTGCACCCTTTTACATATTTGGTTTATGGGAGGAGATTGTAGGGGTGTCTTGTAAACGGGGGTTGATGCCAATGTGCACTAATGTAACGGAACGTGACCTAAGGGCTTGGGCGATCACTCTCTACTCGGCAGAATTCAGTGATAGTCCCTCCAGCAAATCCGGTACCTTGTCGCTAAATCGGCAACTACCATCGTGTTTCATGGGGTCTAAGAGGGGTGCCATTCGTTTTTAATGTCTGTAAGTTTCCTGTGTTGAGAGGCTTAATGGCGTTGTTCGGGTTTTGTAGCTCAATTTTTGCTGACGGTTCGTAAGCGGGAAGAGGGCATTAGCCCTCTGGGAAGATCAATTGGATCTCCTGTTGCGATGGCGCGAGTATCTCGTAAAATTAAACCACCAGCACTGCAATCCTTTATCTGACCAGGTCTACCTATCTAGATGAGCTACGAGTCACCTGTAGAACAACGTTCCATGGTTCTGGACGACTATCGGAACGGCTTTTATCGCCGCGCACTTGAGCAGGTGATTGGCCCCGAATCAGTGGTAATGGATCTGGGGTCGGGACTTGGCATATTGGGTTTTATTGCAGCATCTCTTGGTGCCAAAAAAGTTCTGCTGGTTGAGTCGGTCACTAACCAGGAAGCAGCGAGACAGATTGCTGCAGAAAATGGCCTGGAAGACAAGGTTGAATTTATCCCCATCGCTGCCGAGAAGCTATATTCTGATGTGAAGGTGGATGTCATAACGTCAGTTTTTACGGGTAACTTTTTGCTTGAAGAAGATTTGTTGCCATTGCTCTTCCTGGCACGAGATCGTTTTTTGAAACCTGGAGGTTCACTGATTCCCGATCGCGCTTCCATGGTTGTTGCGCCGATCAGCATGAGTAGTTTTTATGATAGCCACATCAATAGTTGGGTGGATGGATCGCAGGGTATCAAGCACGGATCAATGCTTCCGTTTGCGCAGAATAGTCTTTATTTCGAGAGCTTTAACGATGCTAACTTTACGCTGCTAGCAGAGCCCAGGAAGATTCGCTCGCTAGATTTTCACACAGCTACGACGGCCGACTGTCACGAACAGGTCAGTTTTCACATACGCAACGAGGCTCAAATAGATGGCTTTCTTTGCTGGTTTGATGCTCGTCTCGGTGGCGCCTGGCTAAGCACGTCACCCAATGCACCTAAAACACACTGGTCTCAGGTTTACATGCCTGTTAACAGAATGAAACTGGTAGCGCAAGAAACAGTAAGTATCGAGATTGATCGGGCTGAATTCGGCGAGTGGCACTGGCGCTGCTCAACGTCCAAAGAATCACAACAATATTCGACCTTTCTAGCTGTTCCAACAACGCTTGCTGAATTGAGGCGGCGGTCTGAATTTAGTAGCCCGACCCTGTCCGACAGCGGACGCGCAGCGAAGTTTGTCTTAACCAGGTTTGGTGAAACGGCGACTGTGTCAGAAATTGCTGCCGAACTGAGCAAAGACTTCTCTGCGCTTTTCGTCGATGAAGTGGCCGTGATCAGGTTCATCCAGGGCATCGCGGAGCGCTTCGGTGAATAGTTATGCCTATTTTGACGGGGTTCTTACCAGTTCGTTGCCACTGCCGGAACTGCTGCCAGGGCATAGTGAGGGGAATTCACTCGCCATGCGGATACAAGCTGGAAAACTTCCCGATCATTTGAAATCGCCTTTGCTTCACGCATGGACTGATTCAAAGGGGACAGTGGAACTTGAACTCCGTGGTGGTAATAGCTGTTATAGACTGACCGCACCTGGCATCGTATCGACCGAAATCGATTATACGACTAACCGACTTACCGTGATGGCTTTGTGTGATGACGAGGCGATGCTCAGGGGGCAACTGCTTGACCAGATATTGCCGAGAATCATGTGCGAGACTAGTCAGTTGGTGTTGCATGCTAGTTGTGTGACAAAAGGAGGGACGACGATCGCGTTCACCGGTGACAGCGGAGCAGGCAAGTCGACATTGGCTGCGTACTTTCAGGTGTTGGGCTGGAAACTCATTGCTGATGATTGTTTGAAAATCAGTGTCTCTGACAACGAGGTCAGCGTGTGCGGTGCTTATCCAGGACTGAAGCTTTTCGCCGACAGCAGCGAACGTTTGAGTTCAGTGCATGCTGTACAGCTCCCAACCGCCCGGCATACAGACAAGCGACGCACTCGCCAAACTACCCAACAATTAACTGGACATTCGCTAAACGCCATCATTTTTCTTGATCCGGGGGCATCGACTCTACAGATTGAACAACGAAGGGGTGCTGATGTTCTTTTAGAGGTTTTCGGGCAGACTTTTGCCCTTAACCCCGGTGACCTCAAAGCGACTTCTGACAGGTTGCAGGACGCACGCCGATTGCTGGAAACCATACCCTACAGTCTGACTTTGTCCTATTTGCACAATTATGACGCGCTCCCAGGCATAGCGGATAAACTTCTCAAATATTTTCGATAAGTATTGTCCGTATGTTTATAGCGCACTATGATCCGTCCATGAGCGCAACTCGTCACTTAACGTTATCTTCAAAAGCCATCACCCAGGAAATTAATGGTGAAATGGTCATTTTGGATATGGGGAGTGAAGAGTATTTCAGCCTGAATGAAGTTGGATGCAAGCTCTGGCGGCTGTTGGAATCTAATAGCGACCTTTCTGTAGCTGTAGCCAGTTTGCTCGAACAGTATGATGTGGATAGCAAGCAATTGAGCGGCGACGTGGAATCCGTCGTCACCGAACTAAAGCGTGTGGGGCTGCTTTCTGAACTTCCCGCGACGACCTAAACAGAAGTTAGATTAGCAATGAGTGGGCTTTATGGTCTATTTTCTCGCCGGGGCGGCCGACCGACCGATGGTTTGCTTAATCAACTATCCGGTCATTCAGGACATAGAACAGCAAACTATATCAATCTGACTCGCAATCGTATTGGCATGGGTGTCGCTGAGTCAGGCACCGGCGAATTCCTGCTGACGGCGGACATTCGACTCGACAACCGTACAGAGCTTTGCCATCAACTCGGGCTCAACGCAGACACCACGACCAGCGATGCAAGGATTGTGATTAACGCTTACCGGCAATGGGGCGAGCCTTTTGTGGAGCGGCTTATTGGAGATTTCTCGTTTGCCTTATGGGATGAACATAGACAGACAATGATCTGTGCGAGAGACCATCTTGGTGTTAAACCGTTTTACTATCTGCTTGACGGTGAACAGTTCGTCTTTGCCTCCGAAGCTAACATCATTGGTGTCATCCCATCGCTTGAATGCACGATCAGCTCAGCGAGACTCGTTGACTACCGTGTCGACTGGCTCGAGTCGGTTGATAAACGGTGTACGTTCTTTAATGAAGTTCATCGGCTACCGCCGGCAAGTATGCTTATCGTCGATGAAAATAGTCATCAAGAGCACACATACTGGGAACTTGATGCGGATCGAGAAGTCTATTTCCCCAGCGATGATGACTACCAAAATGCCTTTAATGAATTGGCCCGCAATGCAGTGCAATGCAGAACAAGGACGGGGAAAGGCGGGGTGATGCTGAGTGGCGGCGTCGACTCATCTTTGGTTTCAGCGATCGCGATCGATCTTGGAGAAGCCCCCTTGCCCGCGTATTCCGGGGTATTACCGAAGGCCGCGAAAGACAATGACTCGGAATGTGTACGATTGCTATTAGAAAAGCTGAATTTGATCGATAGATCGCTCGAAACCACAGAGCAAAGTAACTACTACCCGCAACTTAATAAATCACTGGAACGAATCGGGGAGCCGTTCGATGCGAGTATGTTTCAAAGCTACCTGTTATACATCCGCGCGGCAGAGGATGGTTGTGACTACGTGTTGGACGGGGTTGATGGTGACATACCGCATTCGTTGCCTTCGTCATACCCGCTATGGATTGCCAAGCAAGACGGGATCGTTGATGCGCTCACTGAGGTTTACTGGATTTGGCGTCGCTGGTGCGACCGCGATCAGAGCCTCCCTGCACTGTATCTCCAGTATTTAAAATCTATGCTAATCCCGCGCGTCTTGCGAGAAGCAAAACAAAAAATAATGGGTACCAGCACTGATCGTGAGTATCGGCAGCTCATGCGCGACTTTGACATTTCGCCCTCGATTGGGATAAAGACTGGTCTGCGTGCGCGAATCGCGCAAGAACAGGCTAACTATGCAGCTCAGGGGTCTTCGTTAAAAGAACAGCGAGTCGCACATATTAGTCACCCGGGATTGGCCGTGGCGCTGGAAAGGTATGACAGGGCTGCGGCAAGTTGCGGGGTTGAAGCGCGACATCCGCTGTTAGATAAGCGCCTGGTTGAATTTTCGCTGGCCATACCCGGAAAACAGTCCGGTTCACAGGGTTGGTCGAAATATCTGATGAGACGAGTTGCCGCGCAGTATCTCCCGCACCAAGTGGCATGGCGGACCTCTGTCGATGACAATGGCGGCGACTTTATCCTGCGTTGGGCAACTGATCAGCAAAACCTTCTTCGTGGCAAAGTTGAGTCGAGCATCGACAAAGTCGGGCCCTATGGATTTAGGATGACGAAAGATTCAGAAGATGTTTCGAACCAATGGATTACTTTCTGCCTGGTATCCTGGTTGTCCTACGTTACAAAAGCTCGTGGCAATGGTATTATCGTACGCTAATTCCAATCAGGCTCGGGCCTTGAAACCTAATCCTGTATCAGAAAAAAAATTGTCCTATTCGCCACCAAAACTCGAATCGCACGGAAGAATCGCAAGCCGAACTGCAGGAGGCAGCGGGATGGAGATGGAGATGGGGATGATGGGGATGGGGAAGATGCAGTTGATGCGGATGGCCTAGGGTTCATTCTTGGCACGCTGCCACTATTTTTTCGATCTCTTGCATCCCGAAATACTCGATCCAGGATTCTGGATCAACCAGTTCCTTTTTCTGCCTGGTATCCTGGCTGTCAAGTTACAAAAGCTCGTGGCAATGGTATTATCGTACGCTAATTCCAATCAGGCTCGGCCTTGAAACCTAATCCAGTGTCAGAAAAAAAATTGCCCTATTCGCCACCAAAACTCGAATCGCACGGAAGAATCGCAAGCCGAACAGCAGGAGGCAGCGGGATGGACATGGAGATGGGGATGATGGGGATGGGGAAGATGCAGCTGGATCGGATGGCCTAGGGTTCATTCCTGGCACGCTGCCACTATTTTTTCAATCTCTTGTATCCCGAAATACTCGGTCCAGGATTCTGGATCAACCAGTTCCTTCATTGCCGTTGGCGCATAATGAAAAAACACCAGGTGACGATAGAAACTTGGGTCACTGGGTGCCGGATTACGGTAGTGCCATTGACTGCTCCCTGAAAAAATCAGGCCGCTGCCGCTATCTATCTCATAGGCCTCGAACGGAAACCTGGCTTTGACATAATCCTCCCAGTCTTCATCAAACTCTTCCTTGGCAGGCCAGTCCAATACGGGGCTGATATGAATCGGCCAGCTAGCACTGACGTCAAGAGTAATATCAAGGGTCCACTTCGCTCCTGGCGTATCCAGATGCGGTTCGCACACGCCGCGGTCGTTATAGATAGACAAAAAATTATAGTAAGAGAAGACTTCTTCCCCCACCATGTCGGAGACTGTCGCCGCCAAGCGTTGCTGTAGATCGCAAAAATAGGGGTGATCGTGAAACACTAACCGGCCGAAACCTTTTATTTCATGAACTTCCCATTCCCCAACCCCAATGTCGGCAACCGCCGCCTTTGCTTCAGACAACACTGCCTGGTCCAGGATGTCGGGCACAACGATGGGTTTAAAATCGATACGGGTACGCAAAGGCGAGAGGGTGTCGACAAACTCGTCGATATGCGCCGGATATTCCTTTCGTAGGAAAGCGCATACCTCCTCGTAAGCAAAATGCCAGTGCGAATCGTACCAGGGAAACATCATCAACTTTTCTTCAAAGTGAGTGTGATCTTAACGATGCTGCACTCAGGAAGCCATCTCTGCCTAAAACAGACTGGTTAAAGGTTGGTCGTTTAGGAGAGGATCACGTCTGTGAGAGAGTCTCAGAACGATCACAGGAAGCCCTAGAGCTGGCAAATCAGGGTATGTTTAGAGCAGATTCCTGACCAATTGGATACTAGCAAGAGGCAGGTTCAGAACTACCGGAAGGAGTGAAAAGTACGTTCTTTAGGGGTTAGGGCTGCTCTTTGAAGATAGTGCTTCCAACCTTGCTCGAGCCTAGATGTTTCTTGTGCTTTTGTGTGAAGCTTGCCCGGCCAATGTGACCAGGTTCTTTTCTAACCACTTTATTTTAGAAATTCGCGTTGCTGTAGACTGGCCCGTAGGGTCAACGCAACCCGCGTCAAACTCTTCAATCCACTGAAAGTTCATGCCTCTTTCCCAGCAGAATTCCATTTCAGCAGTAGATTGTGTGCCGCTATAAGTAGAACAACCGGTGGTCAGTGCGATGAGCAGGAAAGCCAGGATAGTCTTGTACATGTTGTTCACCCTTTTACATATTTGGTTTATGGGAGGAGATTGTAGGGGTGTCTTGTAAACGGAGGTTGATGCCAATGTGCACTAATGTAACGGAACGTGACCTAACTCGAGGGCGCCAGCTAGATCCTCGATGGGTGGTGGGGTTTTACTTACGTTAGATGGGGTAGGGTTATCCGTATGACCATGATTCAAGATGTTGAGGCGACAGAGGAAAACATTGCCGTAGAAACGCCGAAAAAAGCAATGTAAACACCAACAGTTGATTCTCCAACCTCGCAGGAAACCCTGCTACACTCAAAGCCCACTTTCCAACAAAGCGGTATGTAAATGAGCCAATCAAGTTCCGCCCCAAGAATAAATCATCTGGATGCCGTGGTTGTTGGCGCTGGCTTCGCCGGTCTCTACATGCTGCATCGTTTCAAACAACTCGGCTTGCGGGCACGAATTCTTGAAGCCGGCGGTGGCGTCGGTGGCACCTGGTATTGGAATCGTTATCCTGGGGCACGTTGCGACATTCCCAGCTTGCAATACTCCTATCAGTTTTCGCCCGAATTGGAGCAAGAGTGGGTGTGGAAAGAACGATATGCGCCACAACCAGAGATCATGGCGTACGCTAAGCACGTTGTAGAGCGTTTCGAGCTCGCCCCTGACATTCAATTTAACACCCGTGTTGCTGCAGCACACTTTGACGAAGACAACAGCCGCTGGAGCGTGACCACCGAGGCTGGCGATGTGATATCGGCCCGTTTTTGCGTGATGGCCACGGGATGCCTATCTTCAGCGAATGACCCAGAGTTCCCCGGACGAGAAAGTTTTACCGGGGATTGGTATCACACCGGCCGATGGCCGCATGGCGGTGTCGACTTCAGCGGTCAACGGGTAGCGGTCATCGGCACCGGCTCGTCAGCCATCCAATCGATACCGATCATCGCCGAGCAGGCGGTGCAACTCACGGTTTTTCAGCGGACGCCAAACTTCTCGGTGCCTGCCCACAATAGACCACAGGACTTACGCGAGGAGGCCGAGGTCAAAAAAAACTATCGAGCGTTTCGCGCAAATGGCCGCGCCCAGCCGATTGCCTGGGATACTGCCGGCAACGAGCGCACAGCCGAAGAGCACACGGCTGATGAGATTCGCACGGAGTGTGAGCGCCGTTGGGAAATGGGCGGACTTTACTTCTACGGTACCTTTGCAGATTTGCTGGTCGGCAAAGAGGCGAACGATATTGTTGCTGAATTTGTACGCGGCAAAATACGCGAGCGTGTTAAAGACCCCCAACTGGCCGACGCGTTGTTACCGGACACCATATTTGGCTGCAAGCGGGTTTGTGTGGATACAGGCTATTTCGAAACTTATAACCGAAGTAATGTCACGCTGGTAGACATTGCACAATCCGGTATCGAAGAGATCACTACCCACGGCGTGCGGGCGGACGGCAAAGAATACGCGGTTGACGCGATTGTCACCGCGACAGGCTTCGACGCCATGACCGGCTCGCTCGATCGAATTGATATTCAAGGCAAAGGCGGCCTGAAACTTAAAGACAAATGGCATGCAGGGCCACGAACTTACCTTGGCCTGACCACCGCGGGCTTCCCGAACTTCTTCATCATCAGCGGACCCGGCAGCCCGTCCGTACTGACCAATATGATCACCTCTATCGAACAGCACGTAGAGTTTGTCGCCGATTGTGTGGCCTGGCTGCGGGACCAAGAACTGGCGAGCATCGACGCCTCTATAGAGGCCGAGGACGATTGGGTAGATCATGTCAACGAAGTGGCAGGCGAAACGCTATTGTTGGGCTGCAATTCCTGGTACCTCGGCGCTAACGTGCCTGGAAAGCCCCGCGTGTTTATGCCTTACCTGGGTTTTCCTGAATACGTGGAGAAGTGCGATACCGTGGCGAAAAATGCATACGAGGGTTTTCAGACCGCGTAAATAATGACAGGAGGGTGGTGCCTATGCCTGCGAAATTTGCACAAATCACTTGCCATGCGTTTATCTAAATTTTGAGGTTAAATTTAAACCCATATCGAATATCCTCACGGGTTTGCGGACCGTTCAAGGACTCATAAAAAGGCTTACCGATTTCCAGCTCTACATAATTACCCTTTGCAAATACCGGTATTTTGAACCCCAGGACCACTCTTGCCTGCTTTCCGCCGTACATTTTGGGGTTGGTAACAGACGCCGGGTAGGGAAAAGCGCCGGGAACCAACAAATCGATATCCTTGCCATCAATACTTTTTGAGTATTCATAGATCAGTTTGATCGAGGGTTTCAACCACTCCAGTTTGTTGAATCTTAGCCAGGTCGATGCCGAAAACCGATTCCCCAAACTATAATCTCTATCATTTTCTCCTAAACGGATTTTTGCGGCCAACTCCGTTCCCCATCCAAATCCGTTTCCCGTGCCTGAATAGTGAATACTCGCAGGAATATCGTAGGTACCAGACCCCAATTGCATTGTATAGGGAAGTTGTTGGTTTCCGGGGGCACGAGGAGTATCGCCTTCCTTATCAATGGATCCAGTTGGGAAACTGAGGCCCAGGCTCAACTGTAATTTGCCCTCACCCGATGTTTCAAATTGGTAGGACCCGATGACAGAGACGTCACCTATCCCGCTGGAACGAATCGTGAAATCCGCGTAAGAAGGGACAATACTGATATGATTGGTAGTTTGCTTGACATAGGGTACGGCCAAATTAATGTTCAGTTGTTCGCTCAACTGATATCCCACAATAAGCGCGTGGACTTCTTGGGTAATCGTTGTTGGAACCACCGGGAAATTATCGTCGGTGCGCGGCTCAAGCCCGGGAGTAAACAGAACCTCGTTATCAGAAAGTCTATCGGTTCCTTTATTGAAGCCTTCAAAATCGGCGCGCTGAAATTTATATCGCAAACTCCATTTACTTTTGGTGCCGCTAGTATCGCCCTTGGTATCTGTAATATTGGCTGCGAACAATTCTTCAAGGCTAAGGTCCAGCAGATCTGACGGCACATTTTGCGCCCAAATTGAGGCAGAGAATGGCAGGAAAAGCACACAGGCCCAGCGCGAAAAATGGCATGGTCTCAGACTTCTTTCATAACAGGATTTCATCGATCGGGTTCCTCTTTATCATTTTTTTCGAGATGGCCTATCCATTGATCGAGAATTGATGCAAGTTCGTCAATTGTTACCGGCTTGCTTACATATCCATCCATCCCTGTGCTTAAGTATTTCTCACGATCTCCCTTCAGAGAATACGCTGTTAATGCAATAATTGGAACAGCGTGAACAGCTTCCGATTTCCGCTCTAAATCACGAATCATGGCGGCGGCGTCGACCCCATTCAATACAGGCATCTGTATATCCATTAGTATCAAGTCCACCGGAGTCTCAGAAAATAGCTTAACGGCAGCCGCCCCGTCCCGCGCTGTGATCGTGTCACAGCCAAACGTATTCATCGCCGCACAAGCAAAAATTCGGTTAGCCTCATTATCTTCGACGACCAAGATTCGAGCGTCATATTGCCTCAATCCCGAAAACTCTTTTTTATCCCGCGATTTACCCAGAACATAGAGCCCATCATTTGCTTGAATCCCTTTATCTGGAAGAATTAAAGGCAATTGAAACCAAAACCGGGAACCCTGGCCCGGTGCGCTAACAACCCCAATCTTCCCGCCCATCAGTTCGACTAATTGTTTTGATATAGTAAGTCCCAGACCGGTGCCACCGAATCGACGGGTTGTCGAAGAATCTGCCTGAGAAAAATTTTCGAATATGGTCTGATGGGCATTGCTGGGAATCCCAATTCCAGTATCCCGAACTTCTATGCGCAACGTAGCAGCATCCACACGGTTGTTTATCACCGAAACATTAATGGCAACATCACCAGTCTCAGTAAATTTTATGGCATTGCCCACCAGATTGATTAGTACCTGCCTGATTCGACTCTTATCTGCCCTGACCGTCGGTGGTACATCATCGGCAATATGGTAGCTTAACCTCAGGCCTTTATTTTTGGCGCCTTCTGTTAATAAATCTGTGGCGAATTGGACGCACTCGGAAATCGAAAAATCCGTTAACTCAATCGTCAGCTTGCCGGATTCAATCCGGGAAAAATCGAGGATATCGTTAATAATTGTCAGCAGGGAATTGCCTGAAAACTCGACCATTTCACAAAACTTCCGCTGCTCCTGGGAAAGCTCCGTGTCAAGCAGTAAGCTGGTCATACCCAGGACGCCATTCATGGGTGTGCGAATTTCGTGGCTCATATTCGCCAGAAACTCGGATTTGGCTTTGGTGGCAGTTTCCGCAATATTTTTCGAAAGCCGTAATTCTTTAACCATATTATCCAGCGATTTGTCACGATTTTGAACCTGCTCCAGCATGTCATTAAATCCATCGCTCAGGGAACCCAGTTCATCATCCGTCACCCGCTCAACCCTGTGGTCGTAATCTCCACGGGTAGAAACTTCTTTCATTGCCTTCAAAAGATTATCGATAGGTTCAGTAATGATTTTCTGCAAATATCCTGCGAACCAATATACGAAGATCAGGGCCAGCAACAAAAACATTCCTGCGATAGCAGCCAGCTTTAGAGTGCTCTCTCGCAGTGGCCGCAAATCAGTTTGAATATTGATAATCCCAAGAACCTCATCGTCCAGGATGATAGGCCCTTTAATATTGAGGACGCCATTATCGAAATTCACCACTGGCACCCCGCCCCCAATAACTAAAATCAAGGACTGTTCCAATTCAGCATTGCCTGGGACGCTACCCGGAGAAGGGGTGTCGCGCCGAAATAGCGGGTTATCATAACTTGCGTACAGCACAAGATCAGTGGTGTAAATTTGCGCAGAGATAACATCCTGATCGACCGTCAACGCAGATAGAACCTCGGCCGCGGCGTCTGGGTCCTGAAAGACCATTGCCGCTGCGCTATTAATCGCCAGCACACTGATTAGCGAAGAATTAGACTCGACCAGCGCCTCACGTTTTATAATGTACTCCCCCAGTACAAAGGAGACGGATGCAGCAACAAGCACCAGGGTGCTGGAGATCAAAGTGAACGAGATTATTTTTCGTTTTATGGGTAGATTTTGAATGAATTTAATCATCGACTTTCTCCCCGTCGTCGGGTGAATATATTGTTGCTAGTTTCAATAATTTGGAGCTTATTTTTAGTCCGTGTGCTCTGGCAATTTCCAAATTTATATAGACTTTTACGCGAGCGCCCTGGCGCTGAAATTCGATAATTCCGCCATTGGCCACGTAACCCGGCGAATCGCCAACAGTGATGACTGACTCATCTGGCCTTAATTGGACCGGATCGCTTTTTTCGCTGTCAGCTCCCTGAAACAAAAAATGGCATTGTTCGATGTCCGACCAGTCCGCTAACAAGGTGTAACGCCTTGTCCCACCTTCTGCTTGCCTGGCAGCAATCAATGCCTTCAGGGCGTTTTCAACGGGACCCTCGTGAACAGTGCAATAATTTAACGGAATTGTTGGACCGCCGGGGTTTTTGGGTACCCGCTTGATAAACTGGGCGAAACTGTAAAGGAATGCTGCCTTGATCTCGTGTTCTTCGAAATTGCGGGAACTTGCTTCGGGGACTGCGACCAAAAGTCCAATCACAGCAGTGAGTATCAAGCCTTGCGCATGAATTAATCCTGGAGTTTTACTGCGCTGCATAAGACCTGGGACAGAACCATAAAAACACTGTTTGCTGCATTGATTTCATTTTTTTAAAGTGAACGATTGACGCGAAGCGTCAGCTGCCGCTAGACAAGTTAACGCAAGCAAGAAGGCCCCTAAAGGTAGGTTTGGCATATCGATTACTCATCAGTTTGTTAATCCTGGTTTTACAAGAGGATATCTACATAGCTCAGCTTCTAAAACGTTCATGAATTTTTGGCTTTATCCTCGAAAAACGAACCTCCGAGATACCTAATTAGTTGCTATTTGTCATCGAATTTCGCTGGATTATCGTGCTACCGTTATAGAGGATTCGATATATATTGGTCTGATCTTTAGTAAGTGAGCTAAATACTAGCAAAGAAAACAGACCGTGTTTTCTATTTATGGTCCTGTTTGCTCAACTATCTGAAAATTCTCCAAACTCAATGTAGTGTTCGACTTTCTGCAAGGGCTTCTCATTATACCGTCTTCCAGGCCGTTTAGGCCACGTCTTACGAGTCCATCTTCAAAAAAGATCTTTCAGCACATCACTTCCAGCGACTCTTAACAATGAAAGTTCAGTTTTGGTCATGGTATAGACAAAAACCAGTTTTAGTTGTTGTAGAGAGGAAAACCAGGCATTAGCAATCAAAGGTCGATTGGGTGCTGCGGTAATCCCCCCCTTATTAACCGACTTGGATTCAACCGGTCACTGCAACAGTTGATTAAGCATATCGGCGGGCGTTTGAAAATCGAGCGTTTTTTTCGGTCTCGTGTTCAGTCTGTGACCGACCTTGTTCAGGTCCTGCTGCAAGAAGCCAGAGAGGCTACTTCGCTTAGGGAAATATTGCCGCAGTAGACCATTGGTGTTTTCGTTGGTGCCACGCTGCCAAGGACTCTGAGGGTCACAGAAATAGACGTCGATGTCGGTCGCGATGGAGAATTTTGCATGCGATGCCATCTCCGTGCCTCTATCCCAAGTCAGGCTTTGCTGCAACAAAACCGGCAACTTGTTCATTTGTCTGGAAAGCGCTGACACAAAGTCGTCGGTTTTCTTACTCTTTATTTTTACTAAGACCGTATACCTGGTCTGTCGCTCAACCAGTGTCGCGATTTGACTGTTATTCGAACCGATTATCAGGTCACCTTCCCAATGTCCTGGAACGGCGCGATCTTCGATACCTACAGGGCGCTCACTGATAGACACGCCATCAACGATATGACCTCGAGTCCCTGGCGAATGCGGCTAGTAGGAGTCCCTTTCTGGTGAAGTTGGGGTAGGGGGGCGGTGGGGTGCTGGTTAGTTGGAAAGTAAGCGGGATAGGTTGAAAGTTAATGCTTTAGAAATAGCCCAGTGTGATTCTATTAATGGGTAGGTTCGTGGGTAGAATAAGAATTGGCATATAAGTTATTGATTTATATAGATGGGTGGCGGAAGAGGTAGGAGTCGAACCCACCAGCCACTTTAACAGCAGCTCAACGGCTTTGAAGGCCGCGCGCACCACCGGGTGCAACGCTCTTCCGTTGACTATGATATCAAAAAAAGAGCGTTGATCGGTGGCGCGATAGCGACCTTATCGGTGCAGATCAGGTTGTGTTATTCGATGCCGCGCTTTTTCAGTTCGTCCGGCATTCGTTTTGAGTCTGCTTCAAGCGCAGGCCCGCGCTCTTCATCGCTGAGTTGACCCATGGTATCTGCAGCCATTTTATCGCTGTCCAGCGTAATCCATTTCACCGGTACGATTTCGATGATGACCCTGAGCGGTGAATCGAGCCTTTCCTCAAATGCTATGGCCCCGGCTTCCTGTTCGGGCGTTAGGGTGGCATTGGTTCCACCAGCACCGTAGGGTCCACGGGCAAGGGCAGGGTAGAACCAATCTTTGGTTTCTTGATCATCGTGGATGATTGCGCGGCCTTTGATGGTAATAGCACCATTGGGGCCATCTGGTGCTGCAATGCCGCTCACAACCAGTGAACAGCGCGGGTCCCGGCGGATCGCTGAGACGCGGTGGCGATGAACACCACAGGTAATCCAGCCGCGGCCGTCTTTCCAGACGAAACCATGAATCACGCCAACCGCCCAACCATCCCGGGTTGTCCAGTTGAATACGCATTCGCGCGCCTTGGTTAGAAGTTCTTCTCGCTTTTCATCAGAGAAGGGGTAGATAGATACCTGTTCGTGATCTTTGCCTGACATGATGGCTCCTGTGTAGTGTGAAGTAATCCTACACCAGTTATTTACTGTTGGTCGACTCTTGGTTGTTTAGTTGGCTTCTAGCGCCTCCCACGCTTCCATCAAGTTCATGATGCCTTTTTCAAGTTCGGCGGATTTGTCGTAGATAGCGGTTTGCCGCTCAGCCGACTGTTCGAAAAAGCCGGCGTCTCCCATCTGTTGGTTGACTTGTGCAAGCTCTTGCTCTGCTTTTTCGATCTTGGTGGTGAGTTTATCCAGGTCCCGAAGCCGTTTGTGATCCGCTGCCTTCTGTTTCTTTCGATCCTGATGGCTACCTGTTTGGTGTCCTGTTTGGTTTCCCGTTTTGTTGTTACTACTGCTGGTCGTTTGTTGAGTATTGGCTCCTTTTACCCAATCTGAATAACCTCCTACGTACTCCTGGACCTTGCCGTAGCCTTCGAATACCAAAAGGCTTGAAACGACATTGTCCATAAAGGTTCGGTCATGACTGACCAGTAGCACTGTACCGGTGTATTCAACTAGTAGCTCTTCCAGTAGCTCAAGGGTTTCAATGTCCAGGTCGTTTGTGGGCTCATCCAGCACAAGAAAGTTGGTTGGCAGGGCAAACAGTTTGGCGAGCAGCAGTCGGTTCTGTTCACCTCCGGATAATGTGCGGATAGGGGCACGTGCCTGGTCGGGGTTAAACAGGAAATTTTGAAGGTAAGACACAACATGAATGTCTTTACCATTGACCGTAATAAAATCCCGCCCCTCGGCGATATAGTCATGGACGCTTCGCTGCTGGTCGAGTTGTTCACGAATTTGGTCGAAGTAGGCGACCCGTAGTTTACTACCGGTTTTGAGGTTACCCGCGTCGGGTGATAATTCTTCCAGCAGAATTTTCAGTAAGGTCGATTTGCCGCAGCCATTGGGACCAAGTATGCCTATTCGGTCGCCTCGCTGGATGATCAGGTCCAGGTCTTTTATGATCAGTTTGCCATCGATGGATTTTCCAAGGCTGGTGGCTTCTTTAACAATCTTTCCGGAACTGGTGCCGCTATCAACCTGCAGCTTTAAGTCCTTGGTGGATATACGCTTGCCGCGCTCCACTCTTAATGCCTCAAGTGCACGTACACGACCTTCGTTTCTAGTGCGTCGGGCTTTAATACCCTGGCGAATCCAGGTTTCTTCTATTTTTAGTTTGTCGTCAAATTGTTTGTTGTGCTCCTGCTCTGTCTCTCGTACTTTTTCGCGTCGTTCAATGAACGTTGTGTAGTCACAGTTGTATCGGATGACGCTGCCACGGTCTATTTCAACAATCGCAGTGGCAACTGATTGCATCAATTGGCGATCGTGACTGACAAACAAAATGGTGCCCTGGAAATCCAGTAGTAGTGATTCCAGCCACTCGATCCCCTCAAGGTCCAGGTGGTTGGTCGGCTCGTCCAGAATCCAGACATCGGGTTCAAGAACCAGCGATTGGGCAATGGCGACTCTCTTTAGCCAGCCACCTGACAGGCTCGATAGTGGTGCCTCTGGGTCCAGTTTCAGCCGATGCAACGTTGCCTCAATACGATGGCTGATATTCCAGCCATCGCCGTGATCAAGGGCGCTCTGGAGTTGTGATAAGCGGTTCGTGTCCAGTTCATCGCCAGCCATCTGCTCAGTTAGGTGATGATATTCAGCCAATTGCTTACCCAGTTCATCAAACACGCCTGAGACTGAATCAAAAACCGTGATATCAGAGCGTTCGGGTAAGTTCTGGCTGAGGGTGACGAACTTAAGATTGTCTGCCCGCCAGAGGTTGCCGTCATCCTCGTTCACTGCTCCACTGATGATGCCAAGCAGGGTGGATTTGCCGGCGCCATTCCTGCCTGTGAAGGCAATTCGTTCGCCACCGTCTATAGACAGTTCAATCCGGTCCAGTATCTGGTCAGTACCGAAGGCGAGGGACAGGTTGGTCAGGGTGGCTATTGGCATGGCGCGCGAGTTTAGCACGGGTTCTGAAGAACTGGTCGATCCTGGTAGAACATTCATAATGAAGCGCAGGAACTGCCATGTTAACCAGGCCTTCTCGGAAGCCTTCGTTCATGGCTGCCGTCAGTCTGGTTTTGCGACTGCCGAGTGCTAGCAGGTTACCTGCAGCAACCACTGTGAAGGCCACCGGATTGCTGGTATTTAAGCTTAGTTGAGTGAAAACTGATCGCAGGTAAGCGACGATATGGCCTGACTATTCGACTGAAGTATTGGATCTCGCCACGCAGATTTTGTTTCGGCCTGATTCTTTTGCCTCGTACAGGGCCTGATCTGTTTCCCTCATAAAAAGGTCCGCGGAAGATGATTTCTCCGGTGTCATCACATTCAAGCCAATACTCACGCTTAGGAAGCCTCTATCGCAATTGCGATGGGGTATACGAGCGTTGGTGAGTGCTTCCTGGAAGTCCTCTGCAACCTGGCGACTACCCTCCAGTTCGGTTGCAGACATGATTACCGCAAACTCTTCGCCGCCAATCCTGGCGCACATGTCAGTAGATCGAGACGCTACTTTTAGCAGCAGTTCGCCAACCTTTTTCAGGGCAATGTCGCCCTGGGGATGGCCGTAGTAGTCGTTGTATGCCTTAAAGAGATCGACATCAATGATGAGCAGCCCCATCGGTTGTTGGGTGCGGATAGACTGCTGCCAGATGCTACGCAAGGACTCATCGAAACCTCGTCTGTTGGCGAGTGCCGTGAGCGCATCGGTTCGGGATTCCGCTTGCATCAGGAAGCGGATACGTAACCCGTCCAGGAACACGTTGGTCAGTCTATTCACAGAAATGAGCAGCAATCCGGAATAAGAAATTAGTAATACAGCAAGGATTATTTCAAGTCTGGTGCCGCTTAGGGCTAGCTGGATAACAGCCGGTATTGTAATGGGCAGACAGTAAATCACGAAGGAGCGGCGGTGCAGGGCTAACATAATGCCACCTGCCGCGATGATTCCTGCCAGTGTGGCCACCAGGACCGCTCTGTGCCCAATATCACCGGGCCAGATTAAAAAGACTGAAGCGCCCCAGATACTGCTTTGAACGAAATTACAGACGGTGAGCATGCTCGCCCAGTTTTGAATTTTCTTGACCGGGGCGTCCATTAGTCGCCGCGCAGCGAGCATGGTTGCGCCGAGCCTGACAATGCTCGCGCAAGTGAGCACGCCCAGCCATACGTAAAGATTCAGCCGCGGGACTACATCATGTAGCGCAACAACGATGAATGAGCCGGCAACCACGTGACCCAACGCGACACTTGGCATAGCTCGATAAAGAAAGGAGAGGGATTCACCGAGGATCTGATGTTGGATGTCAACACCCGTATCATTAGTGTTGACTTCTGTTAACGGGGACCCGGGGAAATTGTGATTAGTAGCCATCGACATTCTCAATGCTATTGTTCATTAGGCTGGTTGTCGTTGAGTGATTTGGGGCCAACCGTAATGTCAGGGAAGTTGACTTTTGTGGCCAGGGCTTCGATATCTTCTGCATGCCGACTGA
>JABJED010000104.1 GCA_018665025.1 Gammaproteobacteria bacterium
CGGACGTGGAGATTCTTTTACAGTCATCAGCGGGTTTGCCATGGGCGCAAGTTCCATTGCATTGTTTGCTCGTGTAGGTGGTGGTATTTATACCAAAACCGCAGACGTTGGCTCTGACCTCGTTGGTAAGGTAGAAGCAGGTATACCGGAAGATGATCCACGTAATCCAGGCGTTATTGCCGATAACGTAGGTGACTGCGTAGGCGACACGGCAGGGCTGGGCGCAGATATTTTTGAATCTTATTGTGGTTCCATGATTGCAGCTATTGTTATTGGTGCCAGCATGGCGACCTTACGGTTCGAATACATGGCTCTTCCTATTATGATAGCCATGGTGGGTTTACTTGCTTCGGTCATTGGTATTCGTGCCATGACATCTTTAGGCAACATGGACCCTTCAGCAGCTCTTAGAAACTGCACCTTTATTAGTGCCGGTGCCATGTTGTTCGTGGCGTTTTTCCTTATTAAAGTCATGGGCCTTCCATCAGGCGTGTTTATCGCGTTGTTGTTCGGTTGTCTGGCGGGAATCGGTATTGGCTTGATCACCGAATATTACACAGCCAGCAAGCCTGTTGTTCGTATTGCAGAGTCCAGTAGCACGGGTGTTGCAACGGTAATGATCACTGGTCTTGCGGTTGCAATGGAAAGTTGTGTGATTCCTGTAGTGATTATAGCTCTGACTATTTATGTTAGTGCCGGGTCTGCCGGTCTTTATGGTGTTGCACTGTCTGCCGTGGGTATGTTGGCAACAGTTGGTATTACCATGTCCGTCGATGCTTATGGGCCAATCGCCGATAACGCAGGTGGAATTTCAGAGATGGCAGGGTTGGGAGAAGAAACTCGAAAAATTACAGATGGACTCGATCAAGTGGGTAATACCACGGCCGCTATTGGTAAAGGATTTGCTATTGGTTCTGCGGCTCTGACAGCGTTGGCCTTGTTTGCAGCGTTCACTCAGGCGGCGAATATCGAATCAATTGACATCACAAAAACCAATGTGGTTATTGGTATGTTTCTCGGCGGTGTGGTGCCATTTTATGTTGCAGCTCTGACCATGACTTCGGTTGGTAATGCGGCGATGACCATGGTTGAAGAAATTCGCCGGCAGTTCCGCGAAATTCCAGGACTGATGGAAGGCACTGGCAAACCTGATAGTGCACGTTGTATCGATATCAGCACCCAGGCAGCTTTGAAAGAAATGATTGCGCCAGGTGTAGTGGCTTTCTTAACGCCTATCATAGTTGGTTCGATGCTCGGCGCAGAGGCGTTGGGTGGAATGCTGATGGGCGGAACTTTGGTCGGTGTTTTATTAGCGTTGTTCATGTCGAATGGCGGTGGTGCTTGGGATAATGCCAAAAAATATGTAGAAGCAGGAAACCTCGGCGGGAAAGGTTCCGATGCTCACCATGCTACAGTTGTTGGAGATACAGTAGGTGATCCATTGAAAGATACCTCGGGTCCGGCAATGAACATCCTCATCAAATTGATGTCGATTGTTTCGCTGGTGATGGCACCGTTTTTTCTATAGTAGCTTTTAGTTTTACTTCAAAGGGATGAGGGGGCTTCCCCTCATCCCTTTTTGTTTTTCAGGAGATTCGATTTGTTAAAGTTTGGCATTCACGATTTCATCAATGCACAACCGTTACGCGATGCCCTGAAAACTATGGGTGACTGGACAAAGATAGATATTCATACCGAAACTCCTGCTCATCTTGCCGATCAGCTTAATCAGGGTGAACTTGACTTGGCCATGATCCCCGCCATCGAATATTTGAAACACGTAGATCGTTTGCGTTTACTGCCGGGGGTGTCCATTGCATCGAGGGGGCAAGTCAGTACGGTTTTATTGGTGTCCAAATATCCACTGGAGACTATCGAATCTTTAGCCATTGATAACCGATCCCGCACTTCTGTGGCTTTGTTGAAACTGCTGTTTAAAAATGAAATGTCGCCTGAGTTGAATTGGGTGGAATGTGACCCCAATCCCGAAAAAATGTTGGAAGAACATGATGCCGCACTCATCATCGGTGATCCGGCTCTGGGATTTAAAAAAGAAG
>JABJED010000529.1 GCA_018665025.1 Gammaproteobacteria bacterium
CCGGATGGGCTTTCATGGATGAAGCAGCTTCGGGCTGGTGTAAAGCAAATAGAATCCGCGACAGATGGCCGGGTAAAATTCAAAATCTATCCGGGTGGTGTCCAGGGTGACGATCAAACGGTACTCCGGAAAATGCGAATCGGACAATTACATGGGGGCGTGCTGGCGGCGGGATCACTAACACGGTTTTACCCGGATCTGCAGATTTACAATTTACCGTTGCAGTTTCAGTCCTACGAGGAAGTTGATTATATCCGGAAAGAGATGGACCAAATGATCACCGACGGACTGGCGGAAGCAGGTATTGTGAGCTTTGCGTTTTCGGAAACCGGGTTTGCGTATCTGCTCACCCAGGAACCCGTCAGAACAGTTGCTGACCTTAAAGGCCTGAAAGCATGGATCCCCGATAACGATCCGATTGCCGCCGAACTCATTAAATCTTTTGACGTCAGCCCAATACCACTCGGCATCACAGACGTACTCGCGGGCCTGCAGACCGGCCTGATAGACGCTGTTATGGCACCTCCAGCGGTTGTGCTTGCGCTTCAGTGGCACAATCACGTGTCGTATATGACAGATTTACCACTGGTTTATATCTATTCAATGCTGGCAATGGATAGCAAGGCTTATAAACGGATTTCCGATGAAGATAAGCTGGTAGTACGCACGGTCGTGGATTCGATGTTTCTGAAAATGGACTCTGAAAATCGCACAGATAATGAGAGGGCTTATAAGGCCATAAAGTCAATCGGGATCGAAGCTATCGTCGCTGACAATGTTGATGAATGGCGAGCCGTTGCTGATGGCTCTATTGAGAAGCTCATTGGGTCCGGAAAAATCACCCCCGAAGCCGTTCGGCTTTACCTGGCTAATCTCCAGAAGTATCGGAATGGTTCGCCTGCAGGGTCTGACTAGCGCTAGAATGACAGGCCAATGGCTTCTCTTAGAAAAAATTTCCTGACGCTAAGGACCGGCTTTCATCGACTGGAAGATGGCGCGCTTGTGCTGGCGCTAGTTAGCATGCTGGTAATGGCGCTTACCCAGATTTTACTTCGTAACCTGTTTGACAGCGGGTTTCTGTGGGCTGAATCCTTTCTTCGGATACTGGTATTGTGGGTTGCCATCCTTGGTGCCATGGTCGCGACGCGCGACAGAAACCATATCAGTATTGACCTCTTGTCCCGACTTCTCCCGGCCGGATATTTTGTGCCGCTTCAGATAGTTTCATTGTTATTCGCCGCTGTTCTTTGTGCGGTAGCCGCATACCACTCGGTTGTGTTCATCAGCTATGAATACGAGGATCGGACGATCGCCTTTGCTGAAGTGCCTGTGTGGCTCTGCCAGTCAATTATGCCAATCGGGTTCGGTGTGATGGCATTACGTTTCTTTTACGCAGTGTTCGTGAGGGAGCAATAGTTGGGCATCCTTGGATCTGCTGTCATCGCACTGCTCGCACTGTTTGGGACGCCACTGTTCACCGTGATTCTCGCCGCGGCCATGTTGGGTTTTTACATATCCGACATCCCGTTGACGGTTATTCCCATTGAAATCTATCGGTTGGTTGATACACCACTGTTGTTAGCCTTACCGCTATTTACCTTTGCAGGTTACATTCTGGCAGAAAGCCATCTGTCGACACGCCTGGTAAAAGTAACGGCATCATTCCTGGGATGGATGCCAGGAGGGCTTGCGGTTGTTGCCTTCATTACCTGTGCGTTCTTCACTGCCTTCACCGGAGCGTCAGGCGTCACTATTGTCGCCGTTGGTGCGTTGTTGTTCCCTGCTCTTGTTGAGGGGGGTTACCGAGAGAGGTTTTCCCTCGGGCTTGTAACAACCTCGGGTAGCCTCGGGTTGCTGCTGGCTCCGTCGCTTCCCCTCATTTTGTATGGAGTCATCGTTCAGCAAATGGACCTCCCGAATCCATTCACGATCCAGGAGCTTTTTATTGCGGGTATCGTTCCGGCGCTTTTGATGATTGTCCTGTTAACCCTCTACAGCATCTGGACGACCAGGCACGATCGGCTCGAGGCAACGCCTTTTCATCGCGGCGTGGCGTGGCAGTCCCTGAAGGATATGAAGTGGGAGGCTCCGTTACCCATCATCGTTTTAGGAGGCATCTACTCGGGATTCTTTGCCGTTTCAGAGGCCGCTGCCGTGACGGCCTTTTATGTCGTAATTGTAGAGGTATTCATTCACAGGGAAGTCCCGGTCAAACAGTTGCCCAGGGTTATTCGTGAAGCGATGGTAATGGTTGGGGGAATCCTGCTGATTCTCGGCGTATCTTTAGCGTTCACCAATTTTCTGGTGGATGCAGAGATTCCACAGGCGCTGTTTGAATGGATCAGGACTTTCATCGAAAGCAAGTTCACCTTTCTGATCTTGTTAAACCTTATCCTGCTGGCGCTGGGCGCGATATTGGATATCTTCTCTGCGTTGGTGATCATGATTCCGCTTATTGTGCCTCTGGCGCTGCGCTTTGGGGTAGATCCGGTGCACCTGGGTATTATTTTCCTTGCCAATATGCAGATTGGATATTTCACGCCGCCGATAGGAATGAATCTCTTTATTGCCAGTTATCGCTTCAAGAAACCGATAACTGAGCTGTACCAGGCCACTATTCCGTTTATGCTTGTGTTGCTGGTTGCATTGGTACTGATTACCTACGTTCCAGAACTGAGCCTGTATTTTCTTGATCGCACTGAAATGCCAGTTCAGTCGCCGTAATGTCATTCGCTTCACAGGTACACGAGATATGTGTAAAACTAGCGGAAAGCGGCATATCGATACTATAGTGACTGTAGCGACCGCCATGCTCAAGATTGAACTAAGGAATTGAGGTTGAGTGACGAGACCATAGACAATGCGTATTTGAGGCTGATAGAAATTGGCAAAGCGCTATCCGCAGAGAGAAACATTGATAGCCTGCTTAAGCATATTTTGCAGGAAGCGAAGTCTCTGGCGACCGCAGATGCGGGAACAATCTATCTCAATTCGGATAAAACCAGCCTTAAATTTGCCATCGTATTGAATGACACCCTGAGTGGTTCTCGACAAGATCATGCTTCCGGTCCAATGTATCTTCCCGACATCTCGCTCTACAACGGGGATGGCTCACCAAATCTCAATAATATTGCCAGTAGTGCCGTGCATCGTAGTGAGACTATCGTGGTAGGTGATGCTGCCCGCATTGAAGAATTAGGTTTTTCGGGGCCCAAGACATTTGGCGAGCTATTGGATTACCCGACAATTTCTCTTCTGACAGTGCCCCTTAAAACGGTGTCTGATGAGTCATTGGGTGTACTACAGTTACTGAATGCGACTGATAGTGAGGGAAACTTTGGCCCGTTTTCAGATGGAATCATTCCTTTGATAGAGGCTCTTGCTTCCCAGGCATCGGTTGCAATGGAAAACCGCGCGTTGCTGGATGAGCAGGAAGCTCGAAAGCAACAGCTGGAGCGAGAAGTCGACGTCCGGACGGAAGAATTGAAAGATGCGCTGACCAGATTATCTGAAGCGCACATCATTTTAAAAGAAATAAACACCATTGATGCTGTAACGGGCATTCACAATCGCCGGTATTTTAATGAAAACCTTGAGGATGAGTGGCGTAGGGCGAAGCGTCAGGGGTATGAAGTGTCGATGCTTATGCTGGATATCGATCATTTCAAGAGGGTGAACGATACTTATGGACATCTCGCAGGAGACGAATGTCTTGCGGCTATCGCAAAAGAAGTGGACCGGATGTTCAACCGACCTTCTGACGTGGTGGCGCGTTATGGGGGTGAAGAGTTTGTGGTTGTGTTGCCCTATATTTCCGCAGACAACGCACTTCGTCTCGCCGAACAGCTGAGAAAAATCATTGCGGAGTCTACCTTTTCAGCCGGCGGGCATGAATTGCAAGTGACAGTGAGTATCGGTGTTGCAACTGCAAACCCAGACGACGAAGTCCGGTCCAGGGATTTGATCGGTTGGTCCGATACTGTGCTCTACGAGGCTAAATCGGCAGGGCGTAACCAGGTTCGCCAGCACCATCAGTAGCCGGAGGCGAGTCCTTCTTTCCGGTGATCTGAACCCGCACAGTAGCCGTCTTCCAGTTTTACAATCAACTGAGCGCCGCCAAACAGGTACTCAGGACTCCCTGTTACAATGTCGTGTCCGCGTGCTTGAAGGTCGCGAGCGACCTCTGGATCGAATCCATCCTCCAGGGCAACCCGCCCATCTTCAAAGACGTACCAGCGAGGTGCATCCGATGCCGCTTGCGGGTTCTGTTTGAAGTGCGCAACCCGTAACATCATCTGCAGGTGACCCTGCGCCTGCATGTGACCACCCATGACGCCGAATCCCATAAAGGGTTGGTTATTACGGCTAATGAAACCGGGAATAATCGTGTGATAAGGGCGTTTGCCGGGACCGACCTGGTTTGGGTGTCCATCTTCCAGAACAAAACCTGAGCCTCGATTCTGGAGACTGATGCCGGTGCCGGGAACAACAATGCCTGATCCAAAACCGCGAAAATTTGACTGGATCATCGACACCATCATGCCACTAGCGTCGGCGGTAGTGAGATACACGGTATCTGGCGCCGCGCCTAATGCAGTTGGGTGCGGGTTGGTTGCGCGCAAGTTGATGCTATGCGCACGTTCTTTCAGATAGGTTTCATCCAATAGCGCATCGACCGATGTGCGCATGTGCGCGATATCCGCAAGATGCCGTTCGGCATCAGCATAGGCTATTCTCTGGGCCTCGATCTGAAGGTGTACGCTGTCAGCGGAATCAAGTGTCAGGTCTCTGCTATGGCACTGCTCGAGAATACCGAGAGAAATAAGCGCCATAAGTCCCTGCCCGTTGGGTGGTATTTCGTGCAACTCTGCGCCGAAGCCAGACATGGAAATAGGGTCGACCCAATCGCAGGCGTGATTTTCAAGATCCTCCAGTGTCATTGCAGCGTTATGAGCGGCGGCATCTGCTGCGATGGCGTCTGCAAGTTCGCCCTTGTAAAAAGCTTCGCCTTTTGTGGCCGCGATTTTTTCTAGCGTCCGGGCATGGTCAGGCAGGCGGACAAGTTCACCGATTTCGGGCGCACGACCGTTCACGGTAAATGTTTCGAGAAAACTATCGAATTTTTTATAACGATTAACTGCATGCTTCCAGAAGACACCTGACTTTGGCCCAACCTGGTAACCGTTGCTGGCGTAGCGGATTGCGTCGCTGAATAAATCTGCAAAGGGGAGCTTTCCGAATCTTTCCGACATAGACACCCAGGCCGATACAGCGCCAGGTACCGTAACGGCATCCCACCCCCAGACAGGCATTTTATCAAGTCCAGCAAAGCGGTCCGGTGTGAGTCCTGCGGGTGACCTTCCTGAAGCATTCAAGCCATGAAGCTGCTTGCCGTCATGAATCAAGGCGAATGCATCACTGCCTATGCCATTATTGTTAGGCTCCACCACCGTCAGGGTAATTGCGGTGGCAATTGCCGCATCGACGGCATTGCCGCCCTGACGCAGTGCAGATATACCCGCTTCGACCGCAAGTGGTTGCGAGGACGCTACAACATTCGAGGCGAAAATCGGCGATCGTTGGGAGCGGTAAGGGCAATTCCAGTCGAGAGAAGTCATCAGGCTTTCTTTTCTACTGGTTCAATCGGTTGCTCAGCTTCTTTCCAGGCAGTGAACCCGCCGCTCATATGACAGACGTTGTTCATTCCCATCTGTTGGACAGTTTGTGTCGCGAGCGCAGACCGCCACGCGCTGGCACAATAAAACACAAACTTTTTCTCTTTCGAGAACAGTTCGCGATGATAGGGGCTGTCTGGATCAACCCAGAACTCTAGCATTCCTCGCGGTGCATGAATCGCGCCGGGCAGTTTTCCTTCCCGCTGGAGTTCTCGGATATCCCGGATGTCGACGATGGTGACCGTCTCGTCATGCAACAACCTTGCGACTTCATCGACACTCATGGTCTCGATGTTTTTTTCAGCTTCTTCGATAAGCGTTTTGTAGCCAACTTTCATGGTCGAATACTCCTTCGGTTGTTAACGGGTCAAATGGTTTGAGGATAAGGGATAGAACCATAAATCAGCGGCTCAAGTGCGCCAATAGTCTTCTTCGTCAACAAACTCGGAAAGGCTCTGTTGGATGTACAGCTTGTAGTAGCGCCCCTGGATGACCATGAGCTCTTCGTGGCTTCCCTGTTCGGCGATTTCCCCATGTTCAATGACCAGGATCCTGTCTGCGTTTCGTATGGTCGACAATCTGTGCGCGATGACCACGGCGATACGTCCAGAAAGCAGGGCATCCATACCCTGCTGGATCTGTTGTTCTGTTTCAGTGTCTATTGATGAAGTTGCTTCATCCATGATCAGTATCTTTGGATCAGCAAGGATTGCTCTGGAAATTGAGATGAGTTGTTTTTGGCCTGCACTTAGCTTTGAACCGCCTTCTCCCACTGAGGTCTGGTATCCGTCTTCCAGTGCTTCGATGAATGCGTGCGCGCCGGCGCGCTGTGACGCGTGAAAAATGTCCTCATCGGTCGCGCTCAGGTTGCCGTAACGAATATTGTCGATAATGCTACCGCCGAATATGTGGGAAGACTGAAGCACAATACCCAGGTTTGATTGCAGCCAGTGCAGACTACGATTGCGATAATCCACGCCATCGATTGATATTTTTCCCGTTGTAGGCTCATAGAACCGGCATAGCAGGCTTACAAGTGTGGACTTGCCGCCACCGGTTGATCCCACGATGGCAAGCGTCTCACCCTGATGAATGTCCAGGTCAATATTGTTGAGAACTGGGTCGCCAACATCATATGAAAATGAAACGTCTTCAAAGGTAATCCGGTTTATCTGGTCTACGTGGCCGTCGATGGCCGTGTTGGCTGTTTTATCCTGTTTCATCGCCTCGATGACTTCCTTGGAATCTTTGATTTCAGGCTCAGCCATGACCAGGCTCATGATTCGCTCCGCAGACGCCTGCGCCATCTGCATTTCTGCGAACCAGTGTGCCAGTTGTTCGATAGGCTCGAAGAAATGTCGAGCATATGTCAGGAAAGCCACCAGAGTACCAGCCGTTATGATGCCCCAGACAACTTCAAGGCCGCCGAATACGAGTGTGAGGCCTATGGCGACGGACCCGAGTGTCAGGACTATCGGCAGGTACAATGCTGCCTGGACCAGATTAATGACGGATGCGGCGTGCATCTGGTCTGTCAGACCACCGAATTTCTGCAGATTTTCGGCTTCCTTGACGAATGCCTTGCTCGTCTGGACGCCCATGATACTTTCATTGTAAGAGCCGGTAATCCTGGAATTGGTTTTTCGCACAATACGTGCGCTGGACAGTATCCTGTGTTGAAAATTCAGGCTTACCCAGGCAAGCACAGGCAAGACCGATAGCACGATCAATCCAAGTGTGAGGTCCATGAAGAGCATCGCGATAGCGATACCAAGCATCATTGTGCAGCCCCAGACCAGGTCGAGCATGCCCCAGGCCAGAATATTTGAAAGTCGTTCGCAATCCGACGTCATCCTGGCCATCAACCAGCCAACAGGTCGAAAGTCGTAGTAGCTGAAGGACAGGCGCTGCAGATTACAGAAACCGTCCATTCTAATGTCGTGGGCAACGTGCGTCCGGATCTTGCCGCCGTACCAGATAAACCCGCTGATTGACAGGCCGAGCAGTAAAGTGAACGCTCCATACAAGGCTGCATACTGGCTAAGGTCTGCATCCAGACCATCTGCTGCAACTGTATCAATGACTCCTTTGGTGATCAGCGGGAAAGCGATCTCGGCGATGGCAGTAAAGAAAGCACAGGTGGCAAGAATAATCACTTCCTTGCGATAGTGCAGCGCATAAGAGAGCAGCTTCCGCCATAGATGAAGATCCATTCCCGTATTGAAGGAGTCGTCGTCGAATCCGTCCTTGAAGTTTTCGTCATCGAAGTACGCATCAGTCATGGTCTCGAACCTCCGCAATATCGTGTTGTATCTGATCCTGTATCGCCCCCTGGATCGCGCAGAGCCGTTGATAAACCCCTTCAACCCTAGACAGTGATTCGTGGTTGCCACGCTGGATTACCTCCCCGTCGTGCAGCATCAGAATTTTGTCGGCGTGCATGACGGTCGATAATCGGTGGGCGACGATAATAGTTGTCTGATGGTGCCGCCTGTTTTTCAGTGCGCTGAGAATCTGTGATTCGGTATCCGTATCAACTGCAGAAAGCGCATCATCGAGAATCAGAATCGGAGGCGCTTTTAATAACGCTCTTGCGAGCGCGATACGCTGGCGTTGGCCTCCGGACAGCGTGACTCCCCGTTCACCTACCTGTGAATCGAAACCTTGAGGGAATTTTTCGATGGAATCAAAAATGCAGGCGTCCACGGCTGCCTGTTTGATTTCTTCGAAGGTGGCGTCTAGACGGCCTATTTTCAGGTTGCCCTCAATGGTGTTGGAGTAGAGGAATGGTTCCTGCAGGACAATACTAATCTGAGACCTGACGTATTTTCGATTCAGCGTATTGAGTTCATGATCATCCAGGCGAATGGACCCGTTGTGATAGTCGTAAAGGCGTAGCAGCAACTGTGCAATCGTCGACTTGCCTGAGCCAGGTGGGCCGAGCAGCGCGAGTGTTTCGCCTGGCTCTACGGTAAACGATAGATTGTTCAGAATTCTTGGGTTTGCATAGGCGAACGATACATCGCGGAATGTAATTCGTCCCTTGAGCCGGTTAGATGGGGCAACCTCGTTTTGGGATTCAATGGGTTCTGACAGTATTTCCGCAAGTCTACCGATTGAAACAATGGCCTTTCCTGAGTCGGTCAGCACTCTGCCCATGTGACGAATAGGCCAGATGATCATGCCCTCGTAGGTTAAGAATGCGAATAGTGTCCCGACGGTCAACGTGGCATCCATTACCCAGAGGCCCCCAACAATGAGCAGCAGGCCGATCTGTCCAAGGCAGACGATATCGCTGAACCCGTAGTAGATTCCCATCAACCCAATCAGGCGATTGTTGTGGTCACGAAATGCCTTGTTCTTGACCGCGAATTTTTCGGTTTCGAACCTCTGTCGTGCAAATGCACGAACGACTCGAATTCCGGTGAGGTTCTCCTGTATTACCGTCGTGAGCTCTGCTTCTGCCTTGTCCACGGTTTCGAAAATTTTCTTGACCCGCTGGAAAAAAAAGATCGCGGCAATGAACAGGAGCGGCAGGGTAGTCAAAGACAACCACGCCATCCTCGCATCCAAAGCAAACAGGATAGGAAGAACAATGATCAGCATGAGAAAGGCGCGGCTTATTTCAATGACTTGCCCCGAAAGGAACACCCGAATTGTTTCCATGTCAGATGTGCAGCGCTGCACCAGGTCTCCGGTATCAGCGGTGTCATGGAAAGTGGAAGGCAGGTGCTCGATGTGATCGAAAAGCCGATCCCTTAATCTTCTGACAATACCTTCCGAGGCGAATGCGATATACCTGCCGCGCAGATACAGAAACCCGCCGGCAATCACGGTAAGTAAAATCGTTCCGGTTGCGGCAAGTGCCAGGTAAGTCATCATCCCCGGGATGTCATTGCCGGAGAAAAACTGAGCAATTAGGATGGTACTTGGGGCCGGCGAGAATTCATCACCAGCCCGAATCGCGTCGATTGAAAAAGCCGCGAGCAGCGGTGCCCCGAACATAAAGACGTAGGCGATCGCCATTGCAAGAATTGCCATCCCAAAGGCGCCGCGATAGCCCTCAGTGTGTGTCCATAGCAAACGAACTTTTTTTCTGTCGTTTACAACTTCTTCTACCATATTTCTGATCCAAATAAGTTGGTTCAAATATCGTTCAGGCACAAAGTTGCGCGCTGAACGATAGACCTGAGGCGGTGATGATCGCGGTGAAAACAGTTTGCTTGACAAGCACTGACATCCGGATGTCAGTAGAGACGTGTTTATGTCTAATTGCCCGTTGCCTCATACTGATAACGTCACACGGGTGTTGAATGAACACAGGTGTGACTGCTAGTTGAGTAACTCGCCTTTTATGCAGCGTTGGCTCATCGAAAGCTTAGGCCAACCGGGATCGTAAAACAGTCGAAATCGATATTATTTGAAATGATAGGAAAAGGCAACGCGCTCTGGTGATGGCCGGGTGTGGTCTGGAAATGGACAGCCAAGACATCACCCGACGGGTACCAATCCGGCTAGCGTCTCCTGGTTTCCATGAGGAAGATGCCCATTCGGGCCACCCAAAAAATCACAATATGAAAAACGAGGTAGCATAACTGGCCCCAGGCAAAGCTGCTCAGTGCATTGCCGGACAGCGTGCTCAGAAGAATTCCATCCAGCAATGTTAGGCCTGCAATTCTTGCCAGGATGCCTTTCCAGAAATCGCCGATTCGATACCAGAGGTCAGTGATTCGATAACCTGCCGCCAGCAGCATGATCATGAAATGAATACCGATGAAGAACATAAGGACGGACAGGATCATATGGGTTCCTGCTGCATCAGGATCGTCACTTTACCGTTGGAGCCATCAACCGATATACGCGTTCCTGTCGTGATCTTGCTGGTACAGTTGGCGACATCAACAACGCATGGCATGCCATATTCTCTGGCGATGGTGCCTGCGTGTGATAGATAACTTCCAACTTCAATGACAGCAGCATTGGCGGTAAGGAAGAGGGGCGTCCAAGCTGGATCAGTGTAGGGTGCTATCAGAATTTCGCCTGGTTCTATCTCATTGTCGGTCGCCGGGTCCATAATGACTCTTGCAATACCTTCGTATCTGCCCGGGGATGCTCCTTGGCCAGACAGCGCTTTTTCATCGTCAATTTCTTCGACTTCTTCTATGTCCATGCCGATGGTTTTAGGCGGCACCATTTTGCCGCGACGAATATGTTCCATGCGCCGCGCTCGAATTGTGTCCTCGACATCAGTCCAGTCAGCTTCGCCTGTCTGCAGTTGAACTACTTCGTTCCAATGAAGGTAGAAGATGTCATCCTTACATTTCATGACCTTCTTGCTGAGCAGTTCCTGCTCGATTTTCAATATTTTCAGCCGCACTGCGTAGAACGCCATGATGTGATAGAAGCGGGAGTTTTCCCGGAGTTTCATGTAGTACTTGGTCTGTTCTATGAGAGCCTCAATGAGCCGCGTGCGCGGATGCCCAAGGGTTTCATAGGGCAGTGCTCGAAGCTCGTCCCTGACTTGTTGCTTCAGGGATTCGCGTTGCGCCTTGATACTGCTGTCTGCTTGTTCAAGGTTTGTGTCCACCAGCAAATAATTTCTAACCATTCCCAGAACCGGGGATGGGTCTTCTTCCCAGCGTACAGAATTGAGCTCGAACTCCTTGAGTGCACGATGACCATGCATTGCGAGGAATTCAGTTAAGGCAGTGATGAACTCCCCGCCTTCGCGTGAGTCTCGTATAGCCTGGGCCGCGTCTTTTGGTGGTTTGTTTTTCAGAAGCTCGCATACGGTTGTGTTTTGTTTGGCGATCTTTGCCAGCCCGAGGATGTCGCGACCCATTTGGGTAGATAGCACGCCTTGCGTCCCCGAGCAGAGGAGGGAGGCAGTGTCGTCTGACAACTCAGGTGCCCATCGGAGGAGTAACGCACGGGTTAACCTCAGCATCAGCATGTATCTTGGCGCGATCAGGTTAACCAGCAATACCATATTGCCCACGGGTTCAAAGAATCGGAACTTCAGAAAAAGGTTAATCAGAGCGTTGGGCGCAGTGATGGTTTGGTCACCGGCGACCTGGATAAAGTACTGGCGATAGCTGGCCATGAAATCATCTGGCATGGCCGCTGTGCGACGGTTGAATACACCCATTACGAGGTAGTTGAAGAACAGAACGATTCCCAACATCAGCATGCGGGGAATAGAGATCGCGGGGTTTTGGTTTTTGGGCTCAGACAGGTATCCAAGGCGAGCGATATCCTCGTCACTCATCTTGAGCGGAATTAGTGATCTGACATGGTTAAAGTTTACATACACACGGCCATGGATCACTTTCATCATCGGCACGAGGTCGACCAGTATGTCTTCTGTGAGTGGCATCAACGGGTCGGTAAAATTTTCAGCTATGGGTTTGAACAGGATATAACGGCCGGCCGGCTCATCTTCTTCAGCAGAACCCATGATAGTAATCGGACGGGACTGCAGCAGAAATAACTGCCCATCCTGGATCGCCCACTCAAGGTCCTGCGGGCTGGTAAAGTGAGCTTCGGCCCTTGTGGCAAGCGCGGCGATTTCTGCTACTTGCTCATCAGTAAGCGACCTCATGCGCCTAAGGTTCGCCGGCACTTCTACCAGGCGAGCTCCCTGATCGGGCTCGATCCGGGCAGGCACCATGAATTTCTTGTCGGAGATTTTGATAGAGGTGAGTTTGTTGCTTGCCTTGTCTACCAGGTACTGGTCGGGGGATACCCTGCCGTCAACAATTGCAGCGCCCATACCCCAGCTTGACTCGGTAATAATGACAGAATTGTTGCCACTGACAGGGTCCGCAGTAAAGGTCACCCCTGAAACATCTGAACGTACCATCTCCTGTACGACGACGGCCATGTAGACAGTTCGATGTTCTATACCTTGGGTATGGCGGTACGAGAAAGCGGCATCTGACCAAAGTGAAGCCCAGCATTTCTTGACCATCAAGCCAATACTGTCGGCAGCAACATAGTAATAAGTATCATGTTGCCCAGCAAAACTTGCGTCCGCCAGGTCTTCTGCTGTTGCGGAAGAGCGAACCGCATACACCAGGTCCGAAGGGCGTGTTGCAGCGAGTATCTCATGATGTCTTTTGATCTCGTCCAGCAACGATTCATTTAAGGGTGTTGCGAGGATCTTTGTACGAATATCTGCCAGGAATGCTTCAGTATCAGCGGGGATGTCGTCATTGGCTGGAATGTCGAGTCCATCTAAAAATACGGCATACTCTTGTGCGGCGACAATAAAGCCAGGCGGAACAGGAAAGCCTTGTTTAATGAGTTCGCCCAGATTCGCACCTTTACCGCCTGCGGTGTTCAGGTGTTCCTGGCTAACTTGGTCTAAGCCGATCAGGCTCATGTAGGGGAATTCCAGTTGTCAGGTAAACAATGCGCGGACAAATTTTTGGTGCGTTGCAATATTAACGGTTAAACGATATTTTACGCGTTTATTTAGAGAGAGAACATATGTTTCAAGGCTTGAAATTCGAGCCCTTCAAACTCCCCGACGAGGCTGAATTAATCCGTCAGGAAGTTCGAGAATTTTTAGCCAGGGAGCTCGACCCCGGCACCCTCCCGAACTCAGATTTCAATGCAGGAGAATCTGCTGAATTCAGTAGAAAATTAGGGGCGCAGGGCTGGATTGGTATGACCTGGCCCAAAAAATATGGCGGTTTAGGCAAATCATTCCTCGAACGGTATGTAGTGACGGAAGAATTGCTGGCGGCAGGTGCACCGGTTGGGTGCCACTGGATTGCTGACCGGCAAAGTGGACCGCTGATGTTGAAATTTGGTACCGAGGAGCAAAAGCAGCGATTCCTTCCAAAGATAGTCAGCGGCGACTACTTCTTCTCTATTGGGATGAGCGAGCCAGATAGTGGATCCGATCTCGCGTCAATCAGGACCAGTGCTACAAAAACCGATGGCGGGTGGTTGCTCAATGGCAGCAAAATTTGGACAAGTTACGCCCACACCAATCACTACATGGTAACGCTGGTCAGGACCGAGCCGCCGTCTGAGAATCGACATGCCGGTATGAGTCAACTGGTTGTGGACCTAAGCGACAAAAACGTCACGGTGACGGGCATCAGGAACCTTTCCGGTGAGGAAGATTTTAACCAGGTTTTTTTTGATGATGTGTTCATTCCAGATGACATGCTGATCGGTACACCCGGCAACGGCTGGGAGCAGGTGATGAGTGAGTTGGGGTACGAACGAAGTGGCCCTGAACGATTCCTGAGTGCGTTCAGGGTGATCGTTGAATTTGCGCGTGAAATTGAGTCCAACCCTACGGATGAACAGCTCGTATTGCTAGGCAGGTTAGCCTCCCACCTGGTCACCCTTCGAAGAATGTCAATATCCGTTGCAGGAATGCTGGGTGAAGGCAAGTTGCCATTAACCGAGGCCGCGCTGATTAAAGACCTTGGGAACAGCTATGAGCGGATGGTTCCCGAGATAGTTCGTTTGTCTGTGTCGGGTGACTGTTCCCGGCGATTTGTCGATACGCTCAACGAATGCATACTCCACGCGCCGTCATTCACATTAAGAGGCGGCACTCGTGAAGTTCTCAAAGGCGTCATTGCCCGCGGTCTGGGATTAAGGTAGGACGCTATGAATGAACAACAACAGTTAATCAGTGAAACCCTCAACAGATTACTGACTGATTTATGTACGCCAGAAGTGGTCGACAGGTCAGAATCAGGAACATTCGCAGAAAACCTCTGGCAGGTCTTGACCGAAACGGGACTGACTGCGGCGGGAATAGGGGTGGAAGCAGGCGGTTCTGGTGGCGACCTTGAAGACTCGCTGCTGGTCATCCGGGAGGCAGCGAGATTTGCCGCGCCAGTCCCGCTGGCGGAGCATTTTATTGCGGGTCTGCTGCTCAGCGAACAGGCTCAATCAATCGAATCGGGGCCGGTGACGATAGCTTCGGGTAAATTTATTATTAGTGATGGCTTGTTACTCAGCGGTACTGCAGATGATGTTGCATTTGCTCGTTGGTGTGCGCAGGTGGTGCTGGTTGCTCAGGGACCTGACGGTTTAAAGTTGTGTAGAGTGCCAGCTTCGGATTTCGACATCGTTCAGAAAAACAGCGTTGCGGGGGAGCCTCGCGATGCTATAAGCGTGAATACCAAAGTGGCCGCAGAGTCCGTCTTTAATGTCGATTCTCAGACACCTGAAAGAATCAACTTGATGGGTGCGGCACTGCGTGCCTTGATGATGTCCGGTGCACTCGAGTCTGTACTGGAGATGACGGTTCAATATTCCATGGAGCGCTCACAGTTCGGCAGGCCAATATCAAAGTTCCAGGCAATTCAGCAACAGCTGGCTATTCTTGCCGGTGAAGTAGCAGCATGCCAAATGGCCGGCCACTCTGTGGTTGAAGCATTTTCGACCCTGGGCGAACTGGATATTGCGATTGGTAAAGCAAGAATCGGGGAAGCCGTGTCAATCTGTACAGATATTGCGCACCAAGTGCACGGGGCCATGGGGTACACGCTGGAGCATTCACTCAATCACCGGACCCGCCGTTTGTGGAGTTGGCGCGAAGAGTACGGGAATGAACGTGAATGGCAAAAGTTAGTGGGACGCCATTTCTCTGCCCAAGGGGCAGATAAACTCTGGGGTTCCATGACGGCTTTGTAGGCTCGCTGTTGTTGTCGCCGCTTCGCGGGCCAGGACCGGAGATCTTGACGAACCGTCCTTAGTGGTTCATCCAAATGGCGGTGGGTTTAAGACAAACTGAAACCTGATTCTACTGACGGAGCAGGTGTATCGCACTTCACCTGGTCCGTATCAATCATCCGGATCATTGCTGCGAGTACTGATCTTGCAGCTGCTCCATATAGTCCGGGGTCAGTCTCTGTGTACATCACAGGCACCATTTTCTTGATGTCTGTATATCCCTCACCCAGGCATTTCAGAATCTGTCTTTCCCTGTCTAGCCGATGATCAATGAATGCCTGGACAAAGTTCTTAACATCCCTGATACAGGTGCCGTGAGTAGGCCAGTAGATTTCATCGTCTCGCAGTAACAGTTTTTCCAGACTCGAAATGTAGCTTGTCATATCTCCATCGGGTGGACCAATAACGCTGGTGGACCAGCCCATCACGTGATCGCCGGTGAACAAGGCATTTTCTTCTTTGAGGTTGAAGCAGATGTGGTTCGAAGTGTGTCCAGGCGTGTAGACACATTCAACAGTCCAGCCATCACCTTCAATAACATCGCCATCGCGGATCTCAACGTCCGGGATGAACGCCATGTCACCACCGGCTTCGATTTGAACTCCAGCCTCTATTTTACCCGCGCCATGTGGACCATACCCGTAGGTTTTTGTCTCCCAGGTTTTTTTGAGGGGAGCCGCGGCAGGTGAGTGATCGGCATGCGTATGGGTAATCAATATGTGAGTAACGGTTTCTCCCTTAAGCAGGTTTTCGAGCGCGTTGACGTGTTCTTCGATCAGTGGCCCAGGGTCGATGACAGCGACATTGCCCCGACCGATAATATAGGTGCCGGTACCATGGAAAGTGAAACCACTGGGGTTGGGCGCTGTGACGCGGCGTATGAGTGGTGTCAGTTCTTCCAGTGCACCGTAGGTGTACTCGTATTCGTAGATAAACGGGATTTTTGTAGCCATGATAGTAATTCTCAGTTTAAGGAACCAAGTTTAGCAAAAAGAGACCGATCACACATTCATGACAGGGCCGTGAAAAGCTTTTATGATGGCGTGAGTGGTCAACCATCGTCTATTTTGACAAGGGACGCGCAGGGCTCTTGCAGCAGGGACTAAGGAGAAACATATGTCGTCCGACCTGGCGTCATTTAGAAGACTGATCGATATCGGTATCGCACTGTCAGCGGAGAAGGATACTAACAAGCTGATGGAAATTATTTTGCTGGAAGCAAAAGAAATTGGTAATGCTGATGGTGGGACACTTTATATTCGAACGAAAGAGAACACGCTCGAGTTCGAAATCATGCGCACTGACTCTCTTCGGGTAGCACAAGGGGGAACCAGCGGTGTGGAAATCACCATCCCTCCTGTACAGATGTTCCTTGAAGACAGTTCTCCTAATACCCAGCAGATTGTAGCCAGTGCCGCTTTGTCGGGAGATACCCTTAATATCAGTGACGCTTATGATTCAACGGCATTCGACTTTTCAGGTACCAAACGGTTTGATGATGGAAACAACTATCGCACCAGATCGGTACTGACAGTTCCCCTCAAGAACAGTCAGGATTATGTTATCGGCGTACTCCAGTTGTTGAATGCCCAGGCACCTGGCGGAGAAGTCATTGCATTTTCTGAGCAGATACAGCCCCTGATTGAAGCCCTCGCTTCACAGGCAGCAGTTGCTTTGGATAATGCTTTATTAATTGAAGCTCAGGAAAGTTTGCTGGACGCTGTTATCACCCTGATGGCTCGTGCGGTCGATGCCAAATCTCCCTATACGGGTGGGCATTGTGAGCGGGTACCGGAGCTGACCAAGATGCTCACTCAAGCAGCCTGTGATTCAACTTCGGGTCCTTTTACCGAGTTTAGCCTGACGGAGGAGGAGTGGTACGAGTTGCACATAGGTGCTTGGCTGCATGACTGCGGTAAGGTGACGACCCCTGAGCACGTGGTTGATAAGGCAACCAAGCTTGAGACGATTACAGACCGTATTCATGAGGTCAGAATGCGCTTTGAGGTGTTAAAGCTGGAACGAACTATCGTTTACCAGGACAGAGTGATTTCCGGTGTAGGAGACCCTGAATCCCTTAAAGCTGAGCTGGAAAAGGAACTGACTCGGATCGATGATGACTACTACTTCATCTCCGAGTGCAACCTGGGTGGCGAGTTCATGGCGGATGAACTTGTAGATCGAGTGAAGAAAATTGCCGCTACAACCTGGACGCGAACGCTTAGCGATCGAGCGGGTGTCTCTTTCGAGGAGCTTAAGCGAAAAGAGAAGGAGCCCGAGTCGTCCTTGCCATGTGAGGAAGCGCTGCTGGCAGATCGCCCTGATCACGTAATAGAACACAATTCAGTGGTGCATTCGGCTGACCCGGACAATATCTACGGATTCCAGGTCGAAGTTCCCGAGAACAAGTACAACCTCGGTGAAATTTACAACCTCTGTATCTCGCGCGGCACGTTAACAGATGAAGAGAGGTTCAAAATTAACGATCACATTGTCCAGACGATTGTAATGCTGGAGAGCCTGCCGTTTCCGAAGCATCTGGAGCGGGTGCCAGAGATTGCAGGTGGTCATCATGAAAAGATCGATGGTACCGGGTACCCGAAACGTCTGACCGGCGACGAGATGTCAGTCCCCGCGAAGGTGATGGCGATAGCCGATGTGTTCGAGGCGCTGACGGCCGTAGACAGGCCTTACAAGAAGCCGAAAAAATTGTCTGACAGCGTCAAGATCATGTCATTTATGGTTAACGATCAGCATCTGGATCCGGAACTGTTCCGGCTCTTTCTTGAGTCCGGTGTCTACAGGGATTATGCGCAAAAGTATCTGTTACCGGCACAGGTTGATGACTTCGATATTGCGAGTTACTTAAACTAAGGAATCCCTGATCAGCGTGCCCATATGAGTTTCCACACTACGGGCCAGGGCGTCCAGGTCATAGCCTCCTTCTAATGTGGAGACGATTCTTCCTTCACAGAATCGTTCTGCGATGCTGATCAGCTGCGATGTTATCCAGGCGTAATCCGACTCAACAAAACGTAGTTCACCAAGTGGATCTTCTGTATGTGCATCAAACCCTGCGCTGATAAAAAGTACATCGGGTTTATGGTTTTCAAGTGCGGGCAACCATTCTCTTTCTGCTCTGGCCCTGAACTGGTCACCGGTTGCGTCTTTCTCAAGTGGCATGTTGAGAATATGTGGATTAGTGAAATCGAGATACCGATGGGGGTAGAAGTGTTCCTGAAAACTGGAACACACAAGGACTTCGGGTCTGTCTTTGAATATGTCGACCGTACCGTTGCAGTGGTGGACATCAAAATCGACGATAGCAACACGACTGACACTTTCGTTCGCAAGCGCCAGTTCCGCGGCAAGAGCAATGTTGTTGAACAGACAAAACCCCATAGCCGCCGCGACTTCCGCGTGATGTCCTGGAGGCCTGACGGCGCAAAAGACGCGTCTCACGTCCCCGCTTAGGACATCTCTCGTTGCCGCGGCACAGGCCCCAGCAGCGAGTTTACTGGCACGAAGGCTACCGCGACTCATATAAGTGTCACGCTCAACCTTGATGACGGTACTTTCAGGTTCGCTTTTGTTGATGGACTCAATGTAGGTTTCAGGATGAATCTTCGACAGTATGTCATCGGACACTTCGCTCGCCAGAACTACATTGGTCTCGCTGATTATTCCTGACGCCGTTAACCTCGACATGATACTTCTAAGTCGATCAGGACGTTCCGGATGTCGCGGCATCTCGTGGAGCTCGCAATCAGGGTGAGTGTATAGCCGTGTTAAATCGTTCATCATTGTCTTTGTGTCACCATGGTTTTGTCGTCTGGAAACAGTTTAAACCGAGGCACCAATGTTAGCTGGTTCACGGTATCGCAGGGCGAAGCATTTCTGGATAATAGGGTGAAAAGCATCCATGAGCTATCAGTTGAATCGATTACCCAGTGTAGCAAAGCTATTTCCGCGATTATTGTTGGGTCGTCGAACCTGTGATCAGCGTCTTTTTATGACGCTGCTGGTCTTAACGTTAACTCTGCTGAGTGAGTGGGTATGGTCATCCCCGGTTGATTTTAAGGCGCAGTCCATTCGCATTTCGATGCTGCAGGAGCCGCCAAGCCTGAATAGCAGTAAAGCGACCGATCTGGTCAGTTTTTTTGTCCTGGGGCACACTACAGAAGGGCTGCTACGTTATGACCGTCGGGGGCGGCTGGTCGCCGGTGTCGCAGAGAGCTGGGATGTAACCCCGACCACACTGACCTTCAGGTTGCGCCCCGATGCCCGCTGGCATGACGGCAGTAAAGTGACGGCCGCAGATTTTGTTTACGCCTGGCAAAACGTTAATGATCCTGCCGTTGCGGCTCCTTTCGCCGCCATCATGTACCCAATCAAGAATGCAGAGGCCATTCAAAATGGCGAACTTCCAGTTGCCGCGCTGGGAGTGTCATCTCCATCGGAGGGGACGCTGGTAGTCGAGCTTGGGCGACCCTGTGGATACTGTCTTGGGCTGATGGCACATGCGACTTTTTATCCCATTAATAAGGCTTTCCACGAACAGGCTGGTGAACGTTATGGGTCAGAATCAGATCAGTTGCTGTCCAATGGGCCTTTTGTCCTGACAGAGTGGGTTCATGAGGCACGGTTGGTGATGTCCAAAAACCCGCATTACTGGAACCGGGAAGCTATTGAGTTAAATGAGATCGAGGTGGCCTACATTACCGGCGATAATCGCACCAGGCTGAACCTGTTTCGGGACGGTCAAATTGCATTTGTCAGGATGGGGGCAGAAACCGTAAAGGACGCCGTTGCTCAGGGCATGCGGGTTCGCACGTTTTTGACAGGTGGTGTGACCTACGTATGGTTCAATTTTCGTGAGGGTAAACCTACCGGTAATAGAGCCCTGCGTCAGGCTATCCAGGCGAGCTTTAACCCTGACGAGTATGTTAACAAGGTGATTGCAATACCAGGGTACAAGGCGACGGGAACGCTGTTCCCAAGCTGGATCAGGGGAAATGAAAAGCCTTTTGTCGATGAATATCCTCCACCGGTTGTCATGCGTGGAAAGCAGCAGCGTCTTGCGCTCATGGAACAGGTGGCTCGGGAAATCGGTGAAGTGCCGGACCTCACTATTCTTACTGTTTCGAGTACCACCGGTGCAAAGGCGGCGGAATACTTCCAGGGGTTATTGGAGCAGTCGTTGGGAATCACTTCTCGGGTAGACCAACAGACTTTCAAGCAATACCTTAATAAGGCGCGAAGAGGAGAATTCGACCTGGTACTTAGCAGCTGGTATCCAGATTTTGACGACCTGGTGACCTACGCAGACCTGCTGGGCTCAGATAATCCTAATAATCGGGGCAGGTACAGCAGCAAAGAGTATGACCGTTCACTAAAGGTGTTGCTTGAGAGCATTAATCCGGAGGAGAGGTTTAAGGCGGCAGCGGAGCTACAGCGAATTATCGTAAAAGACGTTCCTCTTCTGCCTAATTCAGAAACCAGTAGTGCGTATATGGTTCACCCGAAACTGAAGGGTGTTGTTCGCCGCGTCCTTGGACAGGACCCTGACTTTACTTATGCGCGGGTCGTGGAATAGAAAGCCTCTCTAGCTTAGCTTAGCTAGTCATTAGTTTTCATCTGGTCAATGAATGCGCTCGACTCGTTGATCGCTGTCTGCATCGCTTCGATGAGCGTGTTGACATCCTCATTGACGGTGCTGAGTTCGCCTTTAAGCGAAGCGATAGCCCGGGCGTTCAGATTGTGTTTCAGGTATAGAACGTTGTCTTTCAGGCTGGCAAGAACCGGGTCTATGGTTCTTTCCGCATTTCGCATCGAAGACATCAGTTGATTGAAGCGTCTGCGCGTCTGTTGAAGCTTACGCTGACTGTCTCGCTTCAATGTTGCGCTGGAATATTCATTTAACTCTGTTTCCCACTCTGAGAATAACGCTTCGGCAACGGATTCCACTCCACCGATTCGTTCCCTGATCGTGTCAGCTGCATCGACGCTGTCTTCGTATTCTGAATTGAGTTTGTTGTAAATAACTTCCAGATCGCCACCATCAAAGTTCACGACGGCCTGAAATTGCTCCAGTGCATCCTTGAACTGCTCCTGTCCTTCTTCCTGCGCGGTTTGTGCGTCCTCGATTCGGTCAATCAGTATTTCCCGCTTATGGATGCCAAACTGTTCCATGGCGTCGTAATAAGTGGATTCACAACCAGCCAGGCCAATGGCAAGTAAGGTCAGGAGTAGTCTTGTCATTATTCACTTTCCCTAGTTATTCACTTTCCTTGATCGCGTCGACGATTTTTTCCGTCCGCTTGTCTGCCAGGTGGCTATTGACGACGAATAACGCGTGGACGACACCTGGGATCCAGAATGCCAGAGTTAGGAAAATGTTAATAATTGCCTGAATCGGTTTTCCGCATAGAAAGACCGCCAGTGGAGGTAGTAATATCGCTATAAGGTAACGCATGCTTTTCTCCCTTTAATCAAAGTAACAGGCCATATTCTATACCAGTTCGAAGTAACGGTTGTATTCTCATTGCATCTGCAGCCAGTGCTTCTGCCAAGACCTTCATCGGTGCAGGCTACGATTAGCTCTCCTTGCATATTCGTTAGGTGGCTGGTTACCGCCCATAACTCTGAAGAACAGTCTGCCCGGCTCGGTAAAGGCACTGACAACAGTTAGTCAATTTTGCAGGTTAGGCCGGGGTACCTCCATGCACCCATAACCTTTGTTATGGCCCCAGGGTTATCAAAGCCCATCTCAATCACAATGGACTGCGTTCCCTTGTACCCCGGTGCTCGACATCATAAGCTCCATTTCGTTGATTCATAACGAACTGCCGTATTGTCGATAAGTGAACTATATCCAGTCGTGCTCTGGGCAATGGTGGTCATTGCTCCATGTGCTTTCGTGTTGCTATTTTTTATCTCGGCGCCATACGGACGGTATCTTCGTGCAGGCTGGGGTCCCACCGTGTCGTCCAGAACCGGCTGGCTACTAATGGAAGCCCCGGCAAGCCTGTTAATGCTGTCAGTATTGTTGCTCATTCCAGTTAATTTTGTTGTTTACCTGTTTCTTGGTGCCTGGCAGGTTCATTACTTCCATCGAGCGTTTGTCTACCCCTTTACATTGACATCTCGAAGAAGGATTCCCATGACGGTAGTGGTGATGGCTATTGTCTTTAATTCGGCGAATGCTTTTCTCAATGGGTATCATTTTGTGCTTCACCAGGACTGGTACGGGCAGGAATGGCTGACCAGTTGGAACTTTATTGCTGGGTCGCTTTTGTTTGCCCTGGGATACTACATAACGAAGCGTTCAGATCGCATTCTGGCTGGTCTTCGGACGGATGCCACTGATGATTACCAGATTCCCCGGGGTTTTCTTTACCGCTATGTCAGCTCACCTAACTACCTCGGAGAGACTGTTCAATGGCTTGGTTGGACGTTGATGACACTTTCGCCAGCTGCCTGGGTATTTCTCTTGTGGACGATTGCGAATCTTTTGCCACGAGCCATCAGCCACCATCGGTGGTATCAGGAACATTTTACCGATTACCCGAAAAACAGGAAGGCGTTCATACCGTTTGTTCTTTAGCGAGTATCGAACGGGGGCTTGAAAATGTTGCCAGTAGTGCGGGTAGTGACACCAGGGTTAGGAAAATCAGGCTGGTTAACGCAATGGTGAGCAGTATGCCGATTGAGTAAATTCCCTGATGGGAAGAAAAACTGAGTGCGCAGAAGGTCCCGAGCGTTGTTAGGTTGCTCAGAAACACAGCCTTTGGAGTACTGGAATGCACAAGCGCTTCAACATTCTTCGACTGGTGGAACCTCTTCACGATATGAATGCCGTTATCTACCCCGAGTCCAAATATCAAGGGGATAACAACAACATTCGCCATATTGAGCGGCAGGTCAATCAACACCGAAACGCTTAGTGTCAGCATTGCAGTCATCGCCAGTGGAATGAAAACAAGAATCGAATCCACCAGGCTACGCAGAGTAATCAGAAGAATGAGAAATATCAGCGAGACTGCGATCAGGATGGCGGTTTGGAAGGCGGTGATAACAATATCACCGATCCCCAGATCAAGGACTGGTCTGCCAGTGATTTCAGGTACTACCGCCATCACGTCGGTCGTGAACCGGCGCAAGGCTTCGACCGGTACAACGTCCTCCGCAGGTGTGATTGACACCACAGCTCTGCCATCTTTGGCAATCAATCGTTGCTGGAGTGCCACCGGCAGGCGCTCCAGTGTTACCTGTTCGGGCGCCAGCGCAGTCTTGAGCCATTCAATTTCACTTTTTATAGGCGGCACAATTAGTTCAGAGTAGAGCGCGCGGGTATCCGAAGATGCCTCTTGCAGGTCGCTTACAGCCTTTTGCAACCGGGTGAGGGAAGCCTCCAGTTCAGGACTGTTGTTGCTAATACCTGGGCCTGGACCAGGGTTTTGTAGCGTGTTATGCAGACTGGTGTTAATGCTGGAAAGCATGAGCAGTAAATTTTCGTCACCCCAGGGGACCGAGGCCGGTGGTGGTGCAAACAACGAATCCAGGAAGAATCGCGCGTCTTCCAGAATGTAGAGATTTTCCTCCTGGTCTACCGGGAGATAGTCCGTGGGCGTTTTTACATCGGAAACAACTGCCAGTCCTTCGAGCATTTCCCGGGTATTATTAGCCGCGTCCAGGTCATCGGCCACGTAGGTTAAAGCGAAATCGGTGATGATGTCTTCACGTTGAAGCTCTATTAAGGTCGCCATGGCCTCAGATTTAGGGTCTTTTAGAGACAGTGTGCTGTAGTCGAACTGGGCCTGGGTTGCAATCAAGGCCAGAACTACCGCTGCGCCAAATGTGATGTATGAGGTCCGTTTCGAGTTTTTTGCGACGGCTCGCGATAGCAGGCTGGCGAAGGAAACTTCG
>JABJED010000017.1 GCA_018665025.1 Gammaproteobacteria bacterium
GACCCCACCGGGAATCCCAAGTACCAACCCGAGCCAGAAACCTGCTTCGGTGAGACTCATATCGTAACTGCGAACGAAAAAAGTGGGCGCCCAGGTAACAAGACCGTAACCAACGAAAGCAGTTAAACCTCCGCCCGTGGCCAAGTGTAAAAACGAACGACGGGTAGCCAGGTACCGGGCCACTTCCAAAATAGTAGGATTTTTCTCCGCTGAGTTAGTCTGCACGCCATCGGCATGCCCACGAGGTGGTTCCTTTACTGTCAGGAACACCACAAATGAGAGCAACAGACCCGGTATACCGACGACAAAAAATGCCATACGCCAGCCAAATGCATCGGCAATGGCACCACCGGCAAACATACCGAACATGATGCCTATCGGAATGCCCAGGGCATAGATACTCAGCGCTGTCGCTCGCTGTTTGGCTGGATAAAGGTCCGCCAGCATTGAGTGGGCAGACGGACTACATCCGGCTTCCCCTATACCCACACCAATGCGTGCGACTGCCAGCTGCCAGAAGTTCATCGCAAAACCTGACAAAGCCGTCATACCACTCCAAACGGCCAGCGACAGACCGATAAGGTTGCGTCTGTTCCAGCGGTCTGCGACAAGTGCCAGAGGCATGCCTAACGTCGCATAGAAAATGGCGAAGGCAGTCCCGGACAATAGTCCCATACCGAAATCGGATATGCCGAGATCTGCTTTTATCGGTTCGATAAGAATCGAGAGTATTTGTCGATCAATAAAGTTAAAGGTGTAAACGACGACTAAAACGCCAAGCGTGTAGCGCTTTACATTCTCACTAATGAGGGGCTGCGATACTTCAGACAATGGGATACCTAATGAATATGGGGGGGTTATGAACAATGTTATGCGGAGATAATATGAATTAACTACGATTCCGTAAAGGTTATCCAGTATCTTACTGCCCCGGAACATCCAGCCGATCCGGGATTCTGATGAATTATTAGTTCAAACGCCAGGACATCGGCCTGATTTCGCCCAATGAACCACTTTCAAGACCGCCTCATGCCGCAGGTCGAGACAGACTTCACCGGTAAGATGAAGCAGTAGCCCGGCAAATATCGAGCGCCTGCCGCTTGGCGGCATGTTAGCCGTGGCAATCAGTCTTTTACTGCTACTTCGATCAGCCCGATAACGACTAGAATTGTGTTCAGAATGATGTCTTCATACATGCTGCCTTCCTGCTTATCGTAATGGTTTTAGGTTGTTCCAAGAAACAACACCATCCCCTTCTTGCGTTATTACTCTTTAACCTGCTAACTGCGCCTGAAATAATTTTTGCCTAACTGTCAAATCTATACTCGACAGAACCAGATTAAATTGAGCACCGTTGATGGATCGCGCCACTTTAAAAGAACTACTAAGACTCGCTTACCCGATGATCATCTCTCAGGGTGCGTTCGCAGTCATGATCTTTACTGATCGTTACTTCATGTCGCTGGTGAGTCCAACACATATGGGGGCATCACTGGCCGGCGGAGTAGCATCGTTTTTTTGCATGTCGCTGTTTATTGGCGTGCTCTCTTATGGCAACGCGCTGACTGCACAATATTTTGGTCGAAAGCAATTCGACAAGTGCAGCCGTGTAGTGACTCAGGGGCTACTTCTAACACTTTTTTTTGCGCCTTTACTCGTCGCCATTGGCTACCTTAGCCTGGGTTCATTTGAGTTCATGGGGCACGCCCCCGAGCAGGTGGTACTTGCGCGGCAGTACTTTATTATTTTGATCTGGGGCGCGAGCTTCAGTCTGGCCAAGACATGCATCGCCTCGTACTTTTCAGGAATCGGCCGAACCCACATTGTTATGATTGCAGACACTGTGGGTGTCGCGATTAATATTCCACTTACCTGGGTACTGATCTTCGGCTACGGCGAAGTCCCGGCACTGGGAATTGCCGGTGCTGCTTATGCCACCATCATCAGTTCATTAATCAGCCTGTTGATCTTCTGCTACTTCTATCTTGAGCCGCATCACGCTACCAGTTTTATGGTTAAGCAGTCGTTCCAGCTAGACCGGGGTATTCTGCGCCGGTTTGTGCGCCTTGGATTTCCTTCTGGCATTGAAATGTTTCTTAACGTTGCCGCCTTTAACTTGTTTCTGCTGATGTTCCAGTCCTACGGGA
>JABJED010000530.1 GCA_018665025.1 Gammaproteobacteria bacterium
AAGTATGCGGTCGGTTATGTCAGCTTTGAAGCAGCCAGTGCTTTTGATTCTGCATTGGTTCATCACCCCGCCGGGTCGCTGCCACTTGCGGCATTTGCGATCTTCGATCAGGCCGAAGAGGGATGCCCCGGGGGTATGGAGCCGCTCTCGGAGCCACTGGATCTGGCTCCTGTGATTGGCGAATCAAATTTCGGTGATTCGATACAACAAATAAAGTCCTATCTCCGGAGTGGCGATAGCTACCAGGTGAATTTTACCCACCGGCTCAAGGGCAAAACTACAGCATCACCAGCTTCGATTTTCTCATTCCTTTGTCGTGCGCAACCGTCTCCCTATTCGGCGTTCATTGAAACCGACGACTACGCTATCTGCAGTGTTTCGCCGGAACTTTTTTTTGAAGTTAACGGCGCCTCGATACGGACCGAGCCGATGAAGGGTACGCGTCCAAGAGGTCGATTTCCGGAAGAGGATGCGAGATTAAGGTCAGATCTGGCAGGGTCGGAGAAAGACCGGGCAGAGAACCTGATGATTGTCGACATGGTGCGAAATGACCTGGGCAAAATCGCACTAGCAGGTAGTGTTTGCGCAGGAGAGCTATTCTCGATCAAGCGGTTCCCGACAGTGTGGCAGCAGGTGTCAAGCATCAGCGCAGAAACCGATGCGAGTCTTAGCGAGCTCTTTTCGGCGTTGTTTCCCTGTGCTTCTGTAACCGGTGCCCCGAAAGCGAGAACCATGGAAATCATTCGTGAGCTCGAAACCGAAGCGCGAGGTGTTTATACGGGGGCAATCGGACTGGTTAAACCCGGCCTTAGGGCCAGATTCAGTGTAGCCATCCGAACGCTTACGATTGATAAGCATGACGACAGCGCCAATTACGGAGTCGGTGGCGGCATCGTGTGGGATTCGGACCCGGGGGAGGAATGGCAGGAGAGTCTGACCAAGGGACAAATTCTTGGTTTTGATCGGCAACCGTTCAGGCTTCTGGAAACAATGTTGTATGAGCCTGCGAGCGGAGTCTTTTTACTAAACCTGCATTTGGAGCGATTAGAGGCTAGCGCTGACTACTTTGGTTTCGGCGTGGACGTGGACAGTATTCGAGCTCGGCTTTGTTCGCTTCAATTGCTGAAGCCATCAAGGCTAAGGTTGTTGCTGGACTCGGAGGGTCATTATGAGGTTGAGGAGCATCCGTTGCCCGAGGTCAAACCAATGGTGATGTTGAAACTTGCGAGCAGACCGGTTAACAGCCGCGATATCTTCTTATTCCACAAGACAACACATAGGGTTGTCTATGAGCAGGCGCGAAATGATGTCGATCATTGTGATGACGTTATCCTCTGGAATGAAAAAAACGAAATCACCGAAACGACCATAGCAAACCTGTTCCTGGAAATTGACGGTGAACTGGTGACGCCGCCTATCGAGAGCGGTTTGCTGGCGGGTACTTACCGTCGACACATGCTCGAGAACGGTCAGGTAAAAGAGGCTATTGTTAGCAAGTCTGACCTGATGAAGGCGTCAAAAATATATACCGCGAACAGTATCCGTGGTTTGCTAGAAGCCCGACTGGTTGAGTAACGATCACTTTGTAACTAGATCAGTTTGTAACAAGACCATTTTGTAACTAGATGACGAAGCGCTTTGACGATCGTATTAGCCAGAGACTTTGGGGCTATGTAGGGACAGAGCAGATATCGGAGAAGTCATCGGTCCATACCCGTCGGCGGGCGGGGGCTTGTCAGAGTGAAGTAAGCGTTGCCTTGCACATTAATAATTGCGCGGAGGCAGTCCACTGTGGGGCCCGGAACCGCCAATGAAATGCTGGATGGCGAAACCTTCTGCGTGTTCGGTTAAGTGAAAGATAGTGTCGTTGGGTTGCCCGTAGCGGAACATTTCTTCGGGGCTGTGCCCTAGCAGAGTGCTGACCATGACACGACCAATCATGCCGTGTGAAACGACGGCGATTCGGTTGTGGTCCAATGCGAAGATTTCATCCAGGAAGGGGCTGGTCCTGTTGATCATATCCGGAAAGTTTTCACAGTCAGGTCCTCGATAGTTAAACTGGTCTTCCTGCCATGCGGCGAACTCCTCGGGCCATTTGTTTGAGACGTCATCCCACAGCTCACCGCTCCAGTCACCGCAATGCCATTCCATGATGCGATCATCGTAGTTGATTTCGAGTGCCAGATGCTGGTTGATGATGTCCGCGGTCTGCCTGGTTCGATCAAGTGGGGAGGCCACGAGATAGTCAATCTCCAGGGAAGATAGAAACTTGCCGTTGATATCAGCCTGATCACGGCCTAGTTCAGTCAGGTCGGAGTTCCACTGGCCCTGCATTCTTCTAATAGCATTCCACTCGGTTTGACCGTGACGAATAAAGTAAAGTTCTTTCAACTAGATTTCAGCCCCTATCTGAACCAGCTCGAGATACGAGTTCTGGAAATGTACATAAGCCACCCACCTGTCCAGTAAAGGTTGCTCACTAACAGGCGAGGCCTCAGTATACAGGGACGATATAAAATTGGCTTGGTTCATGTTCAATCTTATCCAGACACACCACGGTATTAGTTGCTCTGATATCGTTGCAACCAAGAGGGTTCTGCGTGCAATTGGTTTTTGTGACACACAACCGGGCGCGCCGGAACCACTTGTTTTTAAAAACGAAAAAGACGATCACATTGGACAATTGACGGCGGCAGTTCTGGGAGATGAATATCACACCCACTATGTCGAGAACCCGGAAACCCAACACCAGATTGACCTGATAGAGATCCAGAAAGCAGCGCTTGTTCCAAGGCCCTGCGCTTCCCCTGCCCAGGGTGACCTGATTATCGCTTTTTCGTCAGAAGACCCGCTTGAAACTTACCGAACCATGGTCCGAAATGACCAGCCTGATATTTTTAGTGAGCCGGTGGATGTACCGGAAGAAGACGGTATCCAGTTTGTGTGGCGTGACGGACAACACAGCATGATTACGACCCAGGAAAACCCGTTCGCAATACTTCACTACTCCCTGGAGGATTTTTCCAGGGTTCGAAAGTTTTATGAGTATGTGCTTGAGGTGCCTGTTCTGGAAGTTGACGTTAACAAAGATGGCAGTGGGCGATATCGGCTCCAGGACATTGGGGGGCGCCTGGATCTGGAGGTGAGGGCGGATATCCAACGGCTTGATCTGCGTGCCTGGGGAAAACATTATCCGGCCGCAAATCATTTCAGGTTGATTGAGCGGGACATTGAAAGAATTGCAGCAAGACTGGAAGAGACAGGCCTCGGGGGATGGGTAATTCCACCCCAGGGACCGTTTGCTTTTATTTTTGGGCCAACCAGCGAGACGATTGAAACCTTCGACAAAAGTTTTTCGGCACTGGTGGCTGAGGCGAGTTAATCACGACACATTTGGATGCTGCTCCGCGAGTGTCGTGGAAATGACCCTGGCTTTGCTTGTCAGCTAATCAATGCCTCTAGTGCGGCGTTGAAGGTTGCGGAAGGACGCATCGCTTTTGAAGTGAGTTCGGGGTCCGGTGAGTAATAACCGCCTATATCAACTGGCTCACCCTGTGCAGCAAGCAATTCATCGTTGATTTTGTCCTCATTGCTCTGAAGCGTCTCGGCAAATACCTGGAACCGTTCTTTCAGACTCGGGTCCTGATCCTGTGCCGCGACGGCTTGCGCCCAGTACATGGCAAGATAAAAGTGACTGCCCCGGTTGTCGAGTTCGTTCACCTTTCGCGACGGTGACTTGTTGCTCTCAAGAAATTTGGCGATGGCCTCATTTAACGTGTCAGCAAGGATCTGCGCCTGCTGGTTGCTGAACGTAGCCGCAAGGTGTTCAAGAGAAGCACCCAATGCCAGGAACTCACCCAGTGAATCCCATCTAAGATGGCCTTCTTTTTCGAACTGCTGAACGTGTTTGGGTGCAGAGCCACCAGCTCCAGTTTCGAACAGTCCGCCACCATTGATCAGCGGTACGATAGATAGCATTTTGGCGCTGGTACCCAATTCAAGAATCGGGAAGAGGTCCGTCAGATAATCACGTAACACGTTTCCGGTAACCGAAATGGTGTCTTCGCCATTGCGGGCTCGCTCCAGGGAAAGTTTCGATGCTTCGGGAACCGCCAGAATGTGATGTTCGATCCCCGTTAAGTCGTGTTCAGGCAGGTATTCGTTAACCTTCGCAATGAGTTTGGCATCATGAGCGCGATTTTCATCCAGCCAGAATACGATCGGTGAACCGGTCGCTTTCGCTCGATTAACAGCAAGCTTCACCCAGTCGCGAACAGGACCATCCTTGACGAGGCAGAGCCGCCAGATGTCGCCCTCTTCTACTTCGTGTTCGATGACAGCTTTGCCATTCGAATCGAGAACACGGATGACGCCGTTTCCTGGCGCCTCGAAAGTGGTGTCGTGAGAACCGTACTCTTCGGCTTTCTGTGCCATCAGACCCACGTTTGGTACAGTGCCCATGGTTGTGGGATCGAATGCTCCGTGAGTAATGCAGTGCTTGATTGTTTCGTCGTAAAGGCTTGCGTAACACCGGTCAGGTATAACCGCTTTCATGTCGTGCAGCTCGCCGTCTGGCCCCCACATTTTTCCCGATTCGCGAATCGCTGCTGGCATGGATGCGTCAATGATGATGTCGGATGGCACATGTAGATTCGTGATGCCCTTGTCAGAGTTCACCATCGCCATGTCGGGGCCATTTTCAACACAGGCATTAAGGTCTGCTTCGATCTTTGCCATCTGCTCAGCCGGTAGCTGCTTTATTTTCTCGTAGGCATCGCCAACACCATTTCGCGTGTCTACTCCGATTTCCTCAAGTACGGCTGCATGTTTCTCGAAGGCATCTTTATAGTATGCGCGAACGCCATGGCCGAACATGATGGGGTCCGAGATCTTCATCATGGTGGCCTTCAGGTGGAGCGAAAAGAGGACGCCAGGCTTAGTCTGGGCAATTTCCTTTTCAAGGAAAGCGCAAAGTGCTTTCTTGCTCATGAATGCGCCGTCAACTATTTCGCCTTCTTCAGCGAGGACGTTTTCGGCCAACAGCTGCTTGCCACTGCCTTCGAATTCGATCGTCAACGAATCGTTCTTTGGCATGACAATAGATTTTTCGCTGCCGTAAAAGTCACCCGCGTCCATGTGAGCCACATGTGACTTTGACTCGCTCGACCAGGCTCCCATTGTGTGGGGGTATTTGCGGGCGTATTCCTTTACCGCTTTTGCAGCACGTCGGTCAGAGTTTCCTTCACGAAGCACCGGGTTTACGGCGCTACCCTTGACCTTGTCGTACCGAGCCTTGATGGATTCTTCCTCCTCGTTGCGGGGCTCCTCCGGATAAGCAGGTAGGTCAAACCCTTTGTCCTGCAGCTCTCGAATAGCCTCGTGTATCTGCGGGTTAGACGCGCTGATGTTTGGCAGCTTGATGATGTTTGCCTCGGGTTTCTGGGAGAGTTGCCCCAGATAAGCCAGCTCATCAGGAACCTTCTGTTCTTCTTTAAGCCTTTCCGGGAAAGTGGCAATAATTCGCCCGGCAAGCGAAATATCTCTCATCTCTACATCGACACCTGCGGTATCGGTGAACGCTCGAATAAGGGGTAGGAAAGAGTAAGTCGCGAGTCGCGGTGCCTCATCTGTATCTGTGTATACGATCTTCGGTGATTCAGTCATGGATAATTCTTATGCCTTCTCTGATAGGTATCTCGTGGATACTTTTGTTGCGTAATTTGCCCCGGTCAGGGCTGTGCTTTCGAATATGGGGGCCGCTCTTCGGCTACTTTCCCGCAAATCGGGCGTTCTGGTGTGGTCATTCCCAATCAGAAAGCGGTGAGCATTATAGAGGAATAGTCGAGTCTTCGCATTTACCTGAAATTGCACATCATAGTTGGCGCTTATTGGCGTTTCCCCGAATTGGGCCAATTTCTGGCCGGAACTGGTATACAAGCACTATACGGATGGCAGAAGGACCTGTACTACCGATTGTGGTGCTGGTGATTGATGGTGAAACGGAGAAGCTGGGTTCAGAATTGATTCAGCGGCTGGCTGACCAGACAGGTAATTACCTTGGTAATGATAGAGCTGTTACCTGGGTAAGAGTCAGGTGCTTGGGCGGGAGTCAGTGCGCTGAAAACAGGAACTGCGTGTCTGATTCGGTCAAACCGACATTTGTCTCAATATTGAGATAGCAGTCGCTGGGTGAAGACGGGTGGGTGAAAGGGGAGCGGCGATTGGCAGATATAACTGTTATCTGCATCGGCAGGCCCCTTGAAAATACTCACAGAATATTCGAGCCCGGTGGTCCAGGCCGCGGGGCATTCGGAGATGAATTAGTGACGTAGCTGGAGGTTAAAAATAAGCTGCAGCCTGTTCCCTTTGCCAGACGCCATCACCAAATAACTGCTGCGAATGCATCACCCGTTTGTGGTAGATCTGCACGTCGTGCTCCCAGGTAAACCCAATGCCACCATGCAACTGGGTTGCCCTGTTGGCGCAAAATTCCGCGGTATCAGATGCGCTGGACTTCGCGAGGTGTGCCGCTTTGTGAGAATCACCCGGATCGGTGTCATAGGAGCAGGCGGCCGCATAAACGAGCGAGCGAGTCTGGTCGCCCAGGATCATCATGTTCACGATGGGATGTTTGACAGCCTGAAAGAACCCGATAGGTCGATCGAACTGGGTCCTGACCTTTGCATATTCCGCAGTGGTCTGGAGCAACCATTCGCAGCCGCCTGACATGTCGGCAGAAATCAAGGTTAAGAGTGCGGGCATTGCTTTTTGCAATGTGCCGGCCCCATCTTCGGAAACACACTCGGCGGGCACGTCGTTGAAAGTAACGCGCCCCTGGTCTCTTGTTAGATCAACAATCCGATCAAATTCGAGATCAACCCCGCCAGCGTTCAGGTCAACACAGTAGAGCTTAACTGTACTCCCATCCATTGCCGCGACCAGCAGCGAATCAATTTTTTGCGGATCCTGTACATACCACGAAATGCCATTCAATTTTCCGTCGCTGACGGTAATATCGGTGGAATCGGCTTCCAGCGAACCTTCCTTGCCGTAGATCGCGAGTGTCATGCTGGTGCCTTCGGCTATTTTTGATAACCATGACATTGCCGATTCTGTTCCAGCCTCGCGCAGGGTGAAGGTGCTTTGTAGTGTTGAGGTGAGTGGTGTCGGCATGCTGGCGCGCCCGACTTCCTCAGCGACAGCGACTGCGGTAACCAGGTTCATGCCGACGCCGCCCGCTTCCTCTGGTACGGCTAGAGCCGTCCAGCCAAGGCCTACCATTTGATTCCAGGCAGCCTTGTCGTAGCTACCGGTTCGGTTTTCACCGAAATAGGGGTCTTCTGTCCCCTTGATGGACGCACGAAGTGCCAGTAAAGGTTGTTTGTCTTCCATGAAGCGCCGCGCTGAATCCTTGAGCATTTCCTGCTCTTCTCCGTAACCAAAATCCTTGGGTTGCGCCATGTTAATTCTCCCTATTTGGTTTTTGGCAGGCCAAGCACACGCTCGCCCAGAATGTTGCGTTGAATTTCACTACTACCGCCAGAAATGGTGCCGGTGTAGGTGTTCATGTATCCCAGTGCCCATCGTCCATCTTCTTCGGCGTTCGGGTCACCGATATAAAGGCTGGATTTCATACCGAGCATGCTAAGCGCTGTCTGGTGCAGTTCCTGGCCAAGTTCACTTCCGGTGAGCTTGCCCTGGAGCGGTATCCGCATCGCGCCGCCGTTTAGTTCTTTAACGCCGAGTCTACGGAAGTTCTGTGTTGCTGCCTCGGTTCTCTCGTAAAGCTTCATCAGCTTGTCCCGCCAGACCGGGTCCTCCCATAGGGCGCGGCCATTTCTCTTTTCACGCTTTGCGAGCGCAATTAGCTGCTCTATCGCTGCAAAGGGTGATTCGCTACTGGCGATCGCACCAACGCCGGTACCGGCGCCGCGTTCATTGGTCAGGGTAGACATGGCGACCTGCCAGCCTTTGCCTACTTCATCTATGCGGTAATGATCTGGTACTACAACCTCCTCAAGAAAGACTTCATTAAAACCTGACTCGCCAGTCATCTTATGAATAGGCTGGACAGTGACACCCTGAGCCTCCATCGACGCTATGAAATAGGTGATGCCGTTGTATTTGTCGTTCTTGTCTGTTCGCGCCAGCAACAGCATCCATTTGGCAAAATGCCCGAGGCTGGTCCAGACCTTGCTGCCATTGACTACCCAGTTGTCGCCGTCCTTTACCGCGCTGGTTTGCAGGGACACCAGGTCAGAACCGGCGCCTGGCTCGCTGAAGCCCTGGCACCAGATGTCTTGGCCAGAGAATATGGGAGGCAAAAAGGATTTTCTTTGTTCCTCTGTACCGTGAGCAAGTAACGTGGGGGCGGCCATACCAAGGCCGATCCAGTTGATGAAATAAGGAACATTGGCTCGTCTTACTTCCGTGCTGGCGATTTGCTGGAATTTATCGTGCCCGTGACCGCCATATTCTTTTGGTACGTCAGTCGCGATCAGTCCTGCCTCATAGCATTTAGCCTGCCAGTCCACCAGGTAAGTGCGATGGTCTTCGGAGGTGACCTCGTAGGCAGCCTGAGGAAGGGGTATTTTTGTAGGCGGCGGCTTGTGCTCTTCAAGCCAGGCGCTGCAGTATCCCCTGAACTCTCGTTGTTCTGTGGTTTCGTTTGCGGCCATAGTAAATTCCATCAAATAGCGATGAGGTGGAATAAACCATAGCTCGTGGCAATGGGCAATTTTTATAGGTTAGACAATTATATTGGGATGGCTGGGGTTGATGGGGGTATTGCGTGTGGGCGCTCCTTGGCTAAACACTCTAATTAGCGTTTAATCATCCTCCTGAAGAGAAAACCAGCAGAAAAGGGAAATATCAATGGATCTCGAAGCCTTCCGGGAAGAAGCCAGGGCGTACATCGGTGAAAAGTGTCCGGATAGTATGCGCAACAAGGCCATCCATTTTGAGGACGCTTTTGAAATTTATAATAACGCTGACGCTGACAAATGGCGTGATGCGATGGCTGAGCGGGGTTGGACTGCACCAACCTGGCCCACGGAATATGGCGGCGGAGGTCTGGGTTTCGAGGAGAATCAGGTACTGCAGCAGGAAATGGCTGCGGCGAAAGCACTACCGCCCTCTGTAGGCATGGGGCTGGCGATGATAGGCCCAACTCTTCTCGAGTTTGGTACCGAGGAACAAAAGCAGCGCCATTTACCCAAGATTGTCAGTGGCGAAGTCCGTTGGTGCCAGGGATACAGTGAGCCCGGTTCGGGCTCTGACCTCGCGAGCCTTCAGACAAAGGCTGTCGTGCAGGGCGATCACTTTGTGCTCAATGGCCAGAAAATCTGGACTTCAGGAGCACAGCACGCGCACTGGATGTTTGCGCTGGTACGAACCGATCCGGATGCGGCGAAGCATGATGGCATCAGCTTTGTACTACTTGAAATGGATCAGCCCGGAGTGACGGTAAAGCCAATTGCGCTG
>JABJED010000531.1 GCA_018665025.1 Gammaproteobacteria bacterium
CAGGGTCCTGGGCGTCCAGTAGGCATGACCGGGTTCCGGTATACCCAGGCAGCATAGTTGTTCCGGGCTTGCACTGTTCATGATTCGGGACCAGTCATTGTTACCGGTTTGTTGCCAGGCGTGGTAGGCAATCATATCGTTTCCAGCCGCCTTGTAACCCGCGGTCATGGTGAAACGGTAACCCTTGTCTTTTGTCAGATTGGTGCCCCGATGAAAGGTATCAATACTATGAGCCACCAACGTACCAGAGGTTGACGCTGCGGATTGTTCAACCGCCTTGAGCGCGGCCTGCTTCGAAGGATCAAATGCTCCTATTCTTCCATCGCCTAATATGTTGTCGGCTTTCCGCCTGGGAACGTAATGCAGGGCGCCAAGCTCATTGGTCACGTCGGTCAGGTAAATAATAAAATCGACTGTTCGAAGCGCCTGGTCATCCGATGGCACGACCAGGGTGTGATTACTAAAGTCACAATGAAAATCCTGATCATAATCGGTCTCACCGGTGTACTTTGCCCAGGTGTGTGACTGGTAAAGGTGGACATCATCTACCCCCAGCAATGACCGTGCAAAGGCAATCAAAGCGGGATGCAATGACAGCAGGTCGAGCTCCGCTGAAGCCCCATAAGGCAGCGTATCAATATTCTTAAACTGTTTATCGCGAAAACCACCAAGCACGCCGATGTCACCGGGTTCTTTAAGATTAATCGCCTGTCCCTCGCCCTCACCGATTACACCATAGAGCCGCTCGTAATCAGCCAGCACCGGCGCAAGTTCCGCCGCGGAGAAAAAACCCGGAATGATAGCAAACCCGTCTTCCCGCCAGGCAGCAACATCGAGTTCAGAAAACCGGTTCATCGACTTCACCTAACTTCCACGAAAGAAACGTCGGGGGTTATCAACAAACAGCGTTTCGATTGTTGAATCCGTCACGCCCATTTCCTGCAGGTCGGGAATGACCTCGCGCTTAATATAGAGGAATGCATGCTGGTTGTGCCTCGCGAATTCATGTTCCTCCGGCATGCTGCCATCAGGGTTTTCCTTAAGCACCGCCAAACAAATGCAATCGTGGGAAGGGCACAAGCGATCTTCGTAACCTGCATCGATCAGTCTCTTTAATGTCACCGACCTCATGTGTGGACTTACCAGACGACCGGGATACCTGTCCAAACCCAGGTAACAACCCTGGTCTAATATCCATTTCAGATACTCGATATCGGTTGTGTCATTGGAATGATCAATTTTTACCCGCGTCAGATCGACACCTTCTTGCTTAAGTATCTTGATCTGTTGTCGGGCCACCTGCCCGGTAGGATAAGAATGCACCATGATGGGCAGGCCTGTTTCTGCATGAGCACGACCTACCGCTCGGGCCATCACTTCCAGCGGCGGCGTCACATTCTCGACATCCGCGGCGCACTTCAGGATACCCGCTTTGATATCAGTGCCTCTGAAACCTTCTTCGATATCCTTAACGAACTCTCTTGCCATCTGGTTTGGGGAGACCCCCTGCAGAAACCTTGGAACATCAAGCCACCATCCGGTGGCATTGATAATATTGACCCCTGATTCTTTGGAAACCCGGCTCAACAATTCTGCCTTACGCCCAAGATCAAAGGTCGTTGCATCGACCATGGTATCGATACCTTCCGACCGGGCCTCCTTCAGGCTCGCAATAGCCCTCGCCTCGCGATCAGGCCCCAACAGATCAGGATACTGATCCCACAAGCCACTGGCACTGACCATCACATGTTCATGCATCAGAGTGAATCCGAGGTCATCGGGTGAAATGGTTCCAGTTACCGTATTGATCGAATCCAATGTGCACTCCCTTTAAGGTGAATATAACACCAACTTCCCCGCGAATTAATATGCCTTTGCACGACTATAATTATTAGACAACCCTGATATGTGCAAGACACAGCCCTGGTGCAAGTTTAGAATGACCCGCTTTCATACAGTCGACTAACACATGACGCTTTTTTCTGTTCTCGATCTTGCACCTGTCTGCGAAGGTAGTAATGCTACAAAAGCAC
>JABJED010000532.1 GCA_018665025.1 Gammaproteobacteria bacterium
CCCTTGGACGCAATTATCACATAGGCATCGCCTACTTTTTTGTAAATCAACGGCAACATCTTTTGCTCACCCGATTTCCGGCCCTTCATCGTCAACAGCAATGTTGGCAATATGCCTGGGCCTCCGAGCGAGGATGAATCCCACAGGTGGGCGGCTTCGGGATCACTCAGGTACAGTTCAATATGCTGGCTGATCCAGTCAGGCATGTTTGCAGGTAAATCTGGCATAGCTTTCTCTCTTTGTTTATAGAATTGTGTTTATTTGATTATCTTTATTTGATTGTCTCTATCTGATTGTCTTTACAAAAGGCCGCGGTTTTTGAGTAGCGGCTCTACGTCTGGCTCCCGTCCCCGAAACTTCCGGTACAGTTCCATAGGGGGGACAGTACCCCCCTTCTCCAGAATGTTTGACCTGAACGATCGAGCCGTTTCCTGATCAAATATACCTTTTTCCCTGAACGCTTCAAAACCGTCGGCATCCAGTACTTCTGCCCAGATATAAACGTAATAGCCTGCCGAATAATGCTCACCTTCAAAGACGTGCCTGAAGTACGCTGACCGATATCGCGGATCGACCATCTTGATCTTATGAATGTCATCCATGGCCTTGCGCTCAAAACCATCGACGTCTTGCGGCGCCTTGCCTTCCTGCTGGTGCCACGCCAGGTCCAGGTAACAGGCAGCCAGATACTCTGTTGTGGCAAACCCCTGGTTGAACGTTTGCGCTGATTTCAGTTTCTTAATCAGCTCATCCGGGATCGGCTCACCGGTTTCATGATGAATCGCATAGGACTTTAAAACTTCTGGTTCAAGCGCCCAGTGCTCCATGATCTGGGAAGGCAGTTCCACAAAGTCCTGTTTCACATTAGTGCCTGAAAGCCTCGGGTATCGCACCTTGCTCAGCAGCCCATGCAAGCCATGACCAAATTCGTGGAACAGCGTTCGCACTTCATCCATGCCAAGAAGACAGGGGTCAGATTTGGGGAAGTTACAACAGTTAACAATCACCGGATGCACATGTTCGTCCAGATTGGATTGCGAGCGAAACTCGCTCATCCAGGCGCCGCCCTGCTTGGAGGGGCGCATAAAAAAATCGAACAGGAATATGCCAATTTTTGAATCATCGGCATCAGCCACCTCGTAAGCAACCACATCCGGGTGGTAGACCGACACATCGATTTTCTCGAATTTAATGCCGTAAAGTTTACCGGCCACTTCAAACGCGCCGTCCCTGACGTTCTCCAGTTTGAAATAGGGTTTTACTGCTTCCTCATCCAGATCGAACCGTTCCTGCCTTATCTTTTCCGTGTAGTACCACCAGTCCCAGGGTTGCAGTTCAAAATTTCCGCCGTCATCCTGAATTCTTGATTGCAGGTCCTGCGCTTCTTTGGCGACCTTTTCCTGGCACGGCGCCCAGACGCGATCCAACAGACCTTTAACGGCTTCAGGCGTCTTCGCCATTCTGTCATCCAGCATGAAGTCAGCGTGGCTATCAAAGCCAAGGATCCTTGCTCTTTCGGCCCGGCGTTCAATAATGTCCTGAATCACCGGATGATTGTTTGTCGTCATCGTGCCGCAGTCTGTGTAGGCCTTGTATAGCTTTTCCCGAAGGCTCCGGCTGTCGGCATATTGCAGAAATGGGGTGATCGATGACCTGGAAATCGTAAACACATATTGCCCGGACTTACCGCGGGACTCCGCTTCTGACTTCGCGGCATTGAGCACAGAGTCAGGCAAACCGGATATATCTTCTGCCCCGCCCACCACCAGCTCAAATTCGTTAACATCCTGCAGCACGTTCTGTCCGAACTGCGTGGTCAAACCGGCCAGCGACTCAGTGATTTCATTAACGCGCTCACGCGCTGATTCAGACAGGTGCGCACCGGCGCGCACGAATGACTGGTGGATTTCTTTTAGCAACTGCGATGCTTCCGGGTCCAGCGCCGGGTCACTTTCCGTGATCGCCTGCACGCGCTTAAACAGCGCCGGGTCTGAATAGATTTGACTGTTATGGGCGGCAACCCGGGGGCTTAACTTCAATTCCAGCGCCTGTAATTCATCGCTGGTGTCAGACGAGGTCAGGTTCCAGAAGACATTGCCAACCCGCTCCAGAAGGACGCCTGAGCGCTCCATCGCCTCTATCGTATTGAGAAACGTGGGTACCTCACTGTTACCGGTAATGGACAGAATTTCCTGGTTTTGCTCTTCAAAACCACGTTCAAAGGCTTCTTCGTAATGGTGACTCAAGATTTGGTCGAACTCAGGCACCCCGTTTTCCGGCAGAGGTTCAAAGAAAGGATTCGCCATTTTTGTGCTCCAACGAGATAGATCAGCATCCTAACACTACCTTTACCCCGGGGCTGTGCTTATGATGCTGAACGTAATCAGCCACTCCAGGACCTTACATGCCAGGACCTTACATGCCAGCAACGACCATACTTGTGACCGGCGCATCCGGATTCATCGGCTGTCACTGCGTGCTGGATTTATTGAACCACGGTTACCGGGTTAGAGGGTCCGTCAGGGACCTTGGTCGAACTGGCGCGCTGGAGAAAACCCTAAGC
>JABJED010000533.1 GCA_018665025.1 Gammaproteobacteria bacterium
AGGTTGTGGTAACCCCGAAGCGGACAGATCTTAATGCGTTAACCAGCACGCGAATATGAGGATGCTCAGTCCATGGTCATAAGCCACTTATAGAGCACAAGAGATCAGGTTGCAAAAGGGGCGTCTATATGAGGTATTTTAAACCACATCTTTTCTAGATTGCTAAAGTACCTTGGTCGGAATTTTTTTGTATTAATAAGTCAGGGTGGCAGCTTTCCCGCAGCGAATGGTCAATGCCTGACTGGTCTACTGGTCTACTGGTATACAGACGGTAGGGTTGATCACTAATCAGGTTTTCTGACCATGCTGATCCTAGATCCATTGGCATTGAGTAAGGCGGAAAAACATGCGTTGGTTACGCTCTTCTGACATTATCGCAAGCTTAATTTTCGGCGCCCTTCTATTGGTGGCCATTGCGCTCTGGACACTGTCTATTAGCAGCCATGAGGATTGGCAGTATTCGGTCCTTTACACGGATTTACCTGAAGTGTCTGGTCTTCAGTCACATGACAATTCAATCTACGTGACTCTTGAAACGAGGAACTACGATGGGAAGCTCGTTTCAATTGTGGATGGAAACAGGTCGACGGTCGTCTCCGGGCTGCAAAAACCGGATGGCCTCACAACTTCTCTCGGTTCTCTAGTGTATACGCAGGAGTTCGGCGAGAGCCCGGTCTATGAAGTTATTAATGGCGTTCCCCACGGGCTATTCATCACTGATTGTGCAGAAGGCATCGACAGCACGTTAAATGGTGATCTGTACGTTGTCGAGGATAGGCTAGGGGGGCGCGTTCTCAAATATGAAAGAACCACAGGTAAAATATCTGAGCTCGCGACTGATCTGGAATCCGGTGAAGGTATCTGTGCGATGGAATCCGGTGTTGTTTATTTTAGTGAAAGGGACAAAGGTATCGTCTACAAGATTCAGGATGGGGAAATTTCTGAATATCTTACGGCTCTAAATTCACCCGGATTTCTACTGTGTGATGATGAGTCGCAAAGTATCTGGATCACTGAAGATCGCCGCAACTATGGTCGCCTGCTGCACTCCAGCGCCCCGCACCAGATTAAAGTGATGGCAACAGGATTGAGTTCACCCCAGGCTGTCGCGATTAATTCCGAGGGTCGCCTGTTACTTGCAGAGCAAGGTCGTAATCGAGTGATTCAATTCGAAAGACGAGATGGCATGGCTATCAGTAGTTCGACAATAGTCACCGGCACTGATTGATATCGCACCTATGTTGCCGGGCATCCGACTCTGTTTGAAGCCAGGGCTGACATTGTTGGGAGTATTGTGAGGGGGTAGCTGAAGGTAACTTTCGAGCCGAAAGTCCCTTGTTTTAGTGCTCTCGTCGTCGCCTTAGTCTTTCCATCTCCACTTCTCTGAACAAAGCCTTTGGGTCAATGTCTCTAGCATTACGGGGGAGTACCTCATCAATTCGTTCTGAAGAAACTCGATAAACAGCGCCGTCTGTGGCGCGTCGCAAGAAACCGAGGTCAACCAGATAGCGACGCAAGGTGATGTGATCGGATGATCCCTCTTGAGAGGCTATAATGTCGAGAAAGGCTGCAAGGTGTACATTAATTTCCGACTCCTCGTAGAAGGCTGCTGGATCAAGTCCCACTAACGACAGCGCCAAAAATACTTCTGCGTCTTGTCTTTTTTTTGGTAGGCGTTGCAATATACCGCCCTTAAAGGTTCGACGAAGTAGACTAATAATTGCCGCGCGTTCCATTTTTCGAAAACCTCATATCAATGGCCCTATTCGGTTTTTTTTGCAGGGTGATAGCCTGTGGGTTCATATGGCTGCAATTTCTCTAGCCATAACGCCTCCAAAGTTTTCAGATCTTCTGTCGGATCGTAATCTGGTTTTTCCAAGGGTGTGAGTCGATCTAGTATTTCAAACTCAAACGCGTCTTCTCCATATTTCAACCATTCTGTATGCAAGGCTTTGACGCTTTCATTGTTCGTTTTTAAACTCATTCGGTGTCGGTTGAAACGGGCTTTGATATCTATACTTGCCGCAATATAGCTTCGGTTATTGAGCGTATTACGAATACGATACACACCCATTTCTTTCGGTGTGCGCAGATATTCCTTTTTGAGTTCTTTCCTTGTTTTCACGTCACGCTCCAAGCCAGGGTGATAGTCTACTGACGACAGTTAACCACGCGTGAATATGAATCACGATCCTGGATCCGGTTCCATAGAGCTGCCATCGGGGTGAAGCCGGTCATGCCTGCCCAGGATTTCTCAAAAGATATTTCCACTAGTGCGGGCAGCTTTGCCTAACCTCGACAAACCTGATATCGATAACCTTGAGCTCATCAAACGGTTTTATTGACTGAATATTAACTTTTTACATGCCTCGCTTTTATCCATCGTGGGATTTTGTAAAAGGGTCAATGGAGGGGGGATATTAAGTATCGAGATCGCGAACTGCAAGGTTGTAGAATGTCTGCTTTGGATTGTCGGTGTGAAGATAGGTATTTTAAACCACATCGCCATCAGATTCAGGCCGTTACAGCCATTACCATACATACTGTTACTCGGAAATGTGGTTTATGATGCCTGTTCTCAAAAGTAATATAACCAACAACACTCTTCACACTGACCTACAGGCGGTAGGGTTGATCACTGATCAGGTTTTCTGACCATGCACGGGACTTTTACCGGCTAGCGGAAGGCTGCTGGTTTAAGGTTGACTTGCTGTAGCAGTATTAATCGGTGGTGGTTGTGCTGCAATGTGATCTGGAATTTTCTGAATTAGGTCTGGATCCGTAATATCGGCGATAATACGCATTGTCCCTCCACAAAAAGAGCATACGGTAAGGAGTTCTTGTTTGTTAAGGAAGTGCCAATCGACGCTAACCCTATTTTTCCTGTAGTCTTAGGTAATCAAGCCTATTCAAGAGTGACCCATGCTCGACCTCGCAATCACGAACGCCAATATCGTCGATGGTACTGGCAAACCGGCATTCGACGGATCTGTCGGCGTTAAAGATGGCAAAATTGTCGAACTCACAGACCTGTCCAAGAGCATCAGCAAAGCAACCCGGCAAATCGATGCTGGTGGTCAGCTTCTGACGCCAGGTTTCGTGGATATCCATACCCACTACGATGGCCAGGTATGCTGGGACAAACAACTGACACCAAGCTGTTGGCATGGCGTGACAACAGCTGTGATGGGCAATTGCGGCGTTGGCTTTGCGCCAGTAAAAGCCGGTGACGAAAACCGCTTGATTGAACTCATGGAGAGCGTTGAGGATATTCCCGGCTCGGCACTGAACGAAGGCATTCCCTGGGGATGGGAAAGTTATTCGGAATATCTGGATACGATCGACACACCTTATGTCATGGATGTTGGGTCGCAAGTACCTCATGTGGCAATCCGCCGTTATGTGATGGGTGACCGCTGTTATGACGATTCCACCGACGCAGACATTAATCGTATGTCCCAGTTAGTGAGGGAAGCCTTGCAAGCAGGTGCGCTGGGCTTTTCGACTTCACGCTTCTATGGACACCTGGACAAACAAGGTAATCTCATCCCCGGCACCAACGCTGCAGCAAAAGAAATGTTAGGCATCGGCAGCGCCTTCAAAGGTCTGAATCACGGCACCATTGAAATTATTAGTGACTACCTTGAAGACGACGATGAACTGGCCTGGATCGAACAAATTATGCGCGACACCGGTCGCACGATTACTACACTCACAGCACCTGGTTCACGTGAGAAAATCTGGAACCTTGCAGACACCATGAATAAGGACGGCTTAAGCCTGCGCCCACAATGTGGCGCCCGACCAGCGTCGATTTTAATGAGCCTGGAAGGAACCATTAATCCGCTGGCCATCTTCCCCAGTTATAAAGCCATCCGTGGCCTGCCACTGGAAGAACAGATTGCACACCTGCGCGATCCCGAGTTCCGTAAAAAGATCAAAACCGAAACCCCAAAACACCATCGTAATCCAGACGCCAAGCGGTTCACCACAAGTTACGGCGAAATGTACCCGCTGGATGATGCGCTCTCTTACGAACCCGGGATCAATGACAGCATCCAGGGCATTGCCGATGCCTCAAACAAACATCATCTTGATGTGCTGATGGATACCTTGGCAGAAAAGCGACAAATCATATTTTTCTTTGGTGGCTACAAGGGTTCACTGGAACCCTATTTCAATAATATAAAACGCGAAAACAGCGTCTTTGGGTTGTCTGACGGCGGCGCCCATTGTGGTGTATTGTGCGACGCCAGTGTCCCGACTTATATGCTGTGTTATTCGGCCCGCGACCGAACAGTTGCCGAGCCGATGCCACTAGAGTTTATCGTTCACAAAATGACCCAGAACAGCGCCGGTACCTACGGATTGCACGATCGAGGCGTAATCGCACCCGGCTACCAGGGTGATTTCAATCTAATCGACTTCGATGCCCTGTCATTGGAACCACCCGAAATGGTTTATGACCTGCCGAGCAATGGCAAACGCCTGATCCAGAAAGCCAATGGTTATCTGGCGACCATCAAAGCCGGTGAAGTGACATACGAAAATGGCGAATCAACCGGGGTTATGCCAGGCCGCCTGCTTCGAGGTGGATCAATTGCCCGTGGACCTTACTCGTAGTTGGACCTTACTCGTAGTTGAATGAGTGGATACAAGGTCACATGGAGAAGGTTGTGCTCGTCCTGAAGACTTAAAAACGCGTCGAAGAAGTGAAGGCGACTTGAGAAGAGAAGATATAGACGCCCCACCTTTACCCGAGAGCTACCATCAATGATGGATATCTCAATGTGGTACGTTGTACCACCCCACAAAAAGAGAGGCGTCTATGAACAAGAAGGTAATCTATATCGGCCTGGATGTCGATGATAC
>JABJED010000105.1 GCA_018665025.1 Gammaproteobacteria bacterium
AATAATTTCGCCATGCCGGCTTCCATATCACACCTTTCGCCGCGGTCATAAGCTCGAGCAGCATCCTGGACCAATAACCTTGCCGCATGGCAACGGGTAGCCATGTCGCCCAGTTTTGTCTGAATGGCCTGATGTTGGCCTATTGGTTTACCCATGGTTTCGCGGGTTTGGGCATAGGACGTAGCTGCCTTTAGGGCAGCATTGGCAACCCCAACACCCCTGGCGGCTACATTGATACGACCCAGTTCCAGTCCCCCAACAGTATGATGAAAGCCCTGTCCTTCTTCACCACCGATTAGATTATCCGCGGCGATCACATAATTATCAAAGAACAACTCTGCGGAGTCGATGCCTTTGTAACCTAACTTCTCAAGTTTAGGCCCCGCAGAAAACCCGGGTCCCTTTTCTGCAAGGAACAGGCTCATTCCTTTATGGCGAGGTTGAATTTCCGTATCGGTTTTAACCAATAATGCAACGCAATCTCCCTCAATCCCATTAGAAATCCAGGTTTTAGATCCGTTGATCAGGTAGTGGTCACCCTCTTTGTGTGCTTTTGTGCGAATAGCCTGAAGGTCTGTACCGCAACTGGGTTCCGTCAGTGCAAGACCACCCCTGATTTCACCTGTCGCGAATTTCGGCAGAAAACGTTGCTTTTGATCTTCCGTCCCGAACCTTTCAACAGCCGCGGCCATAATGAGATGAGAATTAAAAATGCCTGAGAGTGACATCCAAACCTCAGAAACAGCTGTCACGACCTTAGCGTAACTGGCGCTCGGCATACCCAGCCCGCCGTACTTCTGACTAATGGTGGCCCCAAACAAACCGAGCGATTTCATTTGCTCTACCATTTGAATGGGATACTCATCCGCATGATCTAGTGCCAAAACCTTGTCTTTAACTTCTTTATCCAGCCATTTATCAATAGCATTAAGAATTTGAGACTCGTCATCCGTCGTGAATGCATCGCCGGATCTGTTGGGGATTTCTTCTGTCATATCATGACTCCTTTTCGATGCCTACAAGCAGGTTAAGAATTGTAGACCACTTTTTCTCAGGATTCTAAAAGTCGCCGATGAGGAAGCTGTCTAGGTTATGTGCCGATACAGATTGAGTACAAATGTGTTTTCAATAATTTTAGCCGGCGCGGTGAGTCTTCGCCACGGGCCTTTGGGTGAATCCTGGTTTATCCTCTGTTTCAGTGCTAATCCACCCTTGTGATCGGTGACTGCTACCGCGGCAGGAATGTCGTAAGATAGGCGCCTTATAAATTTTCAATCCTTAGGTCATCATGAAGTCTTATGCATCAATGGTGCTGGGCGGCGAATCTCGTAACGTCGAACAACTCGGCGCCTATGTGGCGTGGTTAATCAATAATCAGCTCTTTCAGGAAAATATCGAGCGTGCTGCAGGGAGCGGGGTTACGCGGGTTCGGATGCAGGATCTGACCGGCGCTGATTTTCTATCCACTGAACTCCATGGTGAGTTAAAACCGGAACAGCTGACGAAAGCGGGCAGGGCATTTACCGAGCACTATCTGTTGTCAGGTCTGTATGACAAGGATTATCACCAGGTTCAATTTATGGGTGACAATGAGTGGTTGCGCTATGCGGATCTAGCGCCTCTAATCTCGCGAGCCTATCGTAGCTTCGCCAAACCGGAGCGAACTGGCTTAAGTGGGACGCTGGCCAAGGTTCTGAAATTTCCTTCGCGAAAAAGATGATAAAACCGATGCTGGATAGCTCGACTCGCTTTGTTTTTGTTGATGCCGATGTTCGTGGAAACATCGTGCGTCTGGGCGATAGTTTCAAACAGATGACTGCTTCGCACGACTATCCCAGCGAAGTTCAGGAATTGCTGGGTGAGTTTCTGGCTGCTGCATTGTTACTGAGCGATATAATCAAGTTCGAGGGTCGCCTGACACTCCAGGCAAATGGCCAGGGCAATATTCGATTACTGATGGCCGAGGCGACACATGAAGGAGCCGTCCGTGGAATTGCGCAACTCGAAGACGCTGCGCCGGCGGATGCATTTAGGGATAAGAACTTACTGCAGCTGTTGTCAGGCAGTAAGCCCTCAGAGGGTAAGTTGGTAGGTGGTACATTGACGGTCACTGTCGAAGCCCTCGGACGAGAGAGATATCAAAGCATTGTACCGTTGCTGGGCGAGACTTTAGCGGAATGCCTTGAAAGCTATTTCCAGCAATCAGAGCAGTTAAATACTTTCATCAGGCTTAGCGCAGACAGTAACCAGGCATCCGGCATGCTGATACAACAATTGCCCGTGCAGATGGAACAAGACCTGGCACAGCGAGCAGACCGTTGGCAGACCATTCGGGTTCTCGCCGGCACGATCACCGGAGCAGAACTTATAGCAAAAGCCAATTCGGTATTGCTTCAACATTTGTTTGTTGAAGAGAACATCCAGATATTCGATGCGACATCTGTTCAGTTTCAGTGTGGGTGTAGTGAACAGCGAATGGCGGGTGCCCTGGTTTCCCTGGGTGAAAGTGAGTTGGCCTCATTGTTCGAACAGCATCAAACGCTGGCGCTAACTTGTGAGTTCTGTGGTGCTCACTACGACATTGATAACAAGAAATTAATGCGGCTGGTCACGGAAGGCGTGAAACCGCATTAGTGATGATATACGGCGTATTGCTGTCAAAAGCATACCCCAGGGGCTCAGAGATGTTCGGGGCTATTGCTCGGAGCTATTCTTGGGCGCTGTTAACAGAGCTAATAAAAAGGAGATTCTCGTGTCGCTAGTTTCTAGGTTGATCTCTTGGCTGTTGATCAGCTTGTTCTCAGGTTCAGTTGCTGCTGAAAACAGTTACGACTATTTCTCTGCTAATCGTCAATTGGTGCGTAATGGCCTTCAGGCGGTGTTAATGTGTAATGGCCTTTACACCTCTAATCGTCATGTCATTGAAATTTTCGAACAGGAGTTGGCTTATCTGACCGGCGCGCGATTTGGCGGTATCGTCGGTAGCGCCGATGGCGGTGACTACCAGATCAATTCAACGCTGAAATCCGTATCGGTCGGTGGTGGCACTGCTGGCCCCAGCGTCAGCGCCGTATTTCGTGACGGTATTGGCTGCGTTGTCATGTCCCCGGGCCAGGGTCCCAGTGATATTAGCTCATTGCCGTTACTCAAACTTCCCCCAGCGGCTGTTAACCTCGATTTGATACCCTGGCCATCCGGCGATCGGGTAATAGATGAACCGTTGCCTGATGCAATCAACGCAAAGGCATTACAGGCTGCATCAGATTGGACCTTCAATCGACAAATACCGGAGGAGATTACAACGGGTCTTATCATTCTGTATCAGGGGATGTTGATTCACGAGCGATACGCGGCGGGATTCGATCGTCATACTCGAACCCGTACCTGGTCAACAGCAAAAAGCATTGCTGCCACACTGATTGGTATATTGGTTGACGATGGCAGACTAAAGTTAGACGAACCACTTGGCATCGAATGGCTGCCCGCCATAAAGAAACCTGAAGATGACCCAAGAAACGCCATTACTTTGCGGCATCTGCTGAACATGTCCAGCGGCCTGTATCCCGTCGACCGGGTTAACAGGGAATATACGACCGGTTCCAGTCGCGCTTATTGGGCAGGCGCATCTTCGATCGAAGGTGCGCGGGACCGTGGTTTGGTCCGCGAGCCCGGCACCTACTGGGACTACGAAAACTTCGACACGCTGCTCGCCGTCTACGCGATGAAATTGGCACTCGGCGACGATAAGGTTTACCAGATGTTTCCTCAGCGGGCGTTGCTGGACAGGATTGGCATGAACAGCACGCTGATTGGCACAGATCGTTTCCACGATTTTGTTCTGAGCTCCCAGGTCTATACCAACACCCGTGACCTTGCTCGGTTTGGGCTTTTATATGCACAGGGCGGTGTATGGCAGGGTGAGCGGATCATTTCGGAAGACTGGATAGCGTTTGTTCGCACTCCTGCACCCTCTACATCAAAGCTGGGGAACTTCTATGGTGGACAGTGGTGGCTGGTATCTGATGGTCGTGATGATGTTCCCCGGTCGGCCTACGCGGCGGCAGGCTCTCGCGGACAGTTTGTTATTGTTGTCCCCTCCCACGATCTTGTGATTGTTAGACGAGGGCTCGACTATAGTAAAGAGGGATTCGATCAATGGGACCTGGTGAGGGAAGTCGTCAAGGCCGTTAACTAGGATTGGGTAGCGAGCATGCTAGCCAGTAGAAGCGGGTGACCCAACAACCCTAATAGACGTCGTTTGCTGGCTTAGAAGGGGTGGTTAAAAAACATCTGGATTTCGCCGCCCTCGTCCGACACGCCTGCGTCCACCCGTATGACCAGACCTGAAACCATTGCGCGTATACCGCCGCCAAGACTGACTTTCATGTCTTTGTGTAGATCACTGACGCTCCAGTTATCGGCGACCCGTCCGACTTCGACAAATGCGACCCATTGCCACCAAGGAATGTACAATTTGTTAATCACCGGTAGCTCTGTCATCGGATTCCATCTGGGCGTATACCGGTACTCTATGCTGTAGTTGATGGCGGATCGATCGTGAAACCGGTCGTTGGCGTACGCGCGTTGCCTTAACAGCCCGCCAAGGGTAGAGCCTTCAAACAAGGGTGCGCGGTGAAAAACCTCGCGACCGGTGTTGTCGGTATGAGAAGAATTCCAGGTGGGCAGATCGGACGTCCAAAAGTCTAGCGCCAGAACGCGTTGTCTGGCTTTTTTGGTGTCACCCAGGTTGAAAAATTGGGTGTGACGAAACTGAATGGATGTCCAAGTCGGCGATTCATCCAGCGCGCCCCAGTCCCGCGCGATGGTAAGTTCTTGCCGAGAGCCTCGGGTGGGGTTGTTGTACCAATCCGTATTATCGTATTCCAGAATAAACTTTACGCCAGAGGTCTTGTTTCGAAAAGGCTCGCCGGTGTCATCACTTTCAAAATCCTGGTCCCGATAGAAGGGGCGAAGTTCCAATGTTGTGCGTCCAGATTTAAGTGGGTTCCACGGTCCGCCGCCTGCCTCAAAGCCAGGCATCAGCAGGCCATCGCTTAGCTTAAAGGTGTGGATAGGGTCGCCACGTCCGTCGCCCATTGGCAGCAGATAACGCAACGAAATATACCCAAACAGGTCTTCGCCAGTCGCTGAAACGGAATTGTCTTCGTCGGAGTCGTTTGACCCTGCTATTTCATTTGGAAAGCTGGGGTTGCCGTTTTGGTAGGAATCCACTTCCTCCCAATTCGAGTACATGAAAACTGAATCGACAAACAGGCGGTCCGAAAACGGTAACTGGATATTGTTGTTAGAGACAAAGAGCTGATAGGCGCCCTCAGAACCGAACCAGACGTTGGCAACGGTGCTCGCCTGTTCCTGTACGAAGCCTTTGCTAATCCATGCTGCAGCGACTGCGCCGCCAACATCGCCATTAAAAAAACCATAGGGGATGAGCTGCGAACTGCTGGAAGAATCGGATGCTGGTAGGTTGGCTTCGACCTGATTATTGATCGACCACGCAGTGGATGAATAAAAACCAGAAAGAAAAATCATTCCGCTGAACATCATGGCGCGCGCATATCTATTTGCGGGGATGGTCTTAATAATCATTGCTAATCCTTAGGTTGCCCGAACAAGCAGCATTGGCTGCTTGTTCGATTGCGCCAAAGCGGCCGTTGACGTGCGGCAGCCATCTTCATTTTGTTGTGTGCATTTGCCGCTGGCCGCTGAAGAGGGACGCCAACGGGCCTTGAAGCATTTGTCATTGTCTGATGGCTATCAGGAATCAGTAGACAAGTCCTTCAAGGGTATCGTCGTTTGTTGACGCCTCTAGCGAACAGTGTAGTTCTTACCTTCGAGGCAGGCGCCATAGTTGCGATTGTATAGATTGCGGTTTGCCGAATAAATCGCCACCTGCTCTTGCTCCCAGTCCTGCTGCGACTTCGTTTCACTGCGCTTTTGGTCGTTGCGCCGCGCGGTACCCATTACTGCTCCAGCACCGGCGCCTTTTTTGGCGCCATCAGAGCCGCCAACAATCCCGCCAATTGCCGCGCCTCGAAGCATCCCCTTTCCTGTGCCACCTTTTTTTGCTTCTTTCTTGGGTGGCGGGGCGGTTGTGGTGGGTGGCGCCATTGGATCAAAGCCCGACTGGTTTTTAGCCCAACCATAGCAAGCAAATTTGTCTGCTTCCTGCTGCTCGCCAGTCTGACCTGCATTTGGAAAGATGATCAGTTCGTCAGCGGCCATACTGGTTGCTGTGAAGCACAGGCCGCAAAGGACAGCTAGAAGGTTATGTATTGGTTTCATAATTATGATACTCATCTAGGTTTGTTATAGTGGACTAATGTTAGCCTTATTATTTTCAGAAAACAAAAAAATGACTGTCGTGTTTGAGTGCAATGTCTGAATTGGCGTTTGGGGTCATTGTCTTGCAGATGTCGGCTTCTATGCTGCTTTTTCGCAGCGGCGTTGGTGGCCCAGAGCAGATCGTCAGTATGAACAGTAACCTGCCGGCACAAAATTCCACGTTCTAGTGTGGTTTACCGCAGCAGCTCAGCTAAACTCGCGGCATGTCACAAGCACTTACAATTCTACAGAACACGTTTGGCTATGAATCCTTCCGGGAGCCGCAGGCTGAAGTCATTGACACGCTCACTGACGGTGGCGATGCGTTCCTGTTGATGTCCACAGGCGGCGGCAAGTCATTGTGTTACCAGATTCCCGCCATGATCAGGAACGGATGCGGGATTGTGGTTTCGCCGTTGATTGCGTTGATGCAGGATCAGGTTTCAGCGCTCAGGCAGCTGGGTATCAGGGCAAGCTTCCTTAACTCGACGCTGTCATCAGATGAAGTCTTTGAGGTGGAAGCCAGGCTGCGCAGCGGTGAACTGGACCTGCTTTATGTGGCGCCGGAGCGTTTAGCTCAGGCGCGCACGCTTAGCCTTTTTAAGTCCGTGTCGATCAGCCTGTTTGCCATCGATGAGGCGCATTGCGTCTCGCAGTGGGGCCACGACTTCCGGGTGGATTATCTTTCGCTCGATCGGCTGCATACAGAATTTCCTGATGTGCCCCGGATTGCGCTGACGGCCACTGCCGATGCGCGTACCCGTGGCGAAATTGTTAATAGCCTGGCGCTGCAGAATGCAAAGCAGTTTGTCGTAGGGTTTGATCGTCCTAACATTCAATATCGTATTAGCCTTAAGTCTAACCCGCGTAACCAGTTGTTACGCTTTCTTAAGTCGGAACATCGTGATGACGCGGGCATTGTTTACTGCCTTTCTCGAAAGAAAACCGAAGACACAGCCAAATGGCTCGCCGACCAAGGGTTTAAGGCGATGCCCTACCATGCGGGCTTGTCCGCGGCGGTTCGAGCCGATCACCAACGTCGTTTTCTGGAAGAAGAGGGCGTTGTTATCGTTGCCACCATTGCTTTTGGGATGGGTATCGATAAACCCGATGTGCGATTTGTAGCGCACCTTGACCTACCTAAGACAATCGAGGCGTATTATCAGGAGACCGGACGAGCGGGTCGTGATGGTTCGCCGGCGAATGCCTGGATGGTGTATGGCCTGCAGGATGTGACCAAACTCCGGCAGATGCTTGATAGCTCGACGGGTGATGAACAACACAAACGGGTTGAGCAGATCAAGTTAAATGCGATGCTGGGGTTTTGTGAAATAGCCAGCTGTCGGCGGCATGCGCTGCTCGCCTACTTCGATGAACCCTCGAGCGAACATTGCGGTAACTGTGATACCTGTTTAACGCCTGTAGAAACCTGGGATGGCACGGAAGTATCGCGCAAGGCGCTGAGTGTGATCTATCGAACGGGACAACGTTTTGGTGTCAGTCATCTGGTGGATGTGTTGCTGGGAACAGACACAGACAAGGTGTTTCAGTTTGATCACCATCAGTTGCCGACCTATGGCGTCGGCGGCGAGCTATCGGCAAAGGAATGGCAGTCTGTTTTTCGGCAGTTGGTCGCGCGTGGTTATGCCAATGCCGATGCAGAGCGGTTTGGCGGTCTGGTGTTAACAGAAAAGTGTCGACCATTGCTTAAAGGTGATGAATCTATCCAGCTTCGTAAAGACCAGGTCGTAAAAGCCGCGAAGAAACTGACCAAAACGCCATTGCCTGACGATATTGATGTCGGCCTTTGGGAGGCGCTGCGCTCGCACCGTCGTCAATTGGCTGAAGAGCAGGGAGTGCCGCCCTATGTGATCTTCCATGACAGCACACTGCAGGCGATGGCAGAGCTGATGCCCACGACCCTTGATGGATTCAGCGATTTGCCAGGCGTTGGCGCCCGTAAGTTGGATAAATATGGCGGTGGTTTTCTGGTCGTGCTGACGCGGCATGCGCAAGGCGTCTAAGTAAAGCGCGGAGCAAACCTGCAGGAAAGCGATATAAACCTATACTTCAAAGCCTGCTTGCGGGTACATTGACGCCCTGTTGTAGCAGTTGAGAAGATCTTGGTCGCGGTTGTTGAGGGGAAAGGGGTTGGCGAGCGAAAACTCCCGACACGCGTAAAGGTTTTCTGGGGAATTGGCCAGATTGGCGAAGGAGTTAAAAACTCTGCGTTTAATTCATTCCTGCTGTTCTATTACAATCAGATCCTCGGTGTTTCGGCGACTTTAACCTCAATCGCGCTGGCCATCGCCATCCTGTTCGACGCGCTAAGTGATCCTGTTGCCGGGTCTGTTTCAGACCGCTTTCAATCACGGTGGGGCAGGCGTCATCCCTTCATGTTGGTATCGGCCGCGCCGCTTGGCATCACGCTGTTTCTGCTTTTCTTCCCGCCCGGTGGTATGAGCGAGATGTTCTATTTCGGCTGGGTATTGATGTTCGCGGTCAGCGTGCGAACCTTTTTGACGCTCTATCAAATTCCCCACCTGGCGCTTGGCGCAGAGCTGGCTACTGGCTACAGCGATCGTAATGCCCTGTTCAGCTACGGTTTACTGTTTGGTGCGGTGGCGGGTTATGGATTTTACTTCGTCATGTTGACGTTTGTTTTTCCACCCCAGCCAGATTTGCCCAATGGTATGTATAACGCTTCGGGTTTTCCGAAGATGGCAGCAGCAGCCGGAATTATCGCATTTTCGGCGATTATGCTGTGTGTCTGGGGCACCAGGGGTGAGATACCAAGACTTATCAAGGCCGTGCCATCGCCCCAACCTTTTGGTTTGACGCGAGTTATTTCAGAATTGAAGGTGGCTTTTTCCAGCCCTTCTTACCGTTCCATCTTCTTCGGGCTGTTGATGCTGACGACGGTCGTGTCAATTGAGGCCGCGTTTACGCCCTTTATGGGTATCCACTTCTGGGGTCTGGAGACAGACCAGTTGCGGCTAATTCCAGTGGGTGTATTAATTGGTCTGCCGTTTGGTTCTGTGCTCGCTGCATTTGCAGCACGAAAGTTCGATAAAAAGTGGTGCCTGATCAACGGGTGTGCCGTGACGATTATTAGTGTGAACGTCCTTATTGTCCTGAGGCTTTTCGGCATCCTGCCTGAAAACGGTCATTGGTCTATAGTGCCGATGTTAATTATTGCAGGGTTCTGTGCTGCGGTTGCAGCGCCGGTCATCTACATCACGATCAATTCCATGTTTGCTGACATCACCGATGAGCTGGAATTGGCGACCGGTGAGAGGCAGGAAGGCATCATCTATTCAGCGCGTGCGTTTGCCGGGAAAGCAGCGGTGGCCCTTGGTACAGTGATTGGCGGCCTTGCGCTTGATTTCATTGCTTTTCCCAAGAACGCTGTACCCGGGCAAGTGCCCCCCGATGTGATCTTCAATCTTGGGCTATTCCAGGGGCCGGCAACATCTGTCTTTAGCCTACTGGCGCTTTCGCTCTTTTTTAAATACGCCTTATCGAGAGAGAAGCACGTACAGATTGTTCAGGAACTGGAACGCCGCCGAGCTGATTAGGGCGATTCGCTAGAACGTTTTTCCAAACCATGTAATCACCTTAAAGAGCAGATGAAGCACATAAGGTTGCTCAACCAGTTCAATCACTGTTCCGTCCGGGTCGTAAAAAGCGACGATGCTGCTTGATGAATCATCACCGGAACAACATGGTGTGATGGGGGAAAGAAATTCAACGCCCTGTGCCTTAAGAGCCGCAACGTCGCCCTCGATGTCTGTGGTTGAATAGGCTGTCCTGTGGATGCCCAGGTGGTTCACGGGTGCCGGGTAGGCGCGCTCCGGGTCAAAAGGCGCTAGCCATTGAACGAGCTCCAGCACTGACCCATCAACATCGTGGGTGACGCGATTTCCCTTGATCGTGAATGGCTGTTCAAAACCCATGGCTTTGGCAACTTCCGCTGGCTCTGTCGATGGCAGTGTTTCAGTCACTTCATAGCCAAACATCTGGTACCAGGCGTTCGAACGTTCAAGGTCGCTGACATTGATATTCACATGACCAAGGCTGGTGATGTGGGTGGTGTCTGTTTCGATATCCTCGCCGTCTACTTCGAGCAATTCATAGAAAGTGCCGTCCAGATCTTTAAAGATCGCGAACAGAGTCCCGTCGGTTCTTTGAGTTGGCGCTGAAAGGAACTCAACGCCCAGTGACTTCATGTACTGGTAATCAGCAGTGATATTGGTGGTGTGCATTGCGGCACGTGCCATGCCCAGGTGGTTCAACTGGGCGTAAGGTGCTTCAACGTTCCTTGGAATGGTGAATTCAATCAAGTCTATGACGCCGCCCCAGAATCCCCCGGCGCCGATGAGTTCGCCGTGTAGCAGGTATCCTCCGGCGTGCTCCCCTTTTGAACCGTCATAGTCTGTGGGTGTTTCTACGCCAATGGCACGTGCCATCGCCTGGGTGTTGGTGTCGGGGAAGCCCGAAACCGTCTCAAACCCGAGCTTTCCATAGAATTCGCGAGCCTCAACAAAATTGCTGACGTTGGTGTTGAAGTGCACTCGCGCCAGAACATTAAGTTCTATATTGGCGCGTTGTTTGACTCGAATGTTGGTGGCTGTTGGTGGTGGAGAGGTAAGGTCAACGCTGATTGTATTGTTTTCAAGAAGGTCGACGCTGAATTCAGCATGCCCGTCGACAAGTTTGTCTGTAATCGCGATGGTTTTGCCATTCACACTAATGGTGATGTTAGTGTTGGGCAGGGCAGAGATAATCAGCCGACCTTCACCAACGGTGCCGATAAAAGAAGTTTCGATGTTAGATTCTTTAAACGAATGGTCACCCAGGTAACGGGTAAAGTCGATTTCTTTGGCGGCAACGGGTGAGCAGACCAATGCCGTGAGCAGGATCCACCTGCGCAGGCTAAGCATTTTTAGCGGCCTTGTCTGCGACGTCACACCACTTTGACCGTTGCGTGAGAAGTACCAGGCAAAGAACGGAAAGCACGCTGTGAATAATCATTCCAGCCTGTTGATCCCCTGCGAGGTAAAGAGATATTGATAACCCGGTATGAAAAGTGAACAGAACACCCAGAGCGAAGGTGACCAACGGCAGGTTCGTTCGGTATGGCCAGACCCATAAGGAAATGCTGGCGATAGCGAGTGCTGCAAACCCATAGTGCATGGACCACTGGTTGCCGGAGCCCGCGGCAGCAAAGCCTTCCGGGCCAGCGATCAGTGAAGCGGAGGCAAATGCTTCAAATAAGAAAGATAGTATCAGGACAACATTGAATAGAATTTTCATAAGGTGTTTCCTTTAATTGATTTTTACGACAACAGTGCTGCAGAAATAATCATGCGGGCAACGTCGTTGTTTTCCAAAAATTGAGATCAGGTCCAACGCCGGCACCCAAACCAGGAATGGCATGATGCCAACAAACAGCCAGTTTCGTTCGCTGTCATAAGTAGGTGCGCTCCAGACAGAGTGGTAAAACCAGGTAACGAGAAAATTGTAAACCAGCGTGTCGGTTTACAGCTTCAATTCTTCCCTGGTGGTGACCGTTCATTCTTATATCTTCTGCTTTTGTAAGCGCAGCATCGTAGCATTTGAAACGGCCCTGTACTCTTCATATGGGGTGGAATATATCGGCGAATTATCGACGATTAAGCTCGCGAATTCTGGGCTACAGATGTTTCTGATGCTATCCCGGGCAGTGCCAATTGAGTGATACTACTTAATAAGAGCAATCACTTAATGGCTTATCTTTGGTAAAGTCTTAGCCACCTACAGCAGTAATTCAGGAACAATCGCTAATGTCAGTACAGGAAATAGATCTCGGGTTTGTCCCGAAGGAAAAATACACTCACGCACCAGAGATCCTGGAACATAGCCATAACATCGGCGAAAAATATGACCTCTATAAAGAAGCTTGTTTCCAGACGGAAGTGACAGGGCTCGAATGGGATGAGCAGCAGAGTAATTGGATCGTGCGAACCAATCGCAACGATGCGATGCGAGCCCGTTTGTGGCGATGTCCAACGGGCCGCTTAACCGGCCAAAGTTGCCTGCAATAAAAGGCATCAGTGACTTTAAAGGACACACCTTCCATACCAGCCGCTGGGATTACGCATACACCGGTGGTGGTCCTGAAGGGGGGTTGGATAAACTCTCCGACAAACGAGTAGGCGTGATTGGAACCGGTGCGACTGCGGTGCAATGTGTACCGCACCTTATGCTGCACTGCAAAACAGCTTCAACGGAAGGACACCATCTGTATTAGGGTCGAATTGAACGTGACGAAGATATAGAGGGTATAATCGTGCAGGTCATTCAATGCGCGGGGAATCTCCGAGTCGAAAGACCCGTTACCGCCTTGTCGCGTTGTTGATGTTTCAGGGCTTAAGCTGGATTTTTAGATAGCATTTTTCTTCCCACCATTGTGATTTGGCTCCGGCTAATCCCAGGCGCCATTTTCCGTTATGAAAGTTAGTGATTTTTCCTTCGACCTACCCGAGCACCTGATCGCAAAACATCCGGCTGCGCAGCGCTCCGGCAGTCGACTGCTGCACCTGGATGCCGTGACCGGCAAAGTTGTGCATCTGCGATTTACCGACCTGCCTGGACTACTGAATCCCGACGACCTAATGGTGTTTAACAACACCCGGGTGATTCCGGCGCGATTTTTTGGCGAGAAAGAAACAGGTGGCAAGGTAGAGTTATTGCTCGAGCGGATCGTTTCGAAGACGGAGGCAATGGCACAGATCAGGGTTAGTAAACCTCCCAAAGCGGGTTCAGCAATTCATCTGGAGGGTGGCGCCAGCATCACGGTAATGGGGAAAGAAGATTCTTTTTATCGGGTTCGCTTTCCGGCGCCGGGGGTGAGCGAAATTGCGACCCAGTTTGGTCACATGCCACTGCCGCCTTATATAGACCGTACGGATGAAGCATCCGATGAGAGTCGTTATCAGACCGTATACGCCCAACATGATGGTGCCGTGGCAGCCCCCACTGCAGGCCTGCACTTTGATGAAAAGGTGTTGGCCGACATTGCGGCGAAGAGGATCCGGAAAACTGAAGTAACGCTTCACGTCGGTGCAGGAACATTCCAGCCGGTACGTACCGAGAATGTTGAGGAGCATCAGATGCATCGTGAGTTTCTGGATGTGTCCAGACCAGTGTGTGTGGCGGTAGAGGAATGCAGAAAACGCCAGGGCAGGGTTGTGGCGGTTGGAACCACCAGTGTTCGGTCGCTGGAATCAGCTTCCAGTGGCGGGTCGATTTTGCCATTTAAGGGCGATACGGAAATATTTATCTACCCGGGCTATGAGTTTCATTCGGTAGACGCGATGGTGACTAACTTCCATTTATCAGGTTCAACTTTATTGATGTTGGTAAGTGCCTTTGCAGGAACTGACAATATCAAGAATGCTTACCAGTGTGCGATTGAAGAATCCTACCGGTTTTTCAGTTATGGTGACGCAATGTTAATAACCAAATAACAACAGCTGGCTAACGGATTCATTAAGTGACATTGGAATTTCAGGTATCCAGTACGGACGGTGAAGCCAGGAGAGGAACCCTGAGCTTTACCCGACAAGATGGGACCACACAGCAGGTCCAGACTCCCATCTTCATGCCCTGCGGTACCTACGGATCAGTAAAAGGACTGTCACCGGTAGTGCTTGAAGAGGCAGGCGTTCAAATGCTGCTGGGCAATACTTTCCATCTGATGCTCAGGCCTGGCATGCAAGTGATGGAGTCTCACGGTGGGCTGCACGGCTTTATGGGTTGGGATAAGCCGATTTTGACTGATTCAGGTGGGTTTCAGGTGTTTAGCCTGGGAGACCTGCGAAAGATATCAGAGCAAGGGGTCAAATTTCGTTCTCCGGTCAATGGCGATGAGATCTTCCTGTCACCGGAAATATCCATGGGAATACAACGCTCGCTCAATTCAGATGTGGTGATGTGTTTCGATGAATGCACACCCTTTCCCGCAACTAAAGATGAAGTTGCTGAGTCCATGAGCCTGTCGATGCGCTGGGCTGCCAGAAGCAAGGAGGGGTTTGGTGATAATCCCAATAGCCTGTTTGGCATTATCCAGGGGGGAGTTTATGAAGACCTCAGAGATGAATCGCTTGGTAAGCTCAGTGATATTGGGTTTGATGGCTACGCCATCGGCGGTTTATCCGTGGGTGAGCCCAAAGAGGACATGATGCGAGTCATCAGGCACATAGCGCCCAGAATGCCGGTAGATAAACCGCGTTACCTCATGGGCGTGGGCACGCCACAGGATCTCGTGGAAAGTGTGTACCGGGGGGTAGATATGTTGGACTGCGTGATGCCAACCCGAAATGCCAGGAACGGGCACCTTTTCACCTCACAAGGGGTGGTGCGAATCAGGAATTCTCCCCATAAGGCCGATACAGGTCCTGTTGACCCAGGTTGTGATTGCTATACCTGTCGGAATTTTTCCCGGGCCTATCTGCATCATCTGGACAAGTGTGGTGAGATCCTTGGCGCCGAATTGAACTCTATCCATAACGTTCATTACTACCTTCACGTGATGAACGGGATGCAGGCAGCGATTGAAAAAGGCTCCCTCGATGATCATATTGGCGGGGTATATGAAGAATGGGGGCTGCCTCGAGCGTTAACTGGCGACATATCTTACGACTAATATTTGCTGATTGGGTAGTTAATCAGCGACAATAGCGCGCGTCACCATTGCCACTCAAATTTGACCCCGCTAGGGGGGGCTCTTTTTATGATAGATTTTCTTATTCCGAACGCTATGGCTGCCGATGCCGGGGCCTCTGGCCCGATTCCTGGTCTGGACATTTTCATTATCGTTGCTTTTGCGCTGGTGTTTTACCTCATCGTCTGGCGTCCTCAGAGTAAACGGGCCAAAGAACACCGAGAACTCGTCGCTGATCTTGCCAAAGGGGATGAGATTATTACCAATGGTGGTCTTGTCGGCCGAATTACCAAGGTCGAAGAACAGTTCATCATTTTTGAAGCAGCGGACAAGGTTGAGTTGCGGCTCCAGAAAAGTGCCGTGACGCAGGCCCTGCCAAAAGGCACGATCAAAAATATCTAACTGTTTTCGTTCACACATTACTAATGGCCCAGTATTTTGATTAATCGATACCCCCTGTGGAAGAACCTTCTAGTGCTTGTTGTTGTGAGCCTCGGTGTGGTTTATGCCCTGCCAAATATATATCCGCCCGATTTTGCTGTTCAGATCTCAACCGAAAGCGCAGACGGTACCTTTACGGAACATGCGCTCAATAAGGCGACCGCGCGTCTTGAAGAAGACTCAGTTGAGTATTTCGGTGCCGAGATGCAGGAAAACGGTGGGCTAATCCGCTTCCGTAACGACGAGTCACAGCTTCGGGCCCGCGATCTTATCCAGTTGGCATTGCATGACCTGCCCGACGAATATGTAGTGGCACTGAACTCTGCGCCGACAACACCCCAATGGCTTGTCGATATTGGCGGTGAGCCGATGAAGTATGGGCTGGACCTGCGAGGCGGCGTTCACTTCCTGATGGAGGTCGATACGGTATCTGCCGTTGGTGAGCGTATAGAAGGGCTTGAGCAGGACATTAAACGGACATTTCGTGAAAAAGATGATCGTATTCGCTACACGGGTTTTACTTCACCGGTCACCGGTGCGCTGCAAATCGCTTTCTCTGATGAAGAAACGCGTGATCGTGGCGAACGCAAACTTAAAGATCGGTATCCGCAGTATTTGATAGTAGCAAGCCAGGCAGGGCCTGAACTGACACTGACTGTGGACGATGCCTCTATCCGCGAGATGGAAGACTTTGCCGTTCAGCAGAATCTGCAGGCGATACGTAACAGAGTAAATGAGTTGGGTGTTGCAGAGCCGCTTGTCCAGCGATTGGGTCGCGACCGGATTGTGGTGGATCTACCCGGTGTCCAGGACACCGCGCGGGCAAAGAACATATTGGGTAAAGTTGCCACTCTGGAATTCAGGATGGAGGCGCTGTCAGATGCAAGTCGCTCTTCTACTGAGAAATTTGATTACGAAGGTTATTCTGCGGATATTGAGAAGGATATCATTCTGCGGGGTGACAGGGTGCTTGACGCGAATGTTGGTTTTGATCCGGATTCCGGATTACCCCAGGTCAATATTCGGCTTGACGGAGATGGCGGAGAGTTGATGCACCGGTCTACTCGTCACAGTGTTGGCCGGCGTATGGCGGTGATTTTTATTGAAACCAAGACCCGTGATCGTAAGGTCATCGAAGATGGCATTGAAGTGCTGAAACCGGAGCCCTATGTGGTCCGCAGGGTCGTCAGCCTCGCAACGGTCCAGTCCGCGCTCGGTGTTAACTTCAGGATAACGGGGCTGCAGGCCGGAGAAGCCCGAGAGCTGTCGCTCCTGTTACGTGCGGGTGCGCTGGCAGCCGACATGTTTATTGCAGAAGAGCGCACGGTGGGTGCAAGCCTTGGTGCAGAGAATATTAAACTTGGCGCTTTTTCAGTCTCGGTTGGTCTTGGTCTGGTGGTGGTATTCATGCTGTTTTACTACAAATCTTTCGGGCTGGCGGCGAATCTTGCGCTGATGGCCAACCTGGTATTGCTGGTAGCAGTGATGTCCAGTTTGTCCGCAACGCTAACGCTACCGGGTATTGCCGGGATTGTTCTGACTGTCGGTATGGCGGTTGACGCAAACGTATTGATCTTTTCCAGGATCAAGGAAGAGCTTAAGAAAGGGATGCCGCCGCAACAGGCGATCAACGCCGGGTTTGAGCGGGCTTTTGTCACGATTCTTGATGCGAACCTGACGACGCTCATTGTTGCCGTAATTCTTTACAGTATTGGCACCGGATCGGTAAAAGGTTTCGCGGTCACGCTGTCCATCGGTATTTTGACGTCAATGTTTACAGCCATCGTGGGTACGCGGGCCATTGTTAACCTGATGTATGGCGGTCGCAAGGTAGAGAGGTTGGCAATCTGATGGATTTTGAATTTGATTTTATGCATTACCGCAAGATTGCGGCAAGAATTTCTATTGGGCTTGTGTTGCTGTCGATCGTTTCACTTGCCGTTAACCAGGTTGAGTGGGGCCTTGACTTCACCGGCGGCTCGCTGGTTGAGGTGGCCTATGAAAACCCGGTGGATCCTGAAGAGATCCGTGGTCATTTAACCGAAGCGGGATACACAGGACATGTGGTTCAGTATTTCGGCTCAGACCGCGACATTCTTGTCAGGATTCCCCCACAGAAAAACATTGAGTCGAAAGAAAATGCTCGTCTTGGCGACAGGGTCCTGGAATCGCTTAAGGAATCCAGCGGCCAGAATATTGAGCTGCGCCGTTCAGAGTTTGTTGGTCCGGCGGTCGGTGAGGAACTCACTAACCAGGGCGGCATTGGTTTGATGACGGCCCTTGGTGTCGTTCTGCTTTATGTGGCTTTTCGATTCCAGTTGAAGTTTGCAATCGGCGCGGTGGTCGCTCTTTTCCACGACGTGATGATTACACTAGGGATTTTTTCGATTGCTCGATGGGACTTCGATTTAACCGTTCTGGCAGCACTGCTGGCCGTTATTGGTTACTCGCTGAATGACACTATTGTTGTCTCTGACCGAATACGGGAAAACTTTCGGATGATGCGGCGGACTAAACCGGTGGACGTGATCAATACGTCACTAAACCAGACGCTCGGTCGCACATTAGTGACATCTTTTACAACGCTGATAGTACTGATTACGCTTCTGGTGTTGGGCGGTGAGCTTATCAGCGGATTCGCGATCGGACTGATTATCGGCGTGTTAGTAGGTACTTACTCATCGATCTACGTTGCTAGTAACATGCTGATTGTATTGAATATTTCACAGGAAGATCTTGCGATACCTGAGAAAGAGGGTGCCGACGATCCGGACCTGATGGCTGGACGGTAGCTGCCACCTCATCTGCCACCGCATCTGCCACCGCATCTGCCACCGCATCTAAAGATGCTTTCGAACGACTGAACTGATCGTCTTAAAACACCTTGGCGATCCGGCGACGATGTTACCGTTTTTCATAAAGTTGGCGCCACCTTCGAAATCTCCAACCAACCCGCCGGCTTCGGTAACCAGCAACACTCCGGCGGCCATATCCCAGCGTCCCAGCCCCCTCAAATAGAGACCATCCAGACGCCCCGTGGCAATGTAAGCCAGATCGAGTGCGGCACTTCCGGATTGCCGCGCAAAACTTTTGGACTCGAGCAGGTGTCGTTGGACCTCGGTTTCGCCTTCCAGGTGTAGGTGCCGGTCGCGACCGCCGGTTGCGATCAAGGCGCCGTCAAGGCTTTCGAGCGAGCTGACACGGATACGTTTCCCGTTGAGGGTGGCGCCCTGGCCTCTGCTGGCGACGAATTCTTCCTGGCGAATAGGGTCTACCACGACTCCATGTTCGATCTTGCCCTTGTGCAAGCAAGCAATAGAGACGCAAAAATGGGGTAATTGCCTGGTAAAATTCATCGTACCGTCGAGGGGGTCGATGACCCATTCATACTCGAGATCTTCTTCGGTTGAGGAGCCAGACTCTTCACCTGTGAATTTGTGGTCTGGGTATTTCTCCCGCAGGGTCTCGATGGCGATATATTCTGCTTCCCTGTCGATGTTGGTCACAAAGTCGTTGTGGCCTTTTGTTGAGATATCAATCAGGTCCGGACGGTCAAAACCGCGCACGATCTGTTGCGCGGCAAGTCGGGCTGCGCGAAGTGCAATGTTGGCCATTGGTTGCATGATGGGTCCGGGGGAATAAATGCGGTCGCGCATTTTAACAGAAACCCTGTAATATTCACGATCTTGTTGATACCCCCTTTTTTTGTTTTTGTAAGTAAAGCATTTATGACTTCAGCGAATCTGTTCCCCGGTGTGAAAGTAATTCTGGTTGAAACGAGCCATCCGGGAAATATTGGCGCGGCCGCTCGTGCGATGAAGAACATGGGGCTCACCGAACTTGTCCTGGTGAATCCGCTGGACTTTCCAAACATGAAAGCCGTGTTTCGTGCTGCCAGTGCCGGAGATGTTGTTCGTGACGCCCGGGTGGTGGAAACAGTTGAGGAGGCCATAGCTGACTGCCAGCTTGTTATTGGCACGTCTGCCAGGGAGCGTCGGATACCCTGGCCACTGCTTTCGCCAAGAGAATGCGGTGAGAAAGTTGTCACCGCATTTGAGGGTGAGCAAAAGGTAGGGCTGTTATTTGGGCGCGAGTCTCGTGGCCTGAAAAATGAAGAGCTGCAGCAATGCCAGTTCCATGTGAACATTCCCACGGGTGAAGCCTATAGCTCGCTGAATCTTGCTATGGCGGTGCAGGTTATCTGTTATGAGGTGTTGCAGGCCAAACATGCTGGAAACAAAGATTCGGGGGGTACCAAACAGAAATGGGATTTACCCTATGCGGATTCTGCTGCGGTAGAGTATTTCTATGACCACCTTGAAGCCACATTAATCCAGGTTGGCTTTCACGACCCGGAGAACCCCCGCCAGCTGATGACTCGCCTTAGGCGTCTTTTTAACAGGGTCCGGATCGATCGGATGGAAGTTAACATTCTTCGAGGATTTCTTACTGCAATCAATAGGTTAGGGAAACCCGGAGAGCCTCATGAACCCCAGGAAAAGGGTTAGAGCCACCCGGTCTAAGCAATATTAATATTACTCTAAGTAGCCATTGGCATTCTTCTAGTACCTGACTAAAATAGTCGAGTATATAGTTGACCAATTTAGTCAGGTATTGCATAATGCACAGCCTTTACGGGCAGTGATTGAAGACCCTGAAAATTTGGAAATAACGCCCGCGGCATTTGTTGGAATGGGGTTGGGGTTGCGGAGATATTACGACGATGGCGATGGCGCCACAGAGGGAAATTAGATGAGACTCACAGCAAAAGGCAGGTATGCGGTCACCGCGATGCTTGATCTGGCTGTACACCAGAAGGCCGGGCCGATCAGCCTTGCAGATATTTCACGTCGACAGGGAATTAGCCTGTCCTATCTGGAGCAATTGTTCGCCAAGCTCCGAAAGCACAATCTGGTTAACAGTGTCAGGGGTCCGGGTGGTGGTTATCAGCTGGAACGTGATCCCGGTCAAATCTTCGTGGCAGAAATTGTCGATTCAGTTGATGAAAACGTAGATGCAACTAAATGTTCCGGGCGGGCAGATTGCCAGCACGGCGAGATGTGTCTCTCTCATCAGCTTTGGTCTGACCTGAGCAGCGAGATCCACCATTTTCTGTCGGGTATCGATCTGGCTAGTATTATCGCGAAAAGAAATGTTAAGCAGATTGCCGCAAGGCAGGACGCTATCGAAGACGAGTTTGTACGTTTGCCCGTAGTTGCGGATTTGTAATTGGGCATGTTTGAAATTGAGTTACGGGAACGAGATGAAATCACCAATTTATTTTGATTACGCAGCAACAACGCCGGTAGACCCGCGAGTTGCACAGAAAATGAGCGAATGCCTTCTTGCAGAAGGTAAATTTGGTAATCCTGCGAGCCGGTCGCATAAGTTCGGGTGGGAAGCAGAAGAAGCGGTAGAGATTGCACGGCGGCATATGGCTGATCTTTTGAACTGTGATCCGCGCGAGATCGTATGGACGTCGGGAGCAACCGAATCGGATAATCTAGCGATCAAGGGGGTTGCCCAGTTCTACAAGAGCAAAGGCAAGCATATTATTACTTCCAAGATTGAACACAAGGCTGTGCTGGATACCTGCCGTCATCTGGAACGGGAAGGCTTCGAGGTCACTTATCTGGAGCCCGATACCAATGGAATTATTTCTCCAGAGAGTGTTGCCGCAGCGATTCGTGAAGACACAACGATTGTCAGCATCATGCACGTAAACAATGAGATTGGTGTGGTTAACGACATTGCAGCGATTGGTGAAGTCACCC
>JABJED010000106.1 GCA_018665025.1 Gammaproteobacteria bacterium
GTACCGACCGCAAAAACGATTCCTGCAATCAGTATCAATCCACTCCCCCAGTACGCAAGTTCATGATAACCGCTGACATTACTATATGAGTCACCAAGGAAATAAGCGGAAGTTGCATAGGCGATCCCTGCACCGCCAATCCAGCCGAAGAAACTACTGATCCCATGGAGTTGTGTTCGCTGTGTGTAATCCTTGGATATCTCAGCGCCCAATGCATCCCTTGGCACCTGATAGAAGGTCCAGGCCAGCCTGAGCAATGCAATCAGCACCAGCAATTGAAAAAACAAGGCGATCTGACTCGACCCAAAGTCAGCCATGATAAGGAAAAAGTAGCAGACAGAACCGGGAAGAATACTGGCGTAAATATAGGGGTGTCTGCGACCAAATCGAGACCGGGTATAGTCCGACGCATAACCCAGCAAAGGGTCAGTAATCCCATCAATCACAAGCGCAAGGGCCAGCGCCAGGCTCACAAGCCAGGCTTCAAGTCCGAGCACGTTATTGTAGTAAAAGAAAATCGGAGCACCTAAAAGATTCCCTGTTATAGCAGGAGATATGCTTCCTATCCCATAGAACACCAGACTGGACTTCTTAGCGAGTGTAGACATCTGATTCCCTCTCATCTGATTCCACCAGTTTCGCGGATTTTTGTCGCAAGTGCGACACATTGTATTTTGACGGCCAGTCGGCGCATCTCATAGTCGACTAAAATCCAAGACTACGCCGCGAATAGCTTCAAGGGCCCTGTGCTTGATTCCTATCTCCCCGATACTCCATCGAGCCTAACAAACTTACAGCTAAACATTTATATCTAGGGATGCTCTGATTAATAGGATATTTACGTCAGGACAAGGCAGGGACGCACATGTTTAGGTGCGGCCCGAACGCCGTGATGGCGGAAATAGACATTAATCAGAGGTTCCCTAGTCTCGACCAATGTCAGCCGTCATCGTATCGCCCCTGATATTGTAGTCCGCTCGAAAGGACTCTTTGCACAAAGTTGCACAAAGCAATTTGAAGTTATGCGAGCTATGCAGAACAACATACAATCTATTTCCGCTTACCTATTTTCATTGTTATCCTCTCAACAAACATTTGGGCCTTACCAATGCAAAAAAATCTCAGTGCAGAGCAAATCAGTCACTATCGAACTGAAGGCTACCTGGTCCTGGAAAACTTCGTATCAAAACCCTGGCTTGATCGATTGAATGCTGTAACGCAAAGTTTTGTCGATCTTAGTCGCAAGGTTTCAACCTCCGATAAACAGTTTGATGTAGAGCCAGATCATTCAGCTGACACACCACGGTTGCGCCGATTAAACAGTCCAGTGGATCAACATCCTGCCTATTGGGAATTTGCGTCCAGTTCCGAGATTGTTGATCTGGCAGAATCGATTTTGGGCCCTGATATCAAGTTTCATCACGGCAAGCTGAACTTCAAGTACCCCCAGGGTGGCGAGGAAGTGAAGTGGCATCAGGATATCCAGTTTTGGCCGCACACTAATTACGACTTGATCACGATCGGCGTCTACCTCGAGGAGGTTGAGGAAGGGCAAGGCGAAATGGGGTTTATTCCCAGGAGTCAGGCCAATGAACTATTCGATCAATATGACGAAAGCGGTGAACATTGGGCGGGCTATATTAAAGATCAGGATTTGAGACGCGTCGATACTGACAAAGCTGTTTTCCCAACAGGCGGCGCAGGCACGGTAACCATTCATAACTGTCGCATGATACACGGTTCATATCCCAACTATTCAACAAAGTGGCGGCCCTTGTTATTACAAACCTATACTGCAGCCGATGCATTTGCTTATACCGATTTAGTTCGCAGGTCTCCCCACGGAGAAGAGTTGATTAGAGGTAAGGCGGCGAAATGGGCACGACATGACCCCAGGTCCTGTCAGGTGCCACCCACAAAGGTTGGCACTATCTTTCAAGCGCAGCAGAAAGAATCAGCGACGTGAACAAAACGGGCTCTACATGAAGGGCTCTACATAAAGGGCTTTATTTGAAAATTTTTGGCAAGAACATCCCCGCCTCTTTACGATATTGCTCGTAGGGCTCGCCTATATCTCTAATTAAATCCTTCTCTTCAAACCACAGCCCAATGAAGATATACACGGTAAAACCGATAGACAAAATCAAGTGCGTGACCGTCAAAGTGGGAATGAACCACACACCAATCAACACGCCGGTTTGTATTGGATGACGAGAGAACTTGTACATACCGCTTTTTACAAAATTCAGTGGTGGTCTGGGCTGATTACGAAAATGCAGGTATACCTGCCGCAAGCCAAACAAATCAAAGTGGTTTATCGCAAAGGTCGCGGCCAAAAGGTATAACCAACCAAAGCAGAACATAACCCACAGAAAGATTACTAAAATTGGGTCCGTAGCGGACCAAATAACACCGGGGACTTCTTGCCATAGCCCCACCATTAATATCGAGGTAACACCTGCGATCAGAACATAGGTGGGTCTTTCGGCAGGCTCTGGAATGAAACGCGTGATCAGCACCTTGAATGAATCACGCGCCATGCAGGAATGCACTAAACCCCAGATCGCGACCAGCAAAACGTTGATAATTGCCGGCGAAATAGCTTCAGTTAAAGCAAGATGGCCCGAGGGTATCAAGCCACTCGCCAAGATGATGATCGCAACGAGCCCGATCACCCCTAAGAAGTAGCAAATGACACCATATATGAGGACCATAAGACGCCCGAAACCTGGAGCTTTTTCTGGTTTTGGTTCTACTGCGTCACTCATATTATTCACCCAGAGTAATCCAATATTGCAGTCATTCTAGCGCTAATAGCGCTATTAGCGCCATTAAAGCTAATAACTTTCGAGTAATTCATCGCTTGCATGTGGTCAGGCGCACTGAACGCCACGTGACACCGCTAGTGGCAGAAAAGTTGCGCCAAGAACTCAAAGCGACCCGAAGGCTGACCATGTGCTTTGCCAACATTCATTCTATACTGCTTGAAAACCTGAAACTGTCAATAACAATATGCCGGACTCAACTGAACTACAGATCACTTATACCCATACTCCTCGCTTTCGACCCTCTGACGCGGCTGCAGTTGAGTATCTTGAAGAACATGGCTACGTCATCATTGCCAATGCACTGACCAAAACAGAAGCATCAACGGCAATGGATAAGTTGTGGTCTTATCTCGAAGCGCTTAACACGGGCATTAACCGAGGCGACCCAGACACGTGGGATGACAATCGTTGGCCCACTGCGGTGCATGGTGGGATTCTACCGGGTCATGGAATTGGTCACTCAGAAGCACAATGGTACATAAGGAACATTGCCGCTGTTAAAGCCGCTTTCGCTGCGGTCTGGGAAACCGAGGATCTGCTGGTTAGCTTCGATGGTGTCAGTATATGGCGGCCCTGGAGCCGTAAGCCTGAATGGAAAACGGGGCTCGGCGGAAGCTGGCTGCATATCGATCAGCATCCCATTGGCAGACCAGGGAAACACTGCGTTCAGGGCTTAGTCAACCTACTGCCAACTTCCGAAGAGACTGGCGGTAACGTCGTCATTCCCGGCAGTCACCACTTGCATGAAAAAATACCGAAACTTTATAGCGATAGGCTCAGCCGCATAGACAAGAGCATTGACCATTTTAGATTCCCAAAAAACGATCCGCTCCTGGCTGATATGAAACCCATTACCTGCCACATGGAAGCAGGCGACCTGATGCTTTGGGATTCGAGAACAATTCACTGCAGCAGCCCGCCTACCGATGCTGCGGCCAAACATCCCAACGAGAGCGAACTAGTGCGCGCAATCAGCCTGATATGCATGATGCCGCGATCAAAATCTAACCCAGCGGTCATTTCTCGCCGCAAGGCAGCTGTTGAAAGCACGACATCAACAACCAATTGGAGCGATGTTTTCGTCAACGCAGATAAATTTCCGAACCTTATATCTGTTGACCCAGATAAATATGTCCGGCCTCCTGCACCGCTGTTAAATCGGTCGCAATTAAAACTTGTCGGTTGGACCGAAGATGAAATAACGAGCCGACTAACTAACCAGCCGGGTACAGACACCGAAAATTAGTTGCAAAAAACTGATCCTTTTCAATGTCGGTAAGTCGCTCTGTGGTTTTTGAGAATCGCCCCAAGGGGTCTCTACCGCCCTCAGCGTGAGGGTAATCCGAAGAGAAAAGATAAAGCTCCGGAGAGGATTCTGACACCAGCTGAGCGACATCCTCAAACGGGTAAGGCGTAAAACGCATCTGCTGAGATATTTGTTCTGATGGCAGCCTTGTCATTTTTTGCAGTTGAGGTTCCGAACGGGACCAAATTTTCACGGCATGATCAAGCCGGCGAATCATATCCGGAACCCATCCGGCACCGATCTCAATCACGCCGCCCCTCAGAGTCGGGTGCGCTTCTAGCACACCATCAAGTATCAGCGTGGAAACAAAACGATTGGTAGCGAAGTGAATTGATGTCAAATCTTTGCTGCCGATGACTTCTGCACCACCCCGTGCAGATAAAGTGTCGGATTTTCCGTCATTCATCCAGGCATCGCCGATCGTCAATGAAGCACTGCCCACATGGAGGATAAAAGGCAAACCCATTTCAGCGAGTCTTGACCAGATTGCATCGTGCGCCGGATGACCCGGAGAACGACCACCTGGCGCATCCGCAGGGATCCAGACCGCGCCAAGCCCAAGCGCTTTCACCCGCTCAATCTCAGCGACCGCTCGTGTTACGTCCTGCAAGGGCACCATGGCCACCCCGATTAACCTATTCTCGGCATTACAGAAATTTGCCATCGCCCGATTGTGCGCAGCTGCCGCACCATAGGCGACATCATCGTTCACTGCGTCAAAGATCAGCCGGGCACAAAAAGAAGAAAAGACAACCTGTCTTTGAAACCCAAGCAAATCAAGCGCCTGCGATCTCTCCGCTGTGTTGAAGGCACCGAGCGCATCGTGCCACTTTGGTCCTTTAGTTAGGTTATCTCCCAGAGCAACTAACTGTTCGACGACCTCAGGCGCATGACCAGCGACCCCGGCATAGGACTGCGGATCAAATTGCCCGGTCAGGGCATCCAGCAAATTCGGCAGCTGCTCGCGGATACTGACATCAGCATGCGCTGTCAGAAAATCAGGCAGCTCCATAAGATGGCTGTCAGCATCATTGATAAGGCGCTCACCAGCATAGGTCATTTCTGTCTCCTGGCAGGCTAATGAAGTGTCCAACGTGACCCGAATACACAGAGTATCACCGGATGTCCGCATAACCAGGCACACCAATGTTGAGCCCAATTGTGACGACTTGATTGTGGCATTACCCTGATCGTGATCAACTATACCAAGGTTAAAACTCGATATCGTGAACAACTATACCGAGGTTAGAATTCGATTTGGAACCTGAATTCCTCTTATTTAGGGCTAATTCAGTGCAAGTCGCAGCAACCGTATTGGTCGCACTGGCCGCTCCACGCTTAATGACGCTGACAAAACACCTTTGGCCTAAGGGTTTCCTGGTTTCCTGGTTAGCCGTTAGCAGTTAAGGACGAACGCTATCCATTGCCTGTATGATTCCGGCTTCTAGAAAGGAAAAAAATATGCAAGACGATAGTTTTAAAGTGAACCCGGCTGGTGCCGGTGTAAGTCAGGAAAAGCTCGATGAGCTTTTACTTCGGGTGAAAAAAGAAGTCGATGAAGGGCTATTGCCTTCTGCCCAGATTGCCATTGCAAGAAACGGAAAACTCGTCGCTTTCGAAACTTTTGGGTCTGCGACTAACGATTCACTGTACTGTGTGTTTTCGTCCACCAAAGCGATAACGTCAGCCGCCGGTTGGCTGCTCATCCAGGATGGTAAGCTAGACGTTCGGCAAAAAGTCTCTGAGCTGATCCCTGAATTTGCTACCAACGACAAACAGGGCATTCGAGTCGAGCAACTATTTACGCATACCGCTGGATTCCCTCACGCACCCTTTAGGCCCACAGACTGGAATGACAAGGCACTCAGATACCAGAGATTCTCTGATTGGAGGTTAAACTGGTCACCGGGAAGCCGGTTTGAATATCACGCGACCTCCTCCATGTGGATTATTGCGGAAATTATTGAGCGACTCAGTGGCGAATCTTTTAGTGATTATGTCCGAAAGCACATCGCGGAACCATTAAACCTGCCGGACCTATATGTTGGCTGTCCTGAAGACCAACATCACCGTATTGCAGAAATCAGTCACGTCGGAAAACCGATGACCAGCGAAGACTATGCAAACCTTGGTCTTGATGAACCGCCAGTGACCGAGGTTACAGAGGAAGCATTGCTCGGCTTCAACAATACAGAAACTCGAAAAGTGCCTGTTCCAGGAGGTGGAGGCATTATGTCGGCAGCAGAACTGGCTCTGTTTTATCAGGGATTGATTGGCAACACGCAGAGCGGGGAAACAATCTGGAGCAAGGAGACGCTCAATATGGCGACCACCGTTTTGACCGGCGGCATGAAAAATCTATTAACCAACACGCCAGTTAATCGAGCCTTAGGCGTTGTTGTCTCAGGAGACGAGAATAGAAACCTACGAGGCTTTGGGCACACTAATTCTGCAGAGGCTTTTGGGCACGGTGGTGCCGGCGGACAAATCGCCTGGGTAGACCAGGCGACCGGCATTAGTGTGGGTTATTGCACCAATGGCCACGACCGAAATCCTATCCGCGAGGGCCGACGAAGTATCAGTATTTCAAACCGGGCTGCCGTTTGCGCAGAATGAAGGTTTTACGAATGCCTGAAACCTTGACCCTAACTTCCTAATAGCGATTTTTACGTACGGCATGATTACTCCAGGCTCAACAACTCTTCCTTCTTACTTACACCATCAAACATCTGAAATCCGACGATCTTCTCCCGATGCGCCATCAGACTGAGCCTATCAGCGAGCTCATTGCCTTCGACGCCAGAATGACCTTTCACGTGAGCTAAAACGACATTCCCTGCTAGTCGCTTGTACAAACAGTACATGCTGGCGATCAGTTCCTTATTAGCCAACTCTTGATTCCCCTTACGTGTCCAACCATTTTTCTCCCAACCAACTGACCACTTGGTCATTGCGTTTATTGAATAAGATGAATCACTGAGTATTTGTATTCTTCGGTCTGGGCTTAACTTCTTCTCTGCGATCTCCAGAGCCTTATAGAGCGCGTTAAGCTCCGCCGTGTTGTTAGTACCTAACGGCTCATAGCACCCGTACCAAAGCTCTGAGAGCAAGCATCGCTCATAGACCGCCACGCCACTACCTGCCTCACCTGGATTTGGATCACATGCACCATCTGAGAAGATATGGATGTCATAGGCTTTGTCAAAGACAAATTCTTGTGGTTTTTTCTTAGTACCTGGTTTGCTCGGGGCCAATCTGGCAGCAGGAGCACCCGAATCGAGCGCCTTTTTAGCATCTTCCATTGATGGATAGCTTTTGTGCTTCGCGCCTGGATATCCAGCAACAAGAGGTTGTACGACCGACCAGTCAGTGAACACACCGGTTTGTTTGCCGACCCACACGACATAGAACTTTTTCTTGGCCACAGCTCAATCCTTCATCATATTTTCAAAGGCCGGTTCAGAGCAATCTATCCTGACACCTCAAGCAACAGCCCCAACCTATTGCTCACATAACGAGAAGTATCGTGTAAAGCACCAGATCTCTACGATGCTGCAAGAATGGTTACTCGTTTTTCATGCCTGAATACAGGTCTGGCCAGGCAATCTTCAGGTACTGGAACATGGACCACAGCGTCAGCACCGCCGAGATATACAGCAGAACATAACCTGCAATAACAGGCAGACTTTGTTCGGGCCCAGCACCCAGCAGGAGAATAATGGCAATCATCTGGAACACGGTTTTGATCTTACCCAGAACCGAGACTGCGACACTGCGACGTTCGCTATAGTGAGCCATCCATTCCCGCAAAGCAGAAACCACTATCTCTCGACCAACAATCACTAGCGCTGGCACGGCGAGTATCGCACTCGCATGAACTTCAACCAGCAAGACCAGCGAAGTCGCCACGATAAGCTTGTCAGCAACCGGATCAAGAAATGCGCCGAAAGGGGTCATCTGGCCCATCTTCCGTGCGAGGTAACCATCCAACCAGTCAGTAATCGCGGCCACGGTAAATACGATCGCGGCGGCAAGGTAACGCCAATCGAGCGGCGCCGTGTAGAACACAATGACCAGCACAGGAATCAGAAAAATTCTCAGCCCGGTAATCAGATTGGGTATATTAATACGATTCACAATGAGTATCTTAATACAGTAACCATAGTTTACTGGTTGTGGAGCGTCGCATAAATATGTTCTGCCAGTATTCGGCTAATTCCTTCCACTTTAGCCAGTTCCTCCAGACCGGCACTAGCGACCTGGGCACTTCCACCGAAGTGTCGTAATAACGACCTCCTTCGCTTGGGACCAACGCCATCAATTCCTTCCAGGACTGACTCAGTGCGTTTCTTGCCGCGACGAGTCCTATGGGCGGTGATCGCGAACCGGTGACTTTCATCCCGGATATGCTGGATCAGATGTAACCCTGGATTATCCTGCGCCAAATTCAGTTCTGGTCCCCCAGACAGAACAAGAGATTCAAGTCCGGCCTTTCTCGTTGGGCCTTTTGCAATTCCCACCAGCGTCACGCCCTTAATCTGGAGTTCTTCGAATATTTTTTCGGCCTCACTAAGTTGTCCCTTACCTCCATCTATAAACAGAATATCCGGCAGTAAGCCTTCGCCCTTCTTGATGCGTGTGTAGCGTCGACTCAGCGCCTGCGACATAGCCGCATAGTCATCACCAGGAGTGATTCCATCAATATTGAATCGCCGGTAGTCGGACTTGAGCGGCCCATTTTGATCGAACACCACACAGGACGCGACCGTCGCCTCTCCCGAGGTATGACTGATATCGAAGCATTCAAGGCGGCCTGGCATTTCTTCCAGGGACAATGCTTCCTGCAACGACTGAAATCGCTGTTGCAGGTTGTTACGACTCGCCATATGGGACCCAAGGCTTTGTTCTGCGTTAGTCACCGCAAGGTCAACCCAGCGTTTGCGATGACTCCTGACATTATCCGAGATCATGACCTTTCGACCTGACTGGCTGGTTAGCGCCCCCTCAAGGACGAATTTGTCCTCAATCCTGGCATTCACCACCACTTCCGGCGGCGTCTCCCTGCCCCCACTGCCACTCAGGTAAAACTGCGGCAGGAAAGCCGCCAACACTTCTGATTCGTTCTCATCAAGCCTTGTTTTAGGAAAAAAAGTCTTGTTGCCGAGCATTCTTCCACCACGAATAAACATCACAAGGACACACACACCACCAGGATTGATGACCACAGCGTGCACATCGATGTCTCCTTGGTTTCCAACGACGTACTGTTGTTCCTGGATTTTACGAAGATGGCCTACCTGATCCCGATAGTGCGCGGCTTTTTCAAATTCCAGTTTGTCGGACGCATCTTCCATCTTGTTCGCATAATCTTGCATCACTGCATTGTTCTTCCCCTCCAGGAACATCGCAGCATGCTTTACGTCGTCCGCATAATCTTCGATCGAGATCAGGTCACAACAGGGCCCCGAGCATCTTTTTATCTGATACTGCAGACAGGGTCGGGCTCGGTTTTTAAAAAACGTGTCTTCGCACTGCCGTACCTGGAACACCTTCTGCAAGATGTTGAGCGAGTCACGAACACTGTACGCGCTGGGGAATGGACCGAAATAACGACCTTTCTTTTTCTGCGCACCGCGATGAAACGCCAGTCTTGGATATTTGTCCCCAGTGGTCAGTAAAATATAGGGGTATGATTTGTCGTCACGAAAAACAATGTTGTAGGGCGGTTTGTATTCCTTAATCAGCGACTGCTCAAGCAGCAACGCTTCTGTTTCACTACCAGTAACCGTTGTTTCAACCTTCTGGATTCTGGAAACCAGCGCCATGGTTTTGGAATCCAGTGCGTTGGAACGGAAATAGCTCGACACCCGGTTTTTTAGGTTTTTTGCCTTACCTACGTAAAGAATGGCTTCTTCTTCGTCGAACATTCGATAGACGCCGGGCCTGGACGGAAGTCGCTTGATGAAGGCTTTAGAGTCGAAGGGTGTCATGGGTATGCCATGTTACCGGCAGCCGTCACTACGTCCAGAAACATCTGGTACGTGAGTCGGCCTGTCTGGGTGTTGTATCGACTGCAGTGGTAGGAATCGACAAGCGTTACCTCATCCATAACGTGAATCGCACCATGTGCAAACGGGTAATCGGACTGTTTACCACCCAGGGCTCTGATCGTTGCCCTGTGCGCTACTCCCCCTAACAGGAGTAGTACCGGGCTGGTGTTTAGCTGATGCGCCTCAATTTCCCTGATAAGGAACCGACTGCAGTTTTTTACTTCCCTGGAAGAAGGGAGGTTTTTTATTGGCAGGCATTTTACAGCATTGGTGATCTTTACCCGCCCAGCCAGCCCTGATGCTTTGAGCACTTCGCTCAGCAGGTCACCCGACGAGTCGCCAACAAAGGGAACACCGGACCTGTTAGCACCATGCATGCCTGGTGCCAAACCTATAATCATAAGCGAACATGAATCAGCTCCTGAGCCAGCAACAGGCTTGTTCCAGTAGTCGGGATGGCTGTCCCTGAGGCGTTCGAACTGATTACTCAGGCGACGGCACTTCCTGCATGCGAGCAGTTTACGATTTGCTAATTCCTGAGTTATATTTGCAGCATTCACTCCGCCATTATAAACCCGCGGGTGTCACGCTGCGACTTCCGCGTCGATAATGCCATACTTGATCGCGAGCCTGGTCAGGCCAACATCATTTTTGAGATCCAGCTTTTCGAACACGCGATAACGGTAACTGTTAACCGTCTTCGGACTTAAGGATAGCTTTTCAGCGATATCCTGGGCATTGACCCCCATGATAACCATCAGGGAAATCTGCATTTCACGCGTACTGAGTTGGTCAAACGGGGATGTGTCCGCTTCAGAGAAAGGCCGAAGCGCGCGTTGTTGGGCAATTTCGGCGCAGATGTATCGCTGCCCGGCATGCACCTTGCGAATCGCCAACAGCATTTCCTTGATGTCTGCGCCTTTGGTGAGATAGCCCGAGGCACCAACATTCAGCAATTTGGATGGGTAGGGTTCATCTTCATAAATGGTGACCACGAGAACCCTTACCTCCGGGTGCGCGCGCAGACACCTGCGAGTAGCTTCAAGCCCACCAATCCCAGGCATCTGAATATCCATCAGGACAACATCGGGCTTCAGTTCCCTGACAAGCTCCACTGCTTCTTCCCCGTTGCCGGCATCGGCAATAACTTTCAATCCCGGCACATCTTCCAGTAAACGTCGAGTGCCTGTTCGTACTAGTTGATGATCGTCTACGACAATAATTCGAATCACTGTATTCTCCTTCTTGCGGCTCAGTCACCAAAGATAGACCTGACACACAAGGATTGGAAGTCAGCAGACGCCGATTCCCATTGAAGGAAAATGCTGTGTTTTGTGTAGGAAAAAGCCTACTTTTCTATGTTCCTAATTTGAAAATGCCTGCAAGCCAGTCTGGGCGCGACCCAGGATCAATGCGTGGACATCGTGGGTGCCTTCATAGGTGTTGACAGTTTCCAGGTTCATCAGGTGCCGCATCACATGGTACTCATCCGATATACCGTTACCGCCATGCATGTCCCTCGCCATCCGCGCGATATCGAGCGCTTTGCCACAGTTGTTTCGTTTCATCATGGAGATGTTCTCAACCGGACATTCGTCATTGTCCATCATTCGGCCGATTCGAAGAGCACCCTGTAACCCCAGGGTGATTTCTGTTTGCATATCAGCCAGCTTCTTCTGGATCAGTTGGTTTGCGGCCAGTGGTCTGCCAAACTGTTTACGGTCCAATGTGTAAGTACGGGCTGCATGCCAGCAATACTCTGCGGCCCCCATCGCTCCCCATGAAATACCGAACCGTGCTTTGTTAAGGCAACCAAACGGCCCTCCAAGACCCTTCGCATTCGGCAGCAGGTTCTCTTCGGGTATCTCAACGTCACGCAGCACGATCTCGCCGGTTACCGACGCTCGCAAGCTGAGCTTTCCCTCAATCTTGGGGGTTTCAAACCCGGGTGTTCCTCTCTCGACAATGAACCCCCTGATTTCGCCATCCAGTTTTGCCCAGACCACCGCAAGGTCGGCAATTGGCGAGTTGGTGATCCACATTTTTGCACCATTGAGAAGATAACCATCGGAGGTCTTTTCAGCTCGGGTAATCATGCTGCCGGGATCAGAGCCGTGATCGGGTTCCGTCAGTCCGAAACAGCCAACCCATTCTCCGGTTGCCAGTTTAGGCAGGTATTTCTCTCGCTGCTCTTCTGTACCATAGGCGTAAATTGGGTGCATCACGAGTGAAGATTGAACGCTCATGGCGGAACGATAGCCCGAATCCACTCGCTCGATCTCCCGAGCAACCAGGCCGTAGGAAACATAGTTTATATTCGAACAGCCATATTTCTCTGGCAAGGTTGGGCCAAGAAGACCAAGCGAACCCATTTCGGTCATAATTTCGCGATGAAAGTGTTCATCACGGTAGGCCTGCCGGACACGCGTCATCAGCTTGTCCTTCGCATAGCTTTTCGCTGTGTCCCGAATCATGCGCTCATCATCCGAGAGCTGATCGTCCATACAAAATGGGTCTTGCCAGTTAAAACTTGCCATAATTACCTCGTGTTATTTCAATCCAGCATGGCCGGATTGGCATGTCTGTTAAAGCCGCGCGCATTATATAGATTCAGCCCGCCAGAAGCATGAGTTGGGAGAAATCAATTCAACCCAGGCCTTGTTTCAGCGCTGAAATCAATGGTTCACCGGCTAATCTATTTTCGACAGATACCCGGCTTCAGGCTGTTTAGGTCAATTATCACCCGCGTTAGCTACATTCTTAAAACCCGATTGACCCGAAGGCACCAGCATGAGCACCGGTTTAACTGGATTAGCTGTCACTCTATTTGTCACGTTTTCCCTTCAATTGGCTAGCTAGCTACTGACAGAAAGATTTGAACTTGAGAACTATACAGACGAGGCCAGACACCATATGCTCGAGGTGTTTGGGCAGACCGTAAATGGTGGAGATATTGTCGTGGTTCATGAAGGGCGCAAAGAAGCCACAAAACTGCCACCAGAAAAGCTCGAACGAAGATAGCGCCGACAAATAAGTTAAGAGGTAGTCACTGGGCCGTATGAAGGGGTACTCGACACAAAATGTAGCGGAACTGCTAGAACTGTCCCCGGAACTCATTCGGGAAATTGCTCGCGCAGGGATTCTAGAGCCGACCAGAACAGCCGGGAATCACTATCGCTTCGACTTTCAGGACATCATTGTATTGCGCACGGCGAAAGAACTCATGCAAGCTGGTGTTCGACGGGCAGAAATTAACAACGCCCTTTTTAATCTCAAATCCAAATTACCGTCGAACCGCCCACTGACTTCGTTAAGAATTGCAGGGGATGGCGGCGCTGTTGTAATTCGTGAGGCCGACCAGGTCTATGATGCAGCGACCGGACAGATACATTTTAATTTCGCTGTAGCAGACCTTGCAGGAACAGTTGCGCCACTGGCTCGACAGGCAGCCGAGGAAGCGCAAGCCAGCGACCAGCTTTCTTCTGATGACTGGTTCGACCTTGGAGTCGACCTGGAGGCAGTTTCTCCGCAGGATGCCCCTGCCGCCTACCTTCGAGCCCTTGAGCTGGACCCCTACCATTCTGATGCACACGTCAACATTGGAAGATTGCTACAGGAAGCCGGTGAATACGAATCCGCCGAGGAACACTACAACCATGCACTCGATGTTGAACGCGACAATGTCCTTGCCGCATTCAACCTTGGGACACTGTTTGAGGATATGGGCAGGATCCAGGACGCGATCGACGCGTACAAGCGTGCCTCAAACCTGGCAGACGCACACTACAACCTGTCTCGGCTCTATGAGCTGGTTGGGGAGCACGCGGAGGCGCTAAAACACCTGAAGACCTACCGAAGTCTTATAGAACGAAGCTAAACGGATAATGGATAGCAATCAGGAATTGACTATCGCCAGCCCCAGACTAATGAATAACCGGGTTAGCATTTTCAAGCGCCGACCTGACCAGGCGATAACCAAGGATAACCAGCCTACCCTCAAGTCGATTAACACCATCAATCGAATAGTCAAAGCGGTATTCACGCCAAAGCCGCCACTGGTCATTCCTGTCGCGACTACACGACAATCTTATTCGCTGCACGGTCTGGTCCAAGAGCTGTGCGCCCTCTTTTTCGCATTCCTTACGCGCATATTGCACGGCATAAGTTTTCGATTGCATCGAGTTGTGCCAGTAAAGGGCAACAACGACTAACGCGACAATGAAGAGTA
>JABJED010000534.1 GCA_018665025.1 Gammaproteobacteria bacterium
CCGATTAAAACCCTCGTAAAACCCGATTTTTTCAATGCTAATAGCAACAGCTACCTCATTAGCATTCGTCTCTAACTGACTCAAAATTTGATCTCCCTTTTAACTGCTTGCGGTGACTGCTGTAAGTATAGGCAATATTTACGCACTGTTGAGAAAAGAAGTGCCACAAACTCACTAGCGCTAATTATCTTCGAGGTTCAATTGCATGAAGGGCTGGCTTACCGTTTTGCGATAAAAAAACGACAGCAACAGCACCTGTTCGAAGCTTCTTCTCCAGCAAAAGCGCCTCCTCTTTCGGGGCGAAAAAAGCTTCGATGCCATACCTGATTCGCTGAGTTGCTAGTGAAGAATTAGGGTTTTGTAACCTGCCTCTGACGAATCGTCCTTCTGAAGGTTTCATCAAAGTAACACCATCAAGCCGTGAAACCTCATCTGTGTTTGATAACAAAATGAAGACAATTTCACCATGGCGCAACTCATCCAGGTTTTTAAAATAAGTTGAGTCAATCTCTGAAATATCGTAACTGAGTAGAGCGTAGTTGCCACGAAACAATGATCTTGGGTCAACGGGCGCTGTCGCTAACCTAATTTCCGCACCCGTCCAAAGCGGTAGTGCCGCAGTAACGTACATACCTACTAGTACGGCCATCTGCGCGATTACCGCGATTATTAGCAGGCGGCTCCCTTTTGTCATTGGGCTTCACTCAATTGATACCGCTTCCAGTAATGTGCCGCGCCCAACAAAATGCCAGCAATCATCATAAACAGAATTGCTCCGCCGACGTAACCTCCAATCAAGTCTATATATCGCAGAGTAGCCATGGCCAAGAGCGTGCAGACACCCGTCCAGAAGTCATGACTAATGTTCGTGCTAATTCCACCAATAATCAGCCAGACCCCTAGCCCAACAAGGATCATGTTGTAGACAACTTGAAAAAAGATGGCGTGCCCGGCTGTGTCAGTACCGATGAGCAACACCGAAGTGCTGAAGAAGAGGAGGAAGAACACGATGGTAGGCAGGTAATGGCGTGAGATATAGACAAAGTATGCGGCAAGAGTCCATAGCAACATGGACAAAAAGCTCATCAAAGGGAGATGGTTCCAATCAGCATTAATCAAATCTTGCCAAGGCCCCTTGAAGCTAAGGAACATCGTTAGGATCAGCACAAAACGCAGGCACCAGACCCCGAGCAGAGCGCCATATTCCTTTGCGATAGAACTGGAATGGGTCGCTAGCCATTGGCTAAATCCATAAGCAGCGGCAAAAAAGCTTACTGTGATGATCAGATGTTCTGCTTCCCATCGTAAACTCGCACCTTGCTTCCAGTACATGCTGAGGCTGTACTCCATCCAGAGACCCAAAGTGGCGAAAATTATTAGAAACAATATTGCACTGCCTTCAGACCTAACCACTACATACGCTGCAGCGGCCACAAACAAGGGAACCGTCGTAGGATAATATCCGAGATCAATTTCCAAATAGAACCATAGAAGCGCCAGCACCATCATTTGGATCGCAAGTAACCGACTGCGGAGAAGTACTGCAAGAGGTAAACACCCTAGTGCCCACCAATACACCCCATCTGGCATGTGCTCGCCAAGATGATAGATTTGCGCGATTAGTATGATTGAGCCACCAAAAAAAAGGTTTCCTAAAAAGAAATAGGCGACAGATTTGTTGACCTGAGTTTTCCCGTAAAACCAAATACCTACGAGGTGAGTACCAGCGGTTAGCGCGATAAGGCCTGACATTCTTGCGACGCGAGGTATCTCGTCCCAGTTAGCGCCGATCAAAGTGATAACGGATAGGCCAATGAACAGGAACCCAAGACCAATCAGAAGCGTGTATCCTAAATTGTAGGGTTGCCCAGGAGTAATCCCGTACCTTTGTAAAATTAGAATCGCCTGATCTTCATCGATAAGATCATCCGCGACCCATTCGGTGACCTCTTTTGCCAAGTCTTGTTTAAATCGACGAATGAACCTCATGATTAGTACCCTA
>JABJED010000535.1 GCA_018665025.1 Gammaproteobacteria bacterium
GCAGGAGTCAGGCGAAGGGGCAAGGTTATCGAGAAGATAGAAACGTTCTCGATCATCAAAACTCTCGAGGCGATTTCGGATGCGAATGTTGTCATCCTGATGGTTGATGCCCGGGAGGGTATCGTAGACCAGGACCTGCACCTGCTTGGCCATGTGTTGGATGCCGGTCGAGCATTGGTGATCGCTATCAACAAATGGGATGGAACGGACCAGGACCAGAAAGACCAGGTTCGATCTGAGTTGGATCGGCGTCTTACCTTTATTGATTTCGCGAAGATGCATTTCATTTCGGCGCTTCACGGAAGCGGAGTGGGACATCTGTATGATTCGATCCATCAGGCCTATGCTTCTGCGACGTTGAAAGTACCTACTTCAAGGTTAAATGAGATTCTCGAGCGTGCGATCTTCAATCATCAACCGCCGCTGGTAAATGGTCGCCGCATTAAACTCCGGTATGCGCACCTCGGTGGTAATAACCCGCCAATTATTATCGTGCATGGGAACCAGACCGAAAAAGTCCCGGAAGCTTATAAGCGGTATCTAATGCACCAGTTTGTTGATGCGCTAAAGTTGAAAGGAACGCCTCTTCGGATGGAGTTTCGAACAGCTGAAAACCCGTTTAAAGGCCGTAAGAACAAGCTTACTGACCGACAGGTCGATAGCCGTAAGCGGATGAATTCTCACGCCCAGAAAGGCAAGAAGAAAGGCAAGAAGAAAAGCTAGGGTGTGTTTTCCTGGTTCAGGAACAAGTCAGGATTGACGCGGGCGTTGTTCAGGCTGACACCCCAGTGAAGGTGCGCGCCGGTAACTCGGCCGGTCTTGCCCACATCTCCAAGATATTGCCCCTTATCGACAGCCTGGCCTACCTCTACACTAATGCTGCTCATATGGCAGTACATGGTGATCAGTCCCTGGCCGTGATCAACCAGCACAGTATTGCCATTGAAGAAGTAATCACCTGTGGCGACAATTCTTCCTCGAGCTGGTGAGTGTATGGGGGTGCCTTCGGGGGCAGCGATATCCAAACCACTGTGAGGGCTTCGGGGCTGGTCGTTTAGTACGCGTCTTAAGCCAAAGGGGCTCGACACAATGCCTGCTGTTGGTAAATCAAAGTCTGTGTCGGCTCGGTTAACCGGACTGAAATGGTTAAACGCGGCGTCCATCTCTGCGCGTTCCCGGGTTATTCGTTCCATATCCTGGGCGTATGGGTTGACCTTGCGTTTGTTCTGTATGGTTAAACGTTGTTCTTCGTACTGTTTTTCTTTCACCTTGAAGTGGACCTTGCCTTCCGCTGTGTCCAGGTGGAAAGAGCCTGGTGAACGGGAAAGTGGTATACCAACGACGGCGACATAGCCTCCTTTCGATTCAGTGACCATCACCAGGCGACCATCAAACATCACGTTTCTGTCTGTGGTTAACGGTACCAGAGCGATGCCGCCGGGAACGGAATCGTGTGTGGGCAGGCCCAGCGCACATTGGCCTATCATCAACAAGGTCAAAGCCAGACACTTCACTCGGCAATCTTTATTCATCACTAGTGGTCGGTACCTCAATGGTTTGTACTTCGGCTATAACCGCGCCGCTTTTCAGCCGCGCGCGAATATGATCACCCGGCTGTAGATCCTGTGAACGGGTAACAATGTGTTCATCTGCCGCTGATGAAACAATGGCATAACCCCGTTGCAATGTGGCGAGCGGGCTGAGGGTGTCTAGTCTCACAGTGAGGTTCACCAGTTGATCCGACCGGACCCTGATCGCAGATTGTGAACGCCCAATGAGTTTTTCCTTCAGGTATCCGAGTCTTACTCTGTTTGCATCGATGGTTGTTTGCGGAGATGTGAGTCTGTATCGGTCCAGCCGCGATTGCTGTCTCTCCAGCTGATTGTTGATGCTACCTGTCAGTCGACGCTCTAGTTCATCCAGGCGCTGTGCCAGTTCTTCCAGATGGGCGCGTGGATGCCGTAGTCTTTTCTGGAGATGCATGATTTCTTTTGCACCATCAGTCAACTGCTGGAGCATCAACTGCCACAGGCGCCGGGTGAGCATATTGAAGCTATCCAGCAGAACATCGCCGTCCGGCGTGATGAGTTCGGCGGCGGCCGATGGTGTTGGAGCCCTGAGGTCTGCAACAAAATCTGCGATTGAAAAGTCTGATTCGTGGCCCACCGCGGACACGACAGGCAGGTGGCTCGAAGCAATGGCGCGGGCAACGGGTTCAGTATTAAACGACCAGAGGTCTTCAAGAGAACCACCCCCGCGAGTGAGAAGGATCAGGTCGAATGGTGCTGTCTCGTGCTCGCCGGAAAGACGGTTAGCCCTTTGCAGCGCTGCGACGATTTGTGGTACTGATTGATCTCCCTGTACCTGGACCGGAAGAATACTGATTCGGATAGCCGGGAAACGGCGCTGCATCACCGAGATGACATCGCGGACCGCGGCGCCGCTAGGCGAGGTGATGATCGCAATATGTTCCGGCAGACTTGGCAGGGGCTTCTTTCGAACTTCATCAAACAGCCCTTCAGTTTGAAGCGAGGCCTTTAGTTTCTCGAATGCCCGGCGTAGCGCACCGTCTCCCGAGTCCTCGAGAAACTCTGCGATCATTTGGAACTCACCGCGGCCCTCGTAAAGGCTGATGCGGCCGCGAACGACGATTTGCTGGCCATTGCGCGGTTTAAATCGAACCATGTGGTTGCGGTTCTTAAACATGGCACATCGTACCTGCGCACGGTCGTCTTTCAGGGTGAAATACCAGTGACCAGAGCCTGGTTGGGCCAGGTTCGATATCTCGCCCTCCACATGAAGGATCGGGAATTCTGATTCCAGCAGCCGTTTCGCATTACGATTAAGGTCCGAGACGGAAATTACTTGTCGGTTCGATCTTTCCATGTGCGCAGTTTACCTGAACGGCATCATTTAGGCGTCCGACGATGTATAATCGCTTCTTACTAATTGTCAGCAAATCTCATGTCGTCATACCCTGATATTCATCAGGAAAAAATCCTGATTCTTGATTTTGGTTCCCAGTACACACAACTGATTGCGCGTCGCCTTCGTGAAACGGGGGTTTATTGCGAAATACTCCCCTATGACCTGAAGGAAGAAAGAGCCCGGGAATATTCGCCC
>JABJED010000536.1 GCA_018665025.1 Gammaproteobacteria bacterium
CTCTAAAGAGCCAGGCGACCTCGCCGCACAGTACAACAGCTTCCTTGAAACAAAGCCTGTTCACGACATCAGCGAACTGCTAGAAAATGACATCACCATCCACCAGGGCGGCAATCTGGTGAAGCCAGTGAGACTGGATAACGGGCTGTATGCTTTCCGTGAGGGCACTGGTGTTGATCGTGTCGTTCTCGACTGTATCACCAGTCTGCGTCATGGCGCTGACCTTCTCTGGATTGAAACTGAGAAGCCGAACGTCGCCCAAATCGCAGAGATGGTAAACAAGGTTCGTGAAACAATTCCCGATGCCAAGCTGGTTTACAACAACTCTCCTTCTTTCAACTGGACTATGAAGTTCCGCGAACAGGTTCTGGAAGAATGGACGGCAAAAGGCAAGGACGTTTCAGCTTACCCAACAGATGGCCAGGGCCTAATGGCGGAGAGCCTGGATGATACCGAACTGGCCCAGGAAGCAGATCGATTGATTCAGTCTTTCCAGGCAGACGCGGCTCGTGACGCGGGTATTTTCCATCATCTGATCACTCTGCCGACTTACCATGAAACCGCGCTGGGTGTGGATACCCTGTCTGAGGGCTACTTCGGTGATGAAGCGATGCTTGCCTACGTTAAGGGTGTACAGCGCACAGAAATCCGTCGCCAGATGAACGTGGTCAAGCACCAGGAAATGGCTGGTACCACCATGGGTGACCACCACAAAGAATACTTTGCGGGTGAGAACGCGCTCCTTGCGGGTGGTAAAGACAACACAATGAGTCAGTTCTAGGTTTTGATTCAAGTGAGTGTTTAAGGATAGAGAGCCTTCTCTTCCGAATTTAAGGGTAGCGATCAGCTACCCTTTTTTTTGCCTACCGTTTACTGCCACAATGGTGTCATGCATGACGTAATTATCATTGGATCGGGCAGCGCAGGCGCTGTTATCGCTAGCCGCGTGTCAGAAGACCCAAACCGGACAGTTTTGTTAGTTGAAGCCGGGCCTGATTATCCGGACCTGAGCGACACGCCTTTCGACCTGATTAACTCTCACAACAATTCCTATACCAAGCACGATTGGGGGCTCAATTACGAACCCACTCGGGGACGTGAAGTCAATTTCCCCCGCGGCCGTGTTACCGGAGGCTCCAGCGCCGTTAATACAACTATTGCACTGAGGGGCGTACCGGAAGATTATAACGAATGGGCCGAGCTCGGTTGCCCCGAATGGCAATGGGAGAAAGTGTTACCCGCCTTCAACAGGCTGGAACGCGATCTGGATTACGGCGCCAAGCCCTACCACGGCGATGCCGGACCCATCTCGATTCGCCGATATCCAAAAGAAGAGTTAGAACCGCAACACCAGGCATTCATGGATAGTGCTGATAGGCTTGGCTACAAATACTGCCCAGACGCTAACGATCCTGATGATGATGGCGCCGGCCCCCACCCGATGAATAAGCTGGGTCGCCTTCGCGTGTCAACCGCAGTGGGTTATCTTGCACCAGCTCGCATTCGCCCTAACCTCACCATCCGCGCAAACACCACGGCCACGCGCATCCTGTTCGATGGCAGCAAGGCAACTGGGGTTGAGGTACAAAACGCCGACGGTTCGACTGAAACGCTTAACGCGAAGCTGGTTGTGCTTTCAGCAGGCGCACTCATGTCACCAAAAATTCTGATGCATTCCGGCGTTGGCCCGAGAGCATCACTAGAGTCGTTTAATATTGACCTTGTCGGCGACGAGCCGGGGGTCGGACAGAACCTTTGCGATCATCCCGCTCTTAGTGTCGTGTGCGAAGTGAAAGACCCTTCGATAATCAATCACGACCAGCCGATCATCCAGACCATATTACGTTATACAGCTGAAGGCTCAGACAAACGAAATGACCTGCAGATAGAACAAATCAGCTTTGCAGGTCGACCTGGAGGGCCAGCGCTCTTCAGCATCGCCGCTGTGCTCGAATACCAGTATGGCCGCGGCGAGTTACGACTGCGCTCCGCCGATCCATTTGATGCGCCGATCATCGACAATCGATTCTGTGAAGACGACCGCGACACCCGAAGGCTGGTGGCCTGCATGAAAGACACTCTCAGGTTCACCACTACAGGCGCACTTAAGGAGATGATTAAATCAATTACGTTCCCCGACCCCGCACGGGGTACCGATGATGAATCACTGTCGAAACTCTGCCGCCGATTCTCTGCGAGCGGATATCATCCGTGCGGCACAGTGAAAATGGGTGATGTGAAA
>JABJED010000537.1 GCA_018665025.1 Gammaproteobacteria bacterium
ACGGCAAATGCGGAAACGGCCAAATTAAAAGAGTACAGCGACATCGGATTTAATGATGTTCTTACCAAGCCGCTGACATTAGCTAAACTCGGCAGTTTTTTGAGACCATATCTGGACGCTTTGTAATCACCTAAGTGCACGAAGTCGTTTCAACTAAGGTCCAGTTGATCGCTTTGTTTTTGCTCTTGCATTGTCTAACACAGCTTCCTTAAACGGGGCTTACTACATGAAAAACCCTTAAATTCACTCGCGACTTGGGCACCATAGCCTCCAATAAGACAGCAGAGGTTTACAGGTGTCCGCACAATACCTGTGTGCTAAAGTTTTCCCCGGCGATCACCCTTCTACCCGGCCTGTTATTCCTTGCCATGGCGATATGCTGGATGGTGGATTCTTCATGGACGGCGCGTTAAAGGAAGGAAAGTTTCTATGGGAATTACAGAATTTATTATCAGTGGTGTGTTCATCATCGTGATCTGTTACGCCATCGCTATCTATAACGGGCTCATCAGACTAAAAAACAATGTTGAAAGAGCGTTTGCCAACATAGAGGTACTCCTGAAACAGCGACATACTGAACTGCCGCAACTCGTTGCAATCTGCAAAGGCTATATGAAACACGAAAAAGAACTGTTGCTGGCTATCACCCAAGCCAGGTCACATGTTCAGGATGCCAGAGAAGACCACAATATTCCGGGCCTTGGTCGTGCAGAGACTGAGATGCGCGAGTCTCTTCACCAATTGTTTGTACGAGTCGAGGCTTACCCTGAATTGAAGGCAAATAAAAACTTCCTGGCTCTGCAGGAACGGATATCAGTTCTTGAGGATTCTATTGCCGATAGGCGTGAAATATTCAATGAATCGGTTCGTCTTAGCAATATACGTATACAACAGTTTCCCGATCTGGTGATTGCCCGGCCGTTCAAATTTACTGAGCTGGAATACCTGCGGTTTAGGGCAGTAGACCTGCTACCAGTTTCTATAGGCTCGATTAATGATTGATGCCGTGCTGACTTTTACTATTAGTTTGGATCCCGCTGCATTTATGGCGTTGTTAATCGTTAGCGCCCTCCTCTGCCTGATCTCACTACCGGTTGGGTTTTACTTTATCCGACATGGTCGGATCATGCAGGATACGCCAACTTCAAAAATTCGCAGTGCAAGCCAGGGGTTTGTAGAGCTAGAGGGCCAGGCAAGGTCTATTGATGACAAGCCGCTAACCGCCCCAGGAACCCGAACAGATTGTGTCTGGTACGACTTCAAGGCCGAGGAATACCAGAATAAAGGTTGGTTCGACACCGGTAATCGCAAAGACAAATGGACAACTGTCTCAGCGGATCGCAGCCCCTTTAGCTTTTATATCGACGATGGCACCGGAGTCTGCGCTATAGACCCTGATGTCGCGACTGTAAAAGCTAAATTCACCAAGGTTTGGACACAGGGCAATTATCGCTATACAGAGTCTAGAATTGACGAGAGAGAGAAAATTTATTGCCTTGGTCAGTTTGAAACTAACCAAGGGCCGTCACGGCATAAAGTAATAAAAGAAAGCACCAGGGTCGCTCTCAATCAGCTTAAGAAGGACCGTAAAGAGCTACTTCGTAAATTTGATACCAATGGTGATGGCGAGATCGACCTTGATGAATGGAACATCGCAAGAAGCGCTGCGCGGGTCCAGGCAGAAAAAGAAGTTGACGATGACTACGAGCCAACCCAGCACCATGTGCTCGTTAAACCATTCAACAGGAAAAACCCATATATCGTCTCCTGTTTTGGTGAAGATGAGCTTACGTCCCGGTATCGGCTTTATTCTGTGGGTTCCTTTGTAACTTTTTTAACAACGGGTGTTTACTCAATTATCATGATTATCATCCGCTGGGGGATCTAGTTCAGTTCGGGTCAGGGGGTTCAGTTTAAATAAAGTTTACGGTACTGCTACGTTGCGCCCCCTTGCCCTAGATGTTCCTTGTGCTTTTATGTGAAGCCTGTCCAGCCAATGTGCCCAGGTTCTTTTCTAACCACTTGATTTTAGAAATTCGCATTGCTGTAGATTGGGCAGTCGGATCAACACAACCCGCGTCAAACTCTTCAATCCACTGAAAGTTCATGCCTCTTTCCCAGCAGAATTCCATTTCAGCAGTAGATTGTGTGCCGCTATAAGTAGAGCAACCTGTGGTCAGTGCGATGAGTAGGAAAGCCAGGATAGTCTTGTACATGTTGTTTGCCCGTTTACATATTTGGTTTATGGGAGGAGATTGTAGGGGTGTCTTGTAAACGGGAGTTGATGCCAATGTGCACTAATGTAACGGAACGTGACCTAGCACGGATGCACAACTACCAC
>JABJED010000538.1 GCA_018665025.1 Gammaproteobacteria bacterium
AAAGATTCCTGTGACGATCGCTGGAATAGCAATGGATGAAATACCTTCTTGTATTGCTAGTTCAACAATTCGGGTATATAAGAGCTCTAAAGTGGCTTCTTCGCTTTGGTTGCCATTAATTCAACGTGGATCACAGGCATGTATTAGACGTCAATTACTTTGTCCGGTACGCGTCAATTAACTTGGCCGGTTGATAGGGTTTATTTTCGTTAGTTATTAGCCTGCTTTTCCCTCCTTTCCATCGAAACTTTTTTCCGGTAACTTTCACCTTTGATCTCTAGGATTGTGGCGTGGTGTACCAATCTGTCGATAGCGGCGACGGTCATCATGTTGTCATCAAAGATTTGATCCCAAGCGCTAAACGGCTGGTTGGAAGTAATGATTAAACTGCCAGTCTCATAACGATGAGCAATCAACTCAAACAACACCTGAGTTTCCTGGCTACTCTTTTTAACATAGCCCATATCATCGATAATCAGTACCGCGTATTTATCCAGTCGAATCAGTGCATCGGCCAGGCTGAGGTCCTCTTTGGATTGCTGTAAGCTTTGTACAATGCGTGTTGCCGAAGTGAATTTAACACGTATACCCTGCTCAATCAGCGCATAGCCAATAGCACAAGCTAAATGCGTTTTACCCACACCGCTGGCGCCAAAGAGCAGGACATTCTCGGCTTGATTGACCCATTGGCGTTGCTGAACTAACGCCATTACCCGATTCTTGTTAATACCGGTGGTTACGGCAAAATCAAATTGACTGAGTTGCTTAGCAGGTGGCAGTTGCGCTTCACGTAAATACCGTTGTAACCGTTTCTGGTAACGTTCTAAGGCTTCCTGTTCACAGAGTTCAGCCAAGTAAGTTTGCGGCAACCACTGTTCATCCAGTGCTTTTTGTGCCAACGTTTCCCAGTGTCTGGCAATACTGCTGAGTTTAAGTTCTTTGAGTAATACCGGTAGCGATGCCACGTTAGCCATACTGTTGCTCCGGTGAGGGTGCGAATTCAAGGAGTTGGTCGTATGCATCTAGCCGGTGTTGCTGACTTGATATAATGGGAATCACCCTTGTCTCAGCACTAAACTGTTGCCGACATTTCAGCTCACTGGGAAGCCCGCCCAGATCAATCGCTTTCAGAACATAACGACCGAGTGCTGATTCGCACTGTTGTGTTGCCGCTAGGTGCAAAAGCCGAACGATATAGCGGCAGGCTTTGTGACAGGGCAGTGTCTCATCAACATAATGCCAGATGCGTTGGTAATCCGGTGACGGCAACAGGTCATCACGCAGTTGTGAGTACCTGAACGCTTGGGGTTTGCGCACCAAAGAATCAATCACATGGCGATAATTGACACACCGACCGCGTTGTTTTGAGGGGGCATAGACCCGAGGCAAGTCCAAGACCCACGCATGACCGTGAAATAACTTCAATTGTTGATCAAAAAGCTGAATATAAAGACGCTCCCCAATAAAGCGGGAGGGTACGGTATAGGTCACCCGTTTCAAATCAAACGTACTACTGCTGCTAATCAGCACGCGATGTTCGGCATAATCATGAGTCCGGCGTTTTGGTAAAGATTTGAGACAAGCACGCTCTTGTTGAAATCGGCTATGACAACGCTGATTGATTTTACTCACAACACCATCAATAAAACCCTGATAGTCTTCTAATGATGCAAACTCATGACTGCCACGAATCAGCAAGGCTTGTCTAATACGCCGTTTCAAATGACCATGCGGGGATTCTATCGCGCCATTTTCATGGCTGACCCCCGGGTTATTACGCGTTGCTTTGAGCCCGTAATGCCGGCACAAGTCATGATAACGTACGGTCAATTGCTCTTTTTCAGCCAGGTTGTTAAATGCGGCACTCAGACTATCGGTTCGGTGTTCTTGCGGTACGCCGCCACTACGCCATAGAGCGTCTTGAAGTCCGGTCGATAGTGCCGTATAACTTTCGCCGCCACAGATGACCTTGACATAACACCAACTACTGAAGGGCAAACGATAATGGTACAGCAGATGCTTGAAAGCTTGGTCTTGAATCGTAATCGTGAAGTCTTTAATTTGGGTGAAGTCTGAAATACCCAGTCGCCCGGGTTCTTTGGTCTGTCGGAATATAACCTCTTTAGCCGGACCATACTGGGCCTTCCAGGCTTTAATACGCCGTTGTAGGGTGCGCTGGATCGTCTCATCGTACTGGCCAGAGTAATTGTCGTAGAGATACTCAAATAGAGTCATCGGCAATAAGGATGGGTTCTGTTCCAACATCGGTACCAGAACACGTTGCCAAACATCTGCCAATGGATCTTCACGTGTACGCCAATGGCGTTTGAGTCTCGGTTGGGGAGTGAGTTCGCCATGGTCAATACGGCGGGCTGAGCGCTCTGAGAGACCAGCCTTTGCTGCAGCGACTACTTGGGTTCGGCCTTGTTTACGTTGTTTCATATATAACCTGATTTGTTGATCTGTAATGGGTTTACCAGACACTGATATCTCCTCTTGGAATCAGTACCTGACTGTATCAGATCAACCGGACAACATAATTGTCGTCAACCGGACAAGTTAATTGTCGCCTAATACCATCGTTACCCGCAGGGCAAGATGCGTTGCCCTGTACATTTGTCGATTGGGCAGGAATCCATTCCCGCTGTCTTTGCTGAGACAATAAGTAAAAGGGATTTTGCGGTTAGTACTCATCGAGGTCATGCGCATTATTTGGCCAAGGGTGGCAATTTAAATGCCATGATCGCTGAGATCTACGGCAAGGCTACAGGTTGCGCTAAAGGTAAGGGCGGGTCTATGC
>JABJED010000539.1 GCA_018665025.1 Gammaproteobacteria bacterium
AGAGGTGGGTATCAGCGCGGTCATTCAGCCCGGTGGTTCCATGCGAGACCAGGAGGTTATCGATGCAGCCGATGAAGCAGGTATGGCGATGATATTCACGGGGATGAGACATTTCAGGCACTAAATTGTCATTGGTTTAAGGCAGGGTTAGAGATTATGTGGGGCTCGTTATGAAAGTACTGGTAACTGGAGGCGGTGGCCGTGAGCATGCGCTCGCATGGCGAATCGCTCAATCGAGTGCTGTCGAAAAAGTGTTTGTTGCTCCGGGCAACGCAGGAACTGAACTTGAAGAAAAGCTGCACAATGTGTCCATTTCGCCGATGGACTTCGACGCATTGATTGAGTTTGCGCAAACCGAGAAAATTGACCTGACGGTCGTCGGTCCTGAAGACCCACTGGTTGCTGGTTGTGTCGACAGGTTCGCAGAAGCCGGACTGAGATGCTTCGGGCCATCAAAGTCTGCGGCGCAGCTGGAAGGATCCAAGAGTTTTACCAAAGCTTTCCTGAAGAAATACGGTATTCCAACTGGAGATTACCGGGCATTCGATGAAATAGAAGCTGCCGATGAATATCTGGATACACAAATACCACCCATTGTTATCAAGGCAGACGGCCTTGCAGCAGGGAAGGGTGTGGTCATCGCTCAGTCTATACGGGAAGCGAAATCTACAGTTGCCGATATGTTGAGTGGCAACGTTCTATCTGGCGCTGGATCCCGAGTGGTGATCGAAGAGTTTCTGGAGGGAGAAGAGGCTAGCTTCATCATCATTGCCGATGGTGAAAATTTCTTGCCGTTCGCAACATCCCAGGACCACAAGGCAGCCTACGACGGTGATACCGGCCCAAACACCGGCGGCATGGGGGCATACTCTCCCGCACCGGTAGTCACGGCTGAGGTATTTAGCAGAACAATCGATCAAGTGATTAAACCAACGCTTCAGGGAATGAAAGATGAAGGTCACCCATATACCGGTTTCCTTTACGCAGGGTTGATGATCGACAAAGAAGGCCGGCCCAGGGTCATTGAATACAACTGCCGGTTTGGGGATCCGGAAACCCAGCCGATCATGTCGCGATTGCAGACTGAACTTGTCAGCTTGATGGTCGCGGCGATCGATGGGCGACTGAATGAAACTGAAATATCATTTGATCCACGCGTTGCTTTAACAGTCGTCATGGCCTCGGGTGGTTACCCGGGTAATTATGATGACGGCAAGGTGATTTCCGGCCTCCGGGATGTTGAGGTTGCCAAGGTTTTCCATGCTGGAACTACGATGAAAGACGGCGAAGTCGTTACCAATGGGGGGAGAGTGTTGGGGGTTACTGCGCTTGGCTCTAGCGCGCTTGAAGCCAATGAAAAGGCTTACGCTGCTGTAAACCAAATTTCATTTAATGGGGCGGAGTTTCGTACTGATATTGGCTACCGGGCGATAGCGAGAGAAAACGTCTAAACGCGCTAGTGGTAGGTCCAGGCTATCTATTGGCCAGAGTATAGCGCCTGGGGATACGTCGGCGGTCAATGCGACTTTCGTGGGATCTCGCTGCGTTTTTTCATTCATTGAATGGAATGGCAGCTTTCACCAGTTTTGTCTGTCTTTCCCGTATTGCTTTGCCCAGCGCCGGGCCTGTTTCCCCGGTATCGATATCACTTGCCCTGACGTTTGAGACAAGATCGAGAAAATGACACCATCTGGCGGGCAGGGCTTTGTCATTGCTGATATTGGCGCAAATTTCGTTAAAAGCGTCGAATCTGGCACGCTTTCTGAAGGCATCCGTTTGTTGAAGTAGCGAGATGATTTCCTCAGCGTTAAGTTCATTCAACAAGATCCATTTCGCGAGAAACTTTGCGACCAGGCTAGAGGTCTCTGTTCTATTATTCGAACACTTCAGGCGCTGACAGAGATTCGTAAGCCGTGTGCTATCCAGTTTCATGGTTAAACCCGCGAAACAGGTTTCGACCTGCGGGGATGGGATATTTGTTGATGACAGCCGTCGAAGGTTATCTATGTCGTCCTTTGTGATCTCGGGCCACAGCAATTCATGAGCACCCACCAGGCGAAGATAATCGAAGAATACTGCAGGGTCTTTAGTGTTCAGGGCCTTATTTAATTCGCCATGAATACGTTCCGCCGTTAGTTCTGCTATCTGTCCTTCATTTACCATCTTCACGATCAATGCAGTTGTATCAGAGTGAACCGTAAAGCCAAGGTGGTAAAACCGTGAATAAAACCTGGCGACACGCAGGACACGTAAAGGGTCCTCGATAAAGGCATCGGAGACGTGTCTCAGCGATTTAGAGGCGATGTCTGCCTGACCACCCAAAGGATCTTTGAGTTCTCCGGAACCAGACCGGGCAATGGCATTGATCGTGAGATCCCGCCTCAATAGGTCTTCTTCAAGGGTAACCTTTGGTGATGCGTAGCACACAAAACCGGTATGTCCCGGGCTGGTTTTTCTCTCGGTCCGGGCGAGGGCGTATTCTTCTTGTGTTTCAGGATGCAGGAACACGGGGAAATCCTTACCAACTGTTCGGTAACCTGCGTCCAGCATTTCCTGTTCCGTTGCGCCGACGACAACATAGTCTCTTTCTGTTACGGGTAGATCGAGAAGGGCGTCGCGCACGGCGCCGCCAACCAGGTAGACATCCATGGTCACGATTCCGCTTCTACTGAGGAAAAGGTTTTGTTTTCTAAACGCATAGCCGTGAGTTCTCGTCCCCAGACGCATCCTGTATCAAGGGGGATAGCAAAGTCGACTCCGGTGTGACCATTCAAGGCAGCCCAGTGGCCAAATACAACCTGCAACTGGTCACTGCGCTCAAAGGTAAACCATGGTGCGAAACCATCGGGTTGGATGTCCGCCTTGTGGGTAAGTTCCAATTCACCATCGTGGGAACAGTAGCGCATCCGGGTAAAGTAGTTCGTAATCACTCTAAGTCGGTCCGTGCCTGAGAGTTGGTCATGCCAGATGGTGGGTTCGTTACCATACATTGCTTTAAGAAATCCGGGATACTGGTCCGATTGCAGGATGGTTTCTACTTCACTTGCTAGTGCCAGGCAGGTGTTGATGTCCATATGCGGGGGAATACCAGCATGAACCATGGCGAGATTTTCAGCACGGTCATAGTGCAGAATCGGAAGATGCCTCACATAGTCAATATACTCATCGAGCCTCGGGCTATTGAGCAGATCCTCGATCGTGTCCTTGCGTTTCGGTGTTTGCTGGCCCGTAGCAACAGCAAGAAAATGAAGATCATGGTTACCCAACACGCATTTGACGTTTGGTTCCGACATGATCAGGTCAAGTACTTC
>JABJED010000540.1 GCA_018665025.1 Gammaproteobacteria bacterium
CAGGTCAGCCAATCACCACAAGCAACAAAAAACTTGGTAGCGTTTAACCACTACTCGTCATACCGCTACACGCTTTCATCAAACAAGCAGGCAACCGATCTAATTCGATACTCTGACTTTCGATCAAAAAGCCCTGTTATACTTCCTATCCTCTTACACTTTTTCTCTAGAACGCTATAAACTAGATTCGGGTTATCTATCATGTCTTTTGTTCGATAGAAGTGCACAACGTCGTATAGGTCCCTTGGCCTGGCACGTTGCGCGAGGGCGCGTATTTTCTCAGCTACCACTTCCTCAAATGCATAGCATGTAGCACTGATGCCTTCGCTTGGTGCATCGGAGTAAGGGTGATGGACAGGCTGGGAATGGGTTTGTAGTACAAGAATTTCATCGCTTGTCAGGTCGAGTTTAATACTTGCGACTCCTTGTGTTCGACGCAAGGGACCGTTGTAGTGAATTTTACCTTGGACTGAAAGTTCACCGGCTTCTTTTTCAATTACCTTGAACTTAAAACGGTCTCCAAAAAATTCGATGCCTTGCCTGGCGTCTCGGAGAGTAGCTGTGTGATCTCGGCGAATACTTGATGTAGAAATTCGCTTGAAAGTTGCCTCTTGTCAGTCAGTGTAAAGTCCAAGTCTTCAGAAAACCTGAAGGTTTCAAAGTGACATTTTTTGAGGCTTGTCCCGCCTTTAAAGGCCCAGGATGAGGTGGCTCGATGATTATTAATGCCCCATAACATCCAGCCCAAAATATAGTCTTTCTCGATCGTGTCAGGTCGAAGCCCTAGCTCACCCGCCATTTTTAGGACTTCATTTTTTCCTATCATACAGAGCCTTCCATGAACGAGATGTTTTCAATCTCCACTTGGAAATTGTTTGTTTGGGAGTTGTCGAAGGGTCAAAAATGGAGTACCCCTCCGATATGTTTTCGCGAAGTAATGATAGCTCCGCTTGACCGATTGGAAAGCACGTGTCGAGTAAAAAGCCCAAACGCTTGAATATGCTCTTGTTGTTTATTTTGTGGACGTACTGAACCAATAGTTCGAAATCGTAATACTCAGATTCAAAGTACTCTCCAAAGATGTCCTGCACTATTGCCATTCCACCTACAACCTTCGGGTCGTCGAATATATCAACTATTGTTTTTGTGGGATCACTGACATATATCTTATGGCTACCTATCCATATTGGCTTAAGTCCAAAATGTTTATGTTCGGCTATTGTCTTTAATTTAAACTTAACGCCACCGTGAGTTGGATGGCGTATCCTGACCATTTTGCGGGTGTAGTAAGTAACGGTTTCTATAATCTGCTCAGACAAGTCCCAGTGTTTGACAGCACTAAAACCGCCAATGTATCCAGGGCCATAAATAGCGTCCGCGATCAGAAAAGGCTCCTCGATGACTGGCGTGATACTGGTTGAGGACAGCGACGCTGGTATGTATACACCTCGTTTTACTCTGTGCATCCATCCGCTTTTATTCCACCTCGAGAGCAGTCTACCCGACTCTTGTGTTGAAATATTGAGGGTTTCTGCAACGATCTTAGGTGTGATGGGGCCAGCATGCTGTTCCAGAACCATACTTAGATCAGAGCGCGATTTTTTGCCAATTCCTGCGAGGTTCTTCATTATATATGTAATATGCCACATTTGCCTATATTTGGCAAAAACAGCATAAACTATATCAATAAAAGTTTTGGTATATAAGCCGGTGTCAAGCCCGTGGATTTTTGCCGAAGTTTTGCCGGATTGGGTCCGGCATAGTTGTGCTTGGTTATACCGTTTACAACGAACGCCCCATCAAAAAGTTCAATTAAAACATTAGGTTAAGTTTTAACTTGATAGCTACGAATCAGCCGGTCGTAGGGGGCGGCCATCCGCTTCTTCCAAGGTTCAGTCCGATCTCCACAACACGGGATCAAGCTTCTAGCAATACTCCCAATCCCTTGCTGTCGACAAGACTGAGCATTTTCCGGGCTATCCCACTGGGCTTTTTGGTGCCGCTTTCCCATTGGCGCACGGTAGATGCGCTGGTATTAAGGCACTTTGCAAACACTGGTTGACTGGCGTTGCTCCTGGTACGAATTTTTTTGATTTGCGCCGGGGTGTATTGCTTCACCGTGGGTAGACAGGCAGCATCGAACTTGCGCATATCATCCGTGCTCAGAAGCCCAGCTTCGTGCAGGCCCGTCATACTTTCATGCATTTCATCGAGTAGTCTACTCATCTTGCTTTACCTCTTTGATTTCTCCGGCTCTCAACGCTGCTTTTAATCCGGCGGCGGGCATGGACAGCCACACCTTCGCTACACTTTTTAGCGTGGAAAGCTCGTTTGTCTTAATGTTACTGCGCTCACTTTTCTCAAATCCATAGAGATAGAATGAATGCTTGCCTCTCATTATGGCTATCAGGGTTCGGCTACCACCGCTCTTACCACCACCCGGAAGGGCTACGCGCTTTTTGTAGACATTACCACCCAGCTTGGCTTCTACCCGACCAGCAGCGACTTCCTGGGCGGCAACATAGAGTTCTGTATCCTGCAATCCGGCTTTCTTTGCCCAGCGGGCAAAGGTTTTGGTTTGGTAAACCATCATGTAGATTAGTATAGCACTAAGTGGTACTAACACAACGTGGTATACATTGCCCCGTGAGGACGGGAGGTGTAAAAACCCTATTTTCTGATTTTGACATGATGCGCATGATTTGTAGTTTCCGTTTTCTATGGGATTTATGCCACGCTCGGGACCCCGCCAGCATCAGGGTGTACGAAAACCGCGGCAACTATCGCGCTGCTGACTATGAGAAGACATTCAGCACGGACTGCTCTTTTCTATCAGGGCAGAGGTGAGCATAAACCTGAGTGGTCTTTACATCTGTATGACCCATTAAGTCGCGAATTTGTAGGATGCCTACATTCTCTATAGCCAGCCAACTCCCAAAGGTATGACGAAGGTCCTTAAACCTGAAGTCCGTAATCTCAGCTGATGTCAAAACGGATCTCCAGGCCTTTGAAATATTGTCCAGCCTTCCGCTTGTTATTGGGCTCTTGAAAATCCGTCCACGCATTCCGTGCTGCTTACCCCATTGCGCCAAAGTATTTTTCACTTTCAGTGACATTGGCACGACGACGGGTTGTGGATTATCGGCCTTGTGGCTGGTTTTGTTCCGAATTTTACAGATCTGGTTGTTGGGGAAATCGATGTGAGACCAGTCCAGGTCAAAAATATCTCCCAAATCAAAGCCGGTTTGGTAGCCGAGAATAATGATAGGCGTTACATGGTCCGGAAAATCTGCATCGGTAATTAGTTCCTGGTGTTGTTTTTTGTGATTGCGTTTGGATTGCCATTCCACATAGCGAGCGCGCTTCTCTCGTAGCCCCTGATCTCGCTCCTGAAGTGCCTGAAGGAGCCGTTCTTCCTCCTCTTTGGATAGATAGCGGATCTTCGGGGGATTGACCCTCTCGCTGATCTTTCGCTCGAGGGTGTAGGTCTGCAATTCATACCGGTCGATCAGCTTGTAATGCTTAACCGCGGTATTGATACAGGCCTTTAAATAGGTGTAAATCCGCTTGATACGGGTGAAGGTGACTTGTTTGCTCCGTCGCGTGCGCCATTGCTCGATGTCGTCGCTGTCGATTTGATCGATGGGCTTGTGTTTCAGAAACTCGAATTCTCGTTTCAGTATGCGGACGATTTCGATCGCTGTGACACTGTGCTCTGTGGCGTAGGGCTCGTAGTATTGTTCGATATAGTTAAATAGCTCCAATTCGGCTCGCTTATCTGGCTCCTCATCTCTTTTGCGACGGGATAGCCGTAGTGTCTTGAGGTCCGTGCCTTTGGCCACCTCGCCGGCTGGCTCGATTTCGAGGAGACAGACATATTTGATACGCTCAATGCAGCTTCTATTCGCTACCGAGTCGCCATCGGCCCCGGTGCGGGCAGCAGAACACTCACCTTGAAGAACCCGGGCCTGCAGCGCACGGAGACCCAACCA
>JABJED010000541.1 GCA_018665025.1 Gammaproteobacteria bacterium
CTGAATACGATAGTGGTGAGCTGGTACTCCAGGAAGAAGAAATCGCGGATGCACAGTGGTTCCACTACAACGACCTTCCGCACAAACCGGCGATGATGTCCATCTCTGGATGGCTAATAGATGACTTCATCAAACGGATGGATTAGGCGCAAGGTTTTAATCGCAGGCGTTCTAATACCCCTGTTTGTTCATTCATCCTGTTATGCAGACGATCTCAGGATAGGGGTAGCATCTAATTTCAGATCAACGCTCGAACAAATCGCAACCGGGTTTAAACTCGCGCACAATATAGAGGTAGAGGTCAGCGCCGCATCAACGGGTGCGCTTTTCGCTCAAGTAAAAAGTGGTGCGCCTTTTGACATCCTGTTTGCTGCAGATAGCATCCGCCCGGCTCTTCTTGAATCAGAGGGGCATACAAGATTGAGACGAACCTACGCGTATGGCCAACTGGTATTCTGGACTCCCGGCAAGCCGGCCAATGAGACTACCTTGAAACAGTACAAAGGAACTATGGCAATCGCGAACCCAAGGCATGCCCCCTACGGCAAAGCAGCAACAGATACTCTGGAACTTATGCAGGTCAAATCAGATCGAGTTGTTTACGGCACCAACATCGCCCAGGCTTTCAACTTTGTCAGGACAGGCAATGCACCCGCAGGATTGATCGCCCTTTCGCAAATCAAGTACATGAATGTACCGGCAATCGAATTCTGGGTTGTTCCACCCGAGTCCTACGCTCCCATTGAGCAACAATTAGTCGTGCTGAAGAATGCATCCATGAACGCCGAACTATTCGTGGCTTACACGTTCGATCCCGGCACCACCCGACTCATCGAAAAGTCAGGATACCTGGTATCAGATACGGGCAATCAACCTGGGACTGGAGCTGACCGATGACGGACTCGGACCTGGTTTCTTTATGGCTCACACTCAAGCTCGCTGGCGCAACAACACTCGTTCTTATTGTTTTGGGCACGCCACTGGCATGGTGGTTATCCCAGCGTTCCCATTCCAGCGAAAGAGGTTGGCTACGTAACACTCTACAAAACATCGTCGAACCACTCGTGGCCCTGCCGATCGTTCTACCGCCAACGGTCGTTGGATTTTACCTTCTACTGGCATTCTCTCCTAATAATCTGCCCGGAGAGCTCTGGCAATCAGCAACCGGAACCACTCTGGCATTTTCTTTTTATGGGCTGGTCGTGGGCTCAGCAATCTACTCACTCCCCTTTTATGTACAACCCCTACAGGTTGCTTTCAGTGCGCTGCAACGGGAGTTGATTGAAGCGGCTGCAACACTGGGCGCATCGCCGCTGGATCGGTTCTTCAGCTTGATCGTTCCACTTAGCCGTCGAGGTTTCATCATCGCCATATGTCTATCCTTTGCCCATACGGTCGGTGAATTTGGCATTGTACTGATGATCGGCGGCAATCTGCCTGACGAAACCCGGGTGCTTTCCATTGCCCTTTTTGATCATGTTGAAGCGCTCGACTATGGAAAAGCACACGTTCTTGCGGGCGGTTTACTCGGTTTTTCTTTTGTCACGCTGTTCCTCCTTTACGCCGTCGACAGGCGTTGGCAAAACGGCACACGGACAACTTAGGGCGCACTATGTCATTGTCAATCCAGGCCAGAGTAATACGTGAAGGCGGTTTCGAGCTCAACGTCGATGTTGCCTTTCCTGATAGAGAAGTGTCTGCACTCTTTGGCGCGTCGGGCTCGGGAAAGTCCACCATTCTGCGGTTGCTGGCCGGACTGGACCATACCCCCGGTATTCGTGTGAGTTTTAACGATACAGTATGGCAGGACGATTCGACCTTTGTACCACCTAATCAACGTCATATTGGCTACGTATTCCAGCACCTTAATCTGTTTCCGCACCTGAGCGTATCCGGGAACCTGGATTATGCTGAAACTCGTCGCCAAAGCGGCGGAGGATTGAGCAGGCAAGACCTTCTGGATATTTTGAATCTTTCGAGTCTTCTCGAAAAACTACCTCGGCAGTTGTCGGGCGGAGAACAGCAACGAGTCGCAATTGCTCGCGCGCTGCTATCCAATCCTGACCTGATCGTCATGGATGAACCACTTGGGTCCCTGGACCAGGCGGCGAAGGATCGAATCCTTCCTTACCTGCAACGACTACACAGGTCTCTGGAAATACCGATTATTTATGTCAGCCATGTCCTGGACGAGATCCTATACCTTGCAGACACTGTGTTCGAAATAGCCGATGGGAAGATCACAGGAGAGAGCTCTGTTATTGATTTCTCAGTCTCTGGCAGCCACATAAATCAGCCGGAAGCTGCAGCGATCGTATCCTGTCGCGTCAGGTCAGAAAATGAACAGTATTCCCTGACAGAGCTGCAGTTCGAAGATACGCAACTCCTTGTTTCTGCAGGCCAGCTGACTAACGGGGAATTAGTTCGAGTAAAAATTCCGGCCCGCGATGTCAGTCTCTCAAGACAGCGAAATGAAACGAGTATCATTAACGTTATTGCGACTACAATAGAGCACATCCATGACCCTGGAACCGGCGCTTCTGCAGTTGTTAAATTAAAATGCGGAAACCAATTTCTATTAGCGCTAATTACACGAAAGTCACTCCAGGAACTGCGTTTCGAGATAGGTGAGTCCATCTTCGCGCAAATCAAAGGCGTAGCATTGATGACACAGCATGACTCATAACGAACATCCTTTTTCGCGGCTGAATCCCGACTTCATCATGGATGCGATTGAATCAGTGGGTTACCGGTGCGATGCCAGAAACCTGGAACTCAACAGCTATGAGAACAGGGTCTACCAGATTGGTATTGAAGACAGTGAACCTGTAATCGCCAAATTTTATCGACCGGACCGCTGGTCTCTTGAGCAGATAAAAGAAGAACACGATTTTACGATCGAGCTCAAAGATCACGGTCTGTCAGTAGTTGCGCCTTTAGCCATCAACGACAAGACCTACTTTCAATATGACGGCTTTAACATAGCCATCTTTCCGCGGCGCGGCGGCAGGGCGCCCGCGGTTGACGACCTTGGCTGCCTTGAAGTGCTTGGGCGATTCATCGGGCGATTGCACGCCGTCGGAGCCAGTGATCGCTTTTCATATCGCCCTACCATCAGCATCGAAGAATATGGTATTTCCTCTCGCCGCTTTTTACTCGATCACAATTTCATTCCCGATGAGCTCCGGGAGTCTTACTCTACGATCACTGAGCCCCTGCTAAAATTAATTCAGGATCGGTTCGACCTTGCTGCGCCAGATTTGATTCGACTTCACGCCGACTGTCATATGGGTAATGTGCTATGGAGAGAAGACCAGCCCCATTTTGTGGATTTTGATGACGCAAGAATGGGCCCGTCGGTTCAGGACCTGTGGATGCTCCTGTCAGGTGATGAGGGTTCCCAGTCAATACAAATGAACAGGATACTGAAAGGGTATCGTGACTTTCGGGATTTCAACACCAGCGAGCTATTACTGATTGAACCTCTGCGAACCCTGCGAATGATGTATCACGCCGCCTGGGTGGCCAGGCGATGGGACGATCCTGCATTCCCGAGGGCATTCCCGTTCTTCAACACGCAAAGATACTGGTCGGAGCATATCCTGGAGCTGAGAGAGCAATGGGCTGCCATCGAGGCGCCCGCTATCTCGCTATATAGTTAATCAGGGTGTCGTCAATCAGATACTTTCCGGGATATCCGAGCCTGAATTCAGGACCCGCTCTCGATTAAGAACTGGATTAGCATACATCTTCAGCCAGTAGGACCTGTACTCCGGCGGACAACTTTTCAGCCGCTGCGTAAGTGTGAGCAATTCCTTTTTTCCTATTGTCGGTACCCGGTGTGACAGGGATTGATAAGCCGGCTCCTCCAGCCTGGACATAGCCCAATAGTTGATCGGGAAAAGTTGCAGGTTAGATATGATCTGGCGATCAATTTCCGCCGCAACTTCATCAGCACTCTCAAATTCTCCATCCAGCTTCGTGCCAAGCCTCAGTATCACCCTACCCTTCTGGCCACTTAGCCCCTTGACGAGTGACAACAGGTCTTCACCCTGTGGTTTCCCATACTCGCCATCTCTTGCAATCTTGCCGAGTTCCGTTGCCTTCAACGTATCACAAGGATCGAATTCGTATGAAATCGAAAGCGGTACAATATTAAGCGACCTGATGACTTCAGCGAGAGGTTTCTTTCGATCCGCCAGGACAAACATCTTGATAATGGCAGGATCAGTCACGTCAAGACCATTCTTGCTCCGGCCTTCACTCTGCGCGATCCAGATGGAATGTCCCGTCTGGATAGAATGCTTGATGTACTCGGAGGCTTGAATCAATGCTGCATAAGCTTTCCTGGCACCCACGACTGAGCGCTTGATAAAAAACCCCTTATTCAGCCTCATCAGCGACGTGGCAAAATCACGCTGGATCAGATTATCCCCAATCGCAATCCGAACCGTTTCCAGGTTATTCAGGTACAGCGCATAGTCGAGTAACATCGAATCACCCGCAATATCACGATGATTGCTGATAAAAAGGTAGGCCTTTCCCGGCTCCAGCGAATCAAATCCTTCGTACACAAACTCTGTCGATCCATCACGGACAAGCTTCTTGGCATAGTCAGCGGCGATTTCCTGGAAAGCAGCAATATCATCTACTTTTCGGATGGCGCGTTTGAGATACAGGGATATTGCAGCTGATACTATGCCAGGGAAAAAACGGCTTAGACCAGGCGCCAGCCAACCAGCAAGAAACTCCGTGAGTTCCGGATCAGCAACTAACTTTGCAAGCACATCAGCAACTTCTTCGTCGTGATAGGGTCTTATATCTTCAAATTCACTCATACGTCGATGAAGTAATGGTTGAGCCCATGATTATCCAATGTTTCATTTCGAAACGCATGTAGTAATGATTATCGAGCGAACATCAACCTAACATGATGGGCTCAAGTGCCTGTCACCCCAAAACCAGGCAGCAGACTCGTTGCGATCAGAAATATACCCGCGACTATCAATACAATAAACACTAATCTTCGCACCAGGTGATCTGGCACCAGCTGAACATAGCGGCTTGCCACCAGGGTCACAACAATAACCAGAGGAATAGCCACTGCACTCATCTGCAAAATTGCAACGTTGAGTTGACCTGAAACGCCAATCATCGCTGAACGGATCGCAGTTGATACACCGAACACCGCCAGCAGGCTGAACCGGATCGTGTTGATTGATAGCGGTTGCCGATACGCAAAGTACGCAAGTGGCGCCCCACCGGCACTATACAGACCCGCTAACAATCCTCCAAAAGTCCCAAACAAGGTAAAAACCAGTCCCCTCGACTGGACGCTTAAAGGTGCCGGTGCAATCATTAGACTGGTTCCGGCGAGAATAATGACGAGGCCCAGCAAGGTCTTCAACAGCACGTAATAGTGTTCGCTTAGGTAAGTGAGCAAAATAATCCCGAGTGCCATCGCTGGAATCATGCCCAGGAGAATCCTTCTTACAAACAACCAATCAACATTTCGATGCCCTTGTCTAAGAGCAACACCCGCATTGGTCAGGCTGATAAAACTCACAACGGCTGCAGCGAAAGCAATGTCCGTGATATCGAACAGAGCGACACCCACGACAATAACCAGGCCCATCGCGAAACCTGTCAACGTCTGAACCAAAGCACCTAAGACGACAATGACCAGAAACAAAATTGTGTTAATCTCGGGCACCAAAACCTCGACTCTCACTACAACCACGCAGTATAGGTGAATTTTTGGACCTTAATCTTGAAAACAAAAACGTTCTGATTACTGGCAGCAATCGTGGCACTGGCAATGACATCGCAAAAGCCTTTCTCGAAGAAGGTGCCAGGGTATTTGTTCATTCTCTATCAGAAGGTGCCAGCGAATCTGCCTGCGAAGCCCTGGCGAATGATCTGGCTCTGCCAATCTGGGGGGATATCACCACCGATGTTGGAGCCAATCAGGTTCTCGCCCAGTATCTTGCCCAAGATTTTCCACATGGACAGCAACTGGATGTACTGATCAATAACTATGGTGAGGCCAGGCGTGGGAAATGGAGCACGACTTCGACCGAAGACTGGATCAAGCTCTACGATATCAACACCCTGTCAATCGTTCGCATGGTACAACTATTTTTACCGCACCTGCCAAACAACGGGCGAATTATCAATTTGGGAACTATCGGGTCTACCAGGCCTAACAACATTATGCCCCACTATTACGCCGCCAAGGGCGCACTTGCCACGCTGACCGTCAGCCTGTCCAAGGAGGTCGGACCCAGGGGCATTACCGTCAATCTGGTATCGCCGGGACTGATCCGCACGCCCGAGGTTGAGTCTTCGTACCTCGAGAGGGCCAAAAAAGAAGGCTGGGGTGACTCGTTCGAGGAAGCGGAGGCAAAGATCACAGAAAACTACTTCCCAAACCCGCTGGGCAGGATTGCGACACGACGGGA
>JABJED010000542.1 GCA_018665025.1 Gammaproteobacteria bacterium
ATGACTACAAGCGGAATCTCTTCGAACGAGAAGATGACTGGAGCTCCGCAACATTCTGGTACGCCGAACAACTCGCACCCTTGCCTAGGTGTTTGACGTTTGAAGAACGGGTTGCGAACCTGCCAAAAGTAAAAGAAATTGTAGGGTCAGAGTAACGGGTCCAGAACGCTGCAGCAGGGCAGAGTGCGAGAATGTCTCGCATTCTTCAAATTTTGCATAGGTTGAGCCAGGTAAACCCATACCGGGGTATTCATCTGCATGTTCAAGATCGAGGACCTTGTCCCTGACATCACGGTCTAACCATTTGCTGATGGTATCGAGAATTTGGCTTTCATCTTCTCGCGTGATCGACTCGCCGTAGCGATTCTGGATATCGTGGTTCATGATCTACCTGCAAACTTGTGACTACCTGCAGGATGGTAGGGTCGAGCTACACTATTTACAACGGCGCCGGATTAACCACACTGCAATTATCAACCCGAAGCTCTGCCCCATTAATGAACTTAGCTTCATCTGACGCCAGAAACAGGACCGCGTAGCCTACATCCATCGGCTCGCCGAGCCCTGGGCTTGGCAGCTGTTCTTCCGGTGGGATCGGTGCAGGTGGCTCAATACCTTTTGCTTCTGCAGCAGCCGCAGCATCCGCATATAGCTTCTCGATCAACGGCGTTTGAATCACACTGGGAAACACGCAATTGGCCCTGATGTTGTATCGGTTCTGCTGACAATGCACAGCAGCATGTGTGGTCATGGTCCGGATCGCTCCCTTGCACGCACCGTAGGCGAAGCTGGTGTGGTACCCGAGCAGCGCCGTAGTTGATGCAATATTGATGATCGAACCTGGCTTGCCATTTAGTTTGATTGTTTCAATGCCGTACTTGATCCCAAAGAACGTACCATCCATATGAATACGCTGGTGGAGTCGATACTGATCCCAGGTGACATCCTCGACAGAACCAGGAATAAACATGCCCGCATTGTTGACCAGCACGTTCAACTCACCAAAGTGGTCCACCGTCTGCTTGACCACCTGCTGCCACTGATCATCCTCCGCGACATCATGCGGAAGATAAATTGCACCATTGCCAGCAGCATGCGCGGCTTCCTCGCCGTTTTCCTTACTGATATCTGTTATTACAACCCTGGCGCCTTCACCGGCCAGTGCAATCGCATCGGCTCGCCCCAGTCCTGAACCACCACCGGTTACCAGGCAAACTTTCTCATCAACTCTACCCATACCACTTCTCCATCACGTCTATCTTTCCAACGCTAGACCAGACTCCGGTTGAAGACAATCAGCATCAGCTACTAAAATCTACCGCATGCATTGAAACTGATATGGAGATTCAGGCACGAGAGAGCGCCATCTAGCCTACGGCTCGCGACTAATTGTTGCGCAATCTTAACCACCACTCTTGCAATACAACAGGCATGTTTTCTGCATACTCCTGCATGAGTTCACCGGCATCTTCCGGCAGGTCCTGAGGATTGGTTTCTGTCAGGTCGCAGGCACCCTGGATCGGATCGATCCACTCGAGTTCAAGATTCTCAAGCAGCGAACCAAAGTCCGGCGCTTCATGGTGATCAGAGGTCTGGTGCTGCATAAAACCGGGATAGTCATCGAATGATTCCATACAATAGTAGGTGCGCGGTGCTGCGCCACGCCAGTACTCATATCACCTGCAGGTGGGCTCATGCGTATGTGTGTCACGAAACATGTTTCGAGCTACTTCTTCGAAAGCTGCTTCCTTTCCTTCAAATACTGTAATCTTTGCTAAAAATGTTGCCATTGTTCTTCTCCCATTCTTGCTGAACCGCAGCGCCTGCTACCCGGAAATTAGCCAACAGCATCCGTTGTCGAATCCTCTACGAATCCGGGCCAGGTCGCCATGTAGTCGATGAATTTCACAGACAAGCCTTCGTCCTCAAGATAGCCCCTCGTGACGGGAATGGCCCGGGGGTGAACTTGTCGTCTGCGGTATATCGGTTGGGGAAGTCATGTTGCAGGATCGCTGCACGACCAGGCATGATCCACCAGCAGAGAGCTGCCTGCAAATGCTTCATCTGCCGGCTCCTTGAATACATCCCACAAGGATATGTCGAGAAAATCCAGGCGGTCATCGTTCAGGTAGCGCTCAGCCATCTCTGGCGTTTCCTTTGTTTCGATACCACACCTTTCGGGAACAGCCGCACACCTAGTTGAAAGTCCTGGCGACAGTTGTGACGAACGCCATCGATGATTTCTTCCAGAATTCGATATCGATTCTGCAATGAGCAGCCGTACTCGTCCTCCCGAC
>JABJED010000107.1 GCA_018665025.1 Gammaproteobacteria bacterium
CTTCACTGACCCGCATTTCTCGGCTAATTTAGGCCTGCTGGAAAAAGCCAGGCAACATGCATCTGACTTGGGTTGTACAATTGCGCAGCTTGCCCTGGCCTGGACCCTCGCCTCGGGTAAGGGCGTGGTGCCTATCCCTGGTACGACGAACCTTGCGCACCTGGAAGACAACTTTAATGCAGCATCCATTGTTCTGCCGGCCGAAGTGCTGGCGACATTGAATGATGAATTTGCGCCTGAAGCGGTATCGGGACCTCGTTATTCCGAGCCCGCTCAGGCGAGTGTAACAACCGAAAGGTTCTCTTTCGAATAGGACGGGGCCAAGTGTGTATGATCCCAAATTTTGTAAACTAAGTTAATGGAGTGATCGTTGTGTCTGAACAAATGTCCCTGAATGAGGCGATGTACAATTGTCGCGCTATGCGCCGCCTGGAATCGCGTGAAGTTCCTGAAGCCGATTTAATCCAGCTGATTGATGCGGCAAACCAGGCACCTTCTGGCTCGAACACACAGAACGCACGTTGGGTTGTCGTGAGGGACGCCTCGCAGAAACAGAAACTGGCGGACCTTAACCGTAAGCACGCAGAACCCTATATTGCGCCGCAGCGAGCGAATCCGCCGAATGAAAAACACAAACGGCTGCTTGATGCAGTGATATGGCAAATGGACCATATGCATGAAATCCCCGCATTAATAGTAGCGTGCTTTGACTACCCTGAAAAAGTTGAGGGACTGGGCGTTTATCGAAGTGCGGGTTCAGTCTGGCCGGGTATTCAAAACCTGTTACTCACAGCGCGGTCATTGGGACTAGGTGCAGCGCCAACAACACTTGCCCTACGGGAGCAGGATGCTGTCAGGGAGGTGTTGAACCTGCCAGAAACCTTTGCAGCGCTTTGTTTGATTCCCGTTGGTTATCCCAAGGGAAAATTTGGGCCGGTCAGCCGAAAGCCGGTTGCAGACGTTATGCGTTTTGATCGCTGGTAAGTACTGCGATCAGTCGAAAGAGTCGAGATCTTCAAACAAAGGGTCGCCATCCAGAAGTGCCAGCGCCTTCGGCGACATTTGGGTGTGGTAATCGGCCGTCAGATAGCGGTCGTAACCAGCCTGGTCAGGAAATGAAATAAAGTAAAAATAAGTCTGTGGTTGGCCGCGGACCCGTCGCACATCATAAATCGAGCCTGGTTCGTTGGATTCAACGTCCAGCATCAATTGAGATACCAGGGCTTCCAGTTCTGCTTCTTTACCTTTGTGTACTTTAAGACGAATTATTTGGCCGATCATTTTATACTCTCATGGTGCATACCAGATGGGTGAAGTGTAAGCGCGTCCGTGTTTTCTTTCTCCCGAACAACCTGTAAACCTCATGCCAACTGCTGCCAGTTAAAACAGGTTCCTGCGTCGGTTTTATAGAAAGGCAGTTTCAGGCGAGTGGCGCCTCGAAACAATTTCTTGAGTTAGCATCCAAGCGCCTTACGGGTGCTAGCTATACCTCCAGTATATATCCCGTGGATAACCTTGGATGCGACTGCCTCGTCAGCACCCTTGGGTTCGAAAGTGCCGGACCAGTTCACTGTGCATGCGTCCTCGCCGTTGGCGGTGATCTCAACCTGGGATGAATAATTAGAGACAGGTAAAGGATTATCTTCGTTCAGTATTGAATATCCGAATACGAGCTTCTCGCTATCGTGTTCGTCGAGACGTTCAATAACCTGTCCACCGCCCATGGTAATTGTTCGCACTGCACCAACGCCCTCACCCTCGAGTTCAAAAGCGGTGATAGCGCCACCAACTTTAATGCGACCGAAGTCTCCAAGAACTTTAAAAACGTCATTGGCATTGGCAGCGATGGTTTCTACGACGGTTACAATTGTCATGTGGGTTCCCTATTTGTGTTGAGTTAACTAGATTGTCATATCAGCTAGAGTGTCGTTGATACCTGCTGTGCGGACCGAATGCAAGAACATCTTAACTCCCCTGTCTGAATTGACCGATATCCCCGTCGCGCGCCAGGTAATTGTTAGTCGTAGTGACATCCAGATGGTGAGCCGGAAAGCAGGCGTACAAAGGATCGACAAGCAGATCATGGAGCTGAATATTGATCTCACTCCGCTGCACCCCGAGACGGAACTGCGCAAGGCAGGCGTGATCTTCGACTGATTCCCCTTGTAACCGGGGCATTAACTACTACCAGAAAGTAAAGCCTTGTACGGGTCGCGTGTCTGTTTCGGCGTGGTTAGGGTCAAGATAGATCGTGAATATTTTGATGCTATCTGATTCACATCGCATGATGTATTTATCGAGTTTGTTGCCATAAGGGCCATCTTCTGACGCGCTCACGTGTTTGTACTCGGGTATGGCGCCATTTTCACAATCCAGGCTGTCAATGTATGCACGAGTACCACCTGTTCCCTCGGTCTTCACAGGATTTCCTGCAGAGCCAAACTCCGGCTCGGTTTGTTCAGCAAAAGCTGCGCTAATAGAGAGGAGCAGCGTCGGGAATAGCACTGAGGGCAGTGTGTCCATGCCAATAGTATACGCCTTGATTTAGGCACGGCACACCTTCGCTGAGGCTCTGATTCTATGCGGCTGTCAGGGCAGTAATGAGTTGATTTTGCCGGGTTTTGACCTGTTTTACTCGAAATCAGTGTTACCTGAGTTGAAATTTATCCGCGGTAAATGCCTCGAAAGTTCTCTCAATATCCTCGATTCCACCCGCCAGTGGCGCAATGATATGGGTATGAACACCGCCATCCGCGTCCTCCTGGATACGCGCCCGAATTTCGCCTTCCGTTCCGATAATAGCGATCTCGTCGATCAACTCGTCGGTTAGTGCGCTGCTTGTCTTATCCCGGTCTTTTTCGGCCCAGCCTGCACTGATGGTTGCTGCGGCATCTTCGTATCCGGCCCAGGCGAGAAATTTGTTGTAAACGGGTGTCGCATAGTAGGGTGCGAAAGCGGCTCTAAAGAGGTTTCTCCCGTACTCCTTGTCGTCTGTGCATAAAACCATCGCGCGATTAACGACTTCCACGTCCTGCCAATCCTTGTTCGCGCGTTGCGCGCCGCGTTTAACGGCTGCCATCATTTTCGGCAGGGCACCTTTCGGCCAAAGGTTGAAAATCACACCGTCACCAATCTCAGCTGCCATTTCAACCATGTTCTGGCGGAGACATCCTATGTATACAGGGGGTGGGTTCTCAAGAGGCATCTGTCTGTAACCCCTGCTGGATTGTGTCACGCCCTGGAAGCCGGTCTTTTCTCCCTTTAGCATCTGCTTGACCAACTGCGCGGTTTCTTTAACCCGTGTCAGTGGTTTATCCAATGGAATTCCATTCCACTGTCCCATGATTGTCTGGCTGGAAGACCCAATCCCGAGAACGAACCGTCCCGGAATGACCTGCTCGATGACGTTGGCTGTTGCTGCCAGCACGGAAGGCGACCTTGTATAAACGGGGGTTACCGCAACGCCAATCCGGATATTGCCGGTTGCTTGCCCAAGTGCGGCAATCTGGGTAAGGCTGTCCGGTGCACCTGCATCGCCAAACCAGGCGTCAGTGTAGCCATTGTCTTCTGCCCATTTCAGCCTTGCTGCTGTGTCTGCCAGTCTGGGTCCGGCAGGTAAGGTCACTGCCATTCTTTTTTTCAGTGTCATGAGAAATCCTTAATTACTATCAATACCCGTCCAATACCCGTCCAATACCCGTCCAATACTTGTTCAGGGTTTATTGAGTTACCAGTTGTTGATGTGCATAACCGTTTCAACAGGGGGACGGTAGGCCGGTTTGAAACTGGTTCCTTTGGTGTATCCGATTGGAATGAGAGCAACCTGCATATAATCATCAAAGGGTATTCCAATAATGTCTGCGACTTCTTTTTCCTGCATCAGGTGTAGCGTTGTCCATGCGGTTCCAATACCCCTTGCGCGGGCGGCAAGCATGAAATTCCAGGCAGCCGGTATGATTGAGCCGAGTGTCCCTGTTTGGGCGATAATGTTGCTTGTCTCAGGTGAGTCTGTGCGCCCGGCAATACAGGGGATAAGCAGAGCAGGTACCTTGCCCATGTTCTCAGCCAGGTAATCCGCAGATGATGCAGAACGAGTTTGGCTGTCGGTCAGGTTATTGTCACCGCTATCCATATGCAACTTGTGTATGGCTATGGGCATGTCACGATAGATTGAAAATGCCTGTCGGTAGATCTCTCCGATTTTTGCTTTTTTTGCAGGGTCAGTCACGAAAACGAACTGCCATCCCTGGGCGTTTGATCCAGTGGGTGCCTGTACGGCAACTTCCATGCATTCCCGCAGCACATCCTCAGACACAGGCCGATCGAGATCTAACCGTTTACGGACTGCTCTTGTGGTACTTAATAGCTCGTCATTACTTAAACCCAATTGCTCATGAGGCATTGCAGATTCCTTTGGTTGGCAAAAATGTTGCTTTCATTCTTGATGCTATCACAAGGAAACGTCCGTTGGCCCAGTAGAACGGTATGGAAGGTTTGTCGTCGACCAACGAAAAGGATTTTGTGCGCACGGCGTGTCGTATGATTATAGCGACCTGGCTTTCCTAGGATTTGTCACCAGCTGCTCGAACAATGAACGCGGGTTTCGACTCACTGACCTTCGCCCAGGTTTTTCCTGTTTCTTCAACGCTCATAAGCCGGATGACTTCAGCTGCGACATTCTCGGGCGTCATAAATATCGCGTCACGACTGCGCTGGGCCTCAGGGATGATTCCAGTATCTATACCGCCAGGGCAGATCGCGTTAATTTTGATGTTTCGTTCAGCAAGCGTTGGGGCGAGACTGCGCACCAGGCCAACGACAGCGTGTTTACTCATTGAGTATAGAGGATCAACCGAATAGGGGGTGATGCCCGCGAGCGAAGCGGTGACCACGATGGCTGATCCCGAAGGTAGTAAAGGTAGCAAAGCCTGCAGGCCAAATACGACGCCGTCCACATTCACACTCATCATGCGTCTGTAACGATCTATCGACATTGCGTCGAATTGGTATTCTGTAAGAGGAGCCTCGGGTGGGGCGATCTGGATACCGGCATTGAGATGAATATTAGTCGGAGCGCCCAGTTCAGACAGCCGTTCAACGACCTTTTGCCAGTCACTGACACTACCAACATCACAGTGTTCGTAAATCGCACCACACGATTGCGCGACCGCCTGCCCATCCTTGTCAGCGACGTCCAGTGCAAGCACGCGTTGCCCCATTGCCGCAACGGATCTCGTCACAGAAGCCCCAATTCCGGAAGCGGCTCCGGTAACGACCCAAACGCTTGAATTCTCAGTAATTGGCCTGCTCCTTCTGGCAATATCGGATGGCTATCTTACGGTGAACCGGTCGCGCTGTTAAGCACCTTTGCGCTCCATATTTACTGCAGGTGAATGGTTATTCTGGTCCGCCCCTCATTAAGGTAGAATTTGTGGCTTACCTTTTGACGCTGCTTTAACAGCGCCTGAAAAGAACAACGAACGTGAGTGCGGCTACGGAACTGTCGCGATAATGGATAACAATGATGAAACTGATTACTGGTAATTTGAGTCCGTACTCGGCAAAAGTACGAATGCAACTTTATGCCATGGGCATTGATGACGTGGAGTTCGATCTGCCTGCGTCATTTTTTATGGGGAAATTGTCAACTTACTCTCCGATAGGCCGAATACCGGTGCTTGAAGTAGAGGAGGGAATCGTTCCTGAGTCAGAAGTGATCGCCGAGTATCTGGACGACTGCTATCCCGATAAAAGCATGTTGGGGGAATCCCCGTGGATCCGTTCACAGGTTCGCCTGATTTCCAGAATTGCAGATGTCTACTTGATGAACAACATCTTCATGGCGCTGCCCCAGGTCAATCGCAAGACAAGGGTTGATGCGGTTCGCGATCTATTAGCGGGTCAGGTGACCCGTGGTATGGGAGCCCTGGAGCAACACATTGGCCAAGGTGACTGCGCTGTTGGGGACAAGCTGACACGAGCTGATTGCACCCTGGTTCCGGCATTATTTTTGTGTGAGCGAACCGTTCCAATGCTGGATGTCGAAAATCCGATACTGGCAACTACGCACGTGGCAGCCTACTGGGACAAAATCCAGGGCAATGAATTTGCAGCTAAAGTTCTGGATGAGATGGATCGAGGGCTGCGCGAACGCCAGGATGGCACCGAACGAAAACGGATTGAAGCAGCCATTGCCAAGCAGAAAGCGCAGCTATAGTGGCTATCCCATCCAGCCCTGATCCGGTGGCCTAATGTCGCAGCGCTCAAAACTCCAAAGGCAGCCACAGGTGTTTTTCGAAAATCGCGTTACGCTGCTCGATCAGTATCGGGTCGTAACCACTGATGCTTTTTTTTAGTGCACTCCATCCCTGCCTGAGTGAATCCGGCATCGGGTTAACCTCGTGAGGTAACGCTTCCAGCATGTTGGAGAAACAGGCCCAGTAGATGTCTGCTGCTGTCATAGACTCGCCGACCAGATAAATGGACCCCGCCGCTGTTTGGGCTTTGATGGTTTTCGCCAGGTAACCTAAAATTTGTTCAACACGCTCAATCGCTGTTTTCACAGCGGCTTCGGAAAAGCCGTATTCCCGAAACATGGGGTTTTTTTCGAACACGACATCGCCATGCGCCTGATAGGTAACATTTAACATGAGCATCCGGGCGTGCCAGGCCATTCCTCCTTCATTGCAGATTTCACTGGCAATGCCGACCATCTGGATTCTCTGATCAATATCCTGGGGATAAAGCGACGGGCCACTGCCGAGTCTTTCTGCAAGATCCAGGATCTCCTGCCATCGTACCCTTGGGGGTTCATCAAGGTATAAGGCAATCGGAGCATTCCTGTGACCGGTCCATGCGACCAGTTCCGGGTTGTCCCGTCCACCTATCTGCTCTGCCGCTTTATAGCCGATCTCATGCCATCGCAAAACGGCCTTGGCCGCCTCGCTCCAGGGTCCGGGCACATCGCGGGTCAACACCAGTCTTAGCCCTGATTCCTTTTTTACTTGTTCAATTGTCAGGTAATCCATGGCCGCTTCCTTTGGATGAGTGGTGTGGAGAGTAGACCAGATGGTGCCGGACAGCCAGATTTTAAGGATGCTATGCTCTTGGCTTCAGCAAAATCGCGGCAGTGGCGAATTGAGTCAATTTTGAAGACACCCTGGTATTACGGTTGGAACATTGTTGGTGTCAGTCTTGTTTTTCAGGGTGTCTTGTTCGGGTCTATATTCTTTTCATACACCCTGTGGGTTGGAGAATGGCTTGATGACGAAAACCTGAGTGTGACACTAATTTATGTGATGGTACCCATCACTATCCTAAACCTTGCACAGAGTCTGATGTCGCCTTTCGCTGGCTACGCCATGGATAGGTATTCCATTAGGACGTTGATCTGTGCCGGTACCACGTGTGCGGGATTCGGTTATGTGCTTATCTCGCTGACAACAGAATTCTGGCAGATCATCGCGATCTACGGCACCTTGATCATGGCCGGTGTCCTGCTGGCCGGTCCGTTGGCGGCGCAAACCCTGGCAGCGAAATGGTTTGGTAAAAATCGCGGCCTGGCGATTGGGATTTCAACTACTGGCACTTCAATTGGTGGTGTTGTCATGGCTCCCGTTGTGACTTTGCTCCATCAGTCTTACGGCTGGCGTGACGCTCACTGGATGTTGGGGATAGCTTTTGTTGCAGTCATTCTGCCGCTCGTATGGTTGACGGTTCGAAGTACGCCGGCGGAACTGGGTATTGAAGCTGAATCAGCCGGTGAATCGATTAGCGAGTCGGAAGCGCTACAAGAAAGGTATTGGACGATTGCTGAAATTCTCAGGCAGCGAACGTTTTGGGTTGTCGTGCTGTCATTTTTACCATTGGTCACCGCATTCGGGAGCATTCAGCAACATTTGCGACCCTATGCAGAGACCCTTGGGATCGACTCTATGCAGACAGCATTCCTGATATCTGTTTTTGCAACAATCATGATTCTGGGTAAGCTTTTCTTCGGCTCGATGGCGGACAGGTTTGATCATCGTGGGCTGTTTGGTCTGTCGTTGCTGGCATGTGCCGTCGCTGTGCTTGGGTTACTGAAAAACCCAACCTATTCAATGCTGATCGTCTTAAGTGGCCTGCTTGGGTTTTCTGCCGGCGGATTTTTGCCATTACTCGGTGCGATAGTTGCGTCACGGTTTGGTGTTGCTTCGTTTGGAAGTGTCATGGGACTTCTAGGTCCGTTCCTTGCTGCTAGTGCCTTTGGC
>JABJED010000543.1 GCA_018665025.1 Gammaproteobacteria bacterium
CCAGCATTCGCTGGGTTGATTCCAGCTGCTGGCGTTCCCTTGCGGTTCGCGCCTGGCTATTGGCCTGCGCAAGGTACTCGCGCACTGCTTCGGCAATTTCGGCCAGGTATCTGACCCTGCTTGAAGGCACAATGACTGATCTTAGGCTTGGTACACGAATATCCAGATAAGGTAACTGTGATTTCCACTCTCGCAAACCCCTCTCGCGAAGGATCTTCAGCAACCCATGGTAGGCCGCAGAGACGCCATCATCGCCAAAGCGCGATGCGATCGTGCCGAACACTGGCAATTCTTTTGGCGATGTATCCCAGGCTTCGCGATTACGCTGCACCTGTTTGGCAACATCACGGAGTGCGTCCTCCGCCCCTTTCCGGTCAAACTTGTTGATGATCACCTGGTCGGCGAAATCAAGCATGTCGATTTTCTCGAGTTGGCTTTGGGCACCAAACTCCGGCGTCATGACATACATGGATGCATCAACAAACGGCACAATACCCGCATCGCCCTGGCCGATACCCGGTGTTTCAACCACGATCAAATCAAAGTCAAACTTGCGCGCGGCGGCTATTATTTCCGTCAGGTAGGAAGGAACTTCTCCTGTTGATTGTCGGGTTGCGATAGAACGCATAAAAATGTTCGGCGCATAGATGGCGTTCATCCGTATGCGGTCGCCGAGTAACGCGCCACCTGTCTTACGGCGGGTTGGGTCAATGGCCAGGACCGCTACTTTCGCTGTATCACCACTGTCCATCCTGAACCGACGGATAATCTCATCGGTGAGGGAGGATTTTCCTGCGCCGCCTGTCCCCGTAATACCAAGAACGGGCGTGGATCGATCAGTCCCGAGCTTAAGTGCGGCAAGATCAGCAGACCCCATCTCGCCCCGCTCGATCGCGGTGATCATGTTGGATAGTCCGAGGTAGTCGTCCTCGGTCGCCTTACTAATATCTCGGTTGGGAAATCCCGCTGCACGGCATTGGTCAACCATATCCTGGATCATCCCGACCAGGCCCATTGTCATACCATCCTGCGGCGAATAAATCTTTGAGACTCCATAGTCATGAAGTTCCTGGATTTCTTCCGGCACGATGACGCCGCCCCCACCACCAAACACCTTGATATGCCCGGCATCGTTTTGCTTCAACATATCGACGATGTACTTAAAGTACTCTACATGCCCACCCTGGTAAGAACTGATGGCAATGCCCTGCACATCTTCCTGCAATGCCGCCTGCACTACCTCTGCGACTGACCGGTTATGAGCGAGGTGAATGACTTCCACACCAAGTGACTGAAGAATTCGCCGCATGATGTTGATGGAAGCGTCATGGCCATCAAACAGGCTTGCTGCCGTGACGAATCGTAGCGGAGGTAGTTTCGTTGTTGGCTCAGTACTACTTTCTACTGATCTGACTTTCGCTTCTGACATGAGTTAGTCCTCTTGTTCCGACGCAAGTATCAGCGTCATTGTTTTCTTTAAATTATCGTGTAGTTTCCGTGTTTCTTTCAGGGCTGATGGATTCGCCAGCCAATAGTAAACAATGCCGATGACCGAGGCGCAAAACTGTCCTGCAATGGCATCGGCATTGGCTTTAATCCGCTCGCCGACGGCCGAATCAGTCATGATCCAGGCAAAGACGTCTTGATGACGCCGGTTATGAATATTGCTAATAATCTCTGTGAGTTCAGAACCTGCATTGACGGATTCAAACCATAGCGTATAGAAGGCTCGCACCTGAATAGGGGCCTCAACACAAAATTTATAGTGCTCATCCAGCGCATCATGAATAGCCGCAAGGCCCGTTTGCCGGTCAGTACTCTGCTTCAATTGCGCCAGCCAGCTATCACCAACCTGACGTAATACAAATGCGAACAACTTATCTTTGGAACCGAATCTTTGCCCGGCCAGGCCTCTGGAATAACCAGCTTTTAACCCTACTTCTTTTAGGCTGGTCGCAGCCGGTCCGCGATCTACGATCAGCTCAACTGCCGCCTCAAGCATCCGATTGTCCGAAATCTCCGTTCGCTCAGCCTGTGTACGTCGGGTGCTCGGGCTCTTCAAAGTCATGATCTAGAAACACGCTTCGTTGAGTGAAACACCAATTTCTGCACCAGTTATCACGGCTTCCTGGTAACCCTTGTGCCTTGGAAGGAGTTGCGCAAAGTAGAAGTTCACCGACGCCAATTTCCTTTCGTAGAAAGCCTTGTCCGAGCCATCCAGTTCTGTAACAGCTTTCTCAGCCGACCTGGCCATATACCAGGCTCCAGCGACATAACCCATCATCATCAGAAAGTTGTACGCGACTGCTCCGACAAACTTCTGGCTGCCCGCGGCATTTTCAATAACATAGTCAGAAGCTGACTGCAGATTGCTCACTGCATCTTTTAATTTAATGGCAATTGGCTTAAGTCTTTCATCGGACTCGATTCGCTCTGCTGTCTCCAGAATTTCTTCAAGATAAGACCCCAGCGCCGCACCCTGATCCCGCAATACCTTTCGGCCAACCAGGTCGTTCGCCTGGATACCATTAGTGCCTTCATAGATAGCAGAAATTCGCGCGTCCCTGTAATGCTGGGCTGCACCGGTCTCTTCAATGAATCCCATGCCACCATGGACCTGGACACCAATCGAAGTGATTTCATTGACGAGCTCTGTACACCAGGCTTTTACTAACGGCGTTAATAACGAAAATCGTTCATTGAAATGCCGCTTCTCATCTTCATCTTTACTGTGGATGCGAAAATCGTGCGCAAACGCGCCATCGTAAGTCAGGCCACGCATCGCGTCGGTCAGGGATTTCATGCACATCAACATTCGCTGAACATCTGCATGCTGAATAATAGCAGCAGGTTCGCCTGTTTCTACGTCTCGGCCCTGAACCCTTTCCTTCGCATAACCTAAAGCATCCTGGTAAGCCCGTTCAGCGATCGCGACACCCTGAAGGCCCACCTCCAGCCGTGCGTGATTCATCAGCGTGAACATACACGCAAGCCCATCGCCCGGTTCACCAATCAGGTAACCAATCGCACCTTCATTTTCACCAAAACCCATCACACACGTAGGACTGGCATGAATACCAAGCTTGTGTTCAGTCGACATGACCCGAACATCGTTTCGTTCACCCAGAGAGCCATCTTCGTTAACCAGAAACTTGGGCACCAGGAACAAAGAAAGACCCTTATTCCCTGGAGGCGCATCAGTCATCGGAGCCAATACGATATGCACAATATTGTCTGTCATATCATGCTCGCCCCAGGTGATGTAAATCTTCTGCCCCTTTATCAGGTAATGGTCTCCCGCTGGTTGTGCACGAGTCTTTAGTGTCGACAGATCTGAACCGGCATGTGACTCGGTCAGGTTCATTGTTGCGGTCCATTTTCCCGTAATCAGATTGGGGAGGTATTTGTCCTTCAATTCATCACTGGCATGAGCCGCCAGGGCATCAATGCCGCCCGCGGTGAGCATCGGACACAGCGCCAGGGAGGTACACGCACTATTCCACATTTCAGCCGCAGCCAGATGAATCAGAAAGGGTAAGCCCTGCCCGCCATATTGCGGGTTTTGTGCAAGACTTAGCCATTGGTTATCGACGAACATTTGGTAGGCTTGCGCAAAACCATCGGCCGTCTTGATAGTATCGCCTTCAATCCGCACGCCTTGCTGATCACCAACCCTATTAAGGGGCGACAGTACCTGCGCCGCAAATTTTCCAGCTTCATCCAGAATCGCGCCAGTCAACTCCTCCGTCGCATCTGCGAAATCAGCAAGTGAGGCCAGTCTTGAATAGTCTAAAAGTTCATTGACCACAAACCCAATTTCCCGGGCGGGCGCTACGTAATTTGCCATCTTTATATCAACATCGTGAAAAGTTATGTAAAGATACTTGCTTGAAACAAGCAAGTCAATCCTAAAATCCTTTCAGATATATGCTCTAAGTCACTGTTTTTAAACATCATGCGTTTCGATGGATAAATTTCTGGCGATTGGTGTGCCCAATGGTTAGTCTGCCTGTATCGACACTCATTACCTCTACCCCTGATAGAAGTAGCCATTTGAACGAGCAGCACACCAGCCTCTGGCAAAATTCACAGTTCAGAATTTACCTGGGAACCACGGCCTTTACCGGTACCGCGACTGCCATGCAGCAATTACTGCTGAGCTGGCTGCTAGTGGGCATCCTTCTGCTTCCTGCAGACCAGGTTGGCATGATCCAGGCTCTGATCGGGCTGCCGGGGATTGTGTTAATGCTATGGGGCGGCGCCAGTGCAGATCGAACCGATGCAAGATCGTTTCTGCTCAAGGTGTACGCCGTCGCCTGGTTGTTCCCACTTGCCCTGTTTGGAATGACAGAGATTGGTCTACTGAACATCTGGACGGTTAGCCTGTTCGGTATTGTAATGAGTACCGCGATTTCATTCAGCAGTCCTGCGCAACAGGCAATCCTGAATCGGGTGGTAGGCACCGAGGTTCAGCGTGGTGTTACGGCAGCAACCGCGGTGGGCTTTATTGTCCAGATGCTGGGATTGATTCTAGCCGGTCAAATGGAAATTGTTGGTGTAGCAAATATCTTATTAATTCAGTCGGTCAGCCTGGTGCTCGGTGCCTTGACCGTGATGAAAATAGCCCCTCTTCCGATAGCACGACGCAACAATAAAAGTTCAACCTTCGACAGCATGCTCGATGGTTTCAGAGCCTCGTACAAAAATAAGAATATCTTCCACACACTGATCATTACATTTACCTCAGGTGTTTTTAACGCCGGCGCCTTCATGACTGCCCTGCCCTTTATTGTGAAGCGAGTTTACGACGGCGATGCACTGGGTCTTGCCACCATCATGATCGTGTTCTACGCCGGTGCAACTATATCCAACATCATCCAGTTTCGTGTCATGCCACTGGAGAAACCGGGCTTGTGGTTCCTTATCATGCAGTTCACCCGAATCTTCATCATCTACCTGGTCTGGATTCAGCCGGAATGGTGGGTGCTGATGGCCGTATTGTTCGTCTGGGGCTTGAACATGGGCGTCACCACCAACCTTTCTCGCGCCATCATGCAGGAGGCGAGCGAGCCAGAATATCTGGCACGGGTATTGAGTGTCTATACACTGGGAATGATGGGGAGCATGCCCGTTGGCGCGTTGGTCATTGGCTTTATCATTGAAGGCTTCGGCACCATGAATGCAATGCTGCCGGCCATGTTCATTTCTGCAGCAGTTTGTATTTACGGCTTCGCGTTCACTGACCTCTCGAAATATATATCCCCTTCCTTTAAAGCGGACTAGCGTCCTGGAACACCTTTGAAATCAGGATCACGCTTTTCCAGGAACGCTGCGATCGCTTCTTTATGTTCCGCAGACTCGTAGCACTTCATCAGCGCAGCCAGTTCTCTTTTTTGAACCAGGCTGATGTCTGTTTCCGCCATGTTTTCGAAGATCAGCCCCTTGACCATCGCAAGGGCTGACTGGGGATTCTCTCCCATGGACTTCGCGACGGCTGATGCTTCTGACAACAGATCCTCCGGCGCAACAACTTTGTCTACCAAGCGAAGCTCTTTCGCCTCTTCTGCAATGACGGTTTTACCGGAGAGCATGAGCTCACTGGCTGCGCCCATGCCACACCTTGAAACCAGAAAATGAGAACTCGCAAGCTCCGGTACAAGGCCCATTTTGATAAATCGACAGCTCAGTTTCGCGCCAGATGCGGCGATAATGTAATCCATCGGCAGTATTTGGGTCAGGCCAACACCAATCGCGGCGCCGTTTACCGCGGCTACCACCGGTTTCGAGTTCCTGACGGTGGCAACCCAGTTCCCCGGTTCCCTGGAGCCCTGTCTCACCTCCCCTGATTCTGCCTGTGCGTGAAAAAGGTCTTTTACGTCTGCACCAGCACAGAACCCTCGGCCAGTACCCGTAACAACAAAGGCTTCGATAGCGGTGTCACTATTCCCCTGCTTCAGCGCGGCTTCCATTTCACTACCCATCTGGTGGGTCCATGCATTCAAACGCTCTGGTCGGTTCATCGTGATCGTCATGATGCCGTCTTCGACATCCACAAGAATAGTTTCAAAACTCATCGCAGCTTCACCCCTAAATTAGAAAAAAAGTTAGATAAAAAGTTAAATAAAGAATTAGATAAAGAAAATAATCAAAAAGTATTCACAATACAGTCCGACATCATATGTCTGTCATCAATCTTGATACAAGCAGGATACGCAAAACAGAATAAGGGCAGATATTCACCACTAATGACTGCTGTATCATGGGCATCCATTGCTATCACCTGATTAATAAACCTCATCCTAAAGCTTTCTTCTGCAATGACACGGTGGACAGTGAGCACCATTCCCACAGCGTGTTTACGACCAATCTGTCGCGCCAGCCTGTGAATACCGCCGCCAAGCGCGACCGCACCCACCAAAGGCTCTGGCAACCCAAAACTTGAGCCTTTGGTTGCGCTTTAGGTGAGGAATTGAGGAGACACACGTGGTAACTTTACGCGTTGGGGAAAACGCGTGAATACTTTCTATGCTGCTAGCACAAAGCATTGTCGGCCTGCTGACATTGATAGGCCTATGTTACTTATTTAGTGAAAATCGGCGGGAAGTTCATTTCCCGATTGTCATCAAAAGCCTGCTTTTGCAGCTATTGCTTGCGGTAATACTGCTTAAGTTACCAGCTTCCCAAAACCTGTTTGTCGTGTTGAATGAAGGTATCGCAGTACTACAGGCCGCTACTCGCGAAGGAACGACCTTTATCTTCGGTTATTTAGGCGGCGGACAACTGCCTTTTGATGAGACAATTCCAGGCGGTGGTTTCATCCTCGCATTTCAAGCGATGCCTCTGGTGATCGTTATCAGCGTTATTTCAGCAATCCTGATGTACTGGAAGGTGCTACCGCTGATCATGCGAGGTTTCTCGCTGATACTCGAAAAAACACTTGAGATTGGCGGTGCGCTCGGTCTTGGCATTTCCGCTAACGCCTTTCTCGGCATGATCGAGTCCCCGCTCCTGATCAAACCTTATCTATCAAAACTGAACCATGGCGAAATGTTTGCCGTGATGACCGCTGGCATGGCGACCATAGCAGGCACTATGCTGGCACTTGAAGCAGCAGTCATCAGCAGCGTTGTGCCCAATGCAATCGGCCACTTGATCAGCTGCTCACTCATTACCCTGCCAGGGGTTGTTTACATTGCTCATCTACTGGTTCCAGACCGCTCCCATGTCACATCCGGCGATGGGGCAATTGATCAAGGTGCCGAGAACCTAATGGATGCGATCTCTACTGGCACCACGAACGGGTTACAGTTACTTCTCAATATCATCGCGATGATCATCGTCATCGTTGCATTGGTATACCTGGTAAATGCCACGCTTGGGGTGTTTCCTGACATCTATGGCGAAGCCATTACGCTGGAGAGGATTCTCGGCGTGTTGATGGCACCGCTGACAATGATGATGGGCATTCCCTGGAACGAAGCGTTTATCACCGGGCAGCTAATGGGTACAAAGGTTGTACTCACCGAGTTCGTTGCCTATGTCCGGTTCGGACAGCTACCTGTAGAAGAACTGACCGAACGTACCCGTATTATCATGACTTACGCTCTGTGTGGATTCGCAAATTTTGTTAGCCTGGGCATCATGATCACCGGGCTGGTCACCATGGTTCCCGAGCGAAAAGCTGAAATTATGGGCATGGGATTAAAATCCATTCTCGCTGGCACCATCGCCACCTGCACAACCGCAACGCTTGTTGGCATTATCATTACATTTTGATGACACGAAGCCTCACTATCTCTGACCCCTGCGCTGTATCCTAAGCGCCACTCAGGCGGTTGCGCTTTGTTGATTTCGCAATACTCGTCCGGCTCTATCGCCTGTTAACACTCCGTTTTCAACTATGATCTTGCCATTACAAATGGTGGCCAGATAACCCTTCGCTTGTTGAGTCAAGCGAGGTGTATCGTCGGGGAAGTCGCGAATCAACGTTGGTTGACCTTCAGTAACCTTGTCTACGTCAATGATGTTTACATCTGCTCGCATGCCAACGGCCAGAGTGCCTCGATCTGCAAATCCTAAGATACGAGCTTGAGCACTCGTTAGCATTCGAATAGTTTCTGCGAGAGTAAAGGTGCCTTTTTCCCTATGCCAGTGTGAGAGCATAAAGGTCGCCCATCCAGCGTCGATAATTTGAGTCAGGTGAGCACCCGTGTCACCAAGGCTTGGTAATACCCAATCACTCTTGAGAAATTCTTCCATGGCGTCGTAATCATGGTTGCCGAACCGAACATGAAATAGCGCTTCGCCATTGCTTTCCAGCATGATGCGTAGCCAGGTTTCGGCAGGATGTTCACCGTTTGCCTTAGCAATAGCGGGTAAGCTCTCATCTGCGCCTTTGGTGTACTCAGGTGTCTCGCCCTCGCCAAGCCAATAGAAGTTGCTCACCCAGGCGTCAAGTGAAGGAGTGCCATCGCCACTACTACCCATTTCGCTGGCTTCCTGAATCAGTTTCGCTCTGGTGTCGGCGTCCTGAATAGCCGCAAGGCGGGAGTCGACGTCGAGGCTGATCAGTTCTTTCCACGCTGGCGACATAAACATAATGTTGGTTTTAAGGCCAGACAGAAAGCCGAAGGATCTAGGCAGGGCGAGCCCTGTGATGTCGATACCTTCGGCTAACATTGTTTCGATAATGTCCACGTAGGCGTTGGCTTTTCCAGATTCACCTGGGATATGAGGTGCTGTAAAGATAACGCGTGTTTGTGCGGCTAAGGCCTGCTCGCGTAATTGGGCCATTTCAGTATCGAGTCGAGAGTACTCCAATACATTTTGGATGAGCCCGTTATTGTCTCCAACGGCTTTGGCAATGGCGACCATCTCTTCGGTTTTAGCAAATGTCCCTGGAATACTGCGGCCGTCTGGCATTTTGTGTGCGACCAGTCGACTGCTGGAAAAACCTACCGCGCCTTCTGCTACGGATTTCCCGGCTAGTGCCGCCATCTGCGCGATCTCATCGCTTGTAGGTATATCGTCTACCCCCCGTTCACCCATCACCCAGGTTCTGATTGCGCAATGACCGACCATGCCAACCAAGTTGATAGCAGGATTTAACGTTTCGAGAGAATCGAGGTATTCACCGTAGCTTTCCCAGTCCCACGGCAAGCCGTTGAGGATGACTGAGCTCGGAATATCTTCGACCGATTCCATCATACCTGCCAGGTACTCTCGATCTCGCGGTTTACAGGGTGCAAACGTTACCCCGCAGTTACCGATCAATGCGGTGGTCACGCCATGCCAGACGATGGGTGTGAGATCTGGATCCCAACCGGCTTGCGCATCCAGGTGCGTGTGAAGGTCTACAAATCCTGGCGTTACCGCATGTCCTTTGGCATCGATTTCTCTAGCGCCAATGCCTTCGACATGTCCAAGGGCTGTGATGGTGTCATTGTCGATTGCAACATCACCCAGATAGGGTTCTGAGCCGGTACCGTCGACGATCAAACCGCCGCGTATGATGAGATCGTGTGACATGGTAAAGCTCCTGCGTGGAAGTAATGGTTTTTATGGACGTCTTACAATACACGATTCGAGCAAGCTCAGCCTACCTGTTTGATCGACGGGTAAAAGCTCACTTCGGATCAGGTTATTGAAACATGCGGTCTTTTGAATCGTCACACTACAACGACAAGGAGTTGCCATGAGACATGGGCGGTATACCCAAACACCAGCACATCCGCCGCGGCGCAGAAACTACCGTTGCTCTTTAGCATTATTCTAAGGGGGCTCTTCTCAAAGTTGTCTCGGTTCTTTACCGGGCAGTCCGATGAGCGATCGCTAATATCCAAGAAGGCTCAGTCTGTGGTCGTAAGCCAAAAAGGTTTATCGTCGCCAGGAAAATAGCCGAGCGGCAGGAGCCCAGGGCGGATTTACCAAAAAATAGAGTGCGCGATGCTGCCCTGGCTAACCAAACGCTATGTCGTTCGCCAATCGTGGCCACGCACCGTGAAGGCCCATCACTTTTTAGCGATATCGTCAGGTAGCGGGTAGGCACGGGCTATACTGGTTCGGGTAACTCCGGAACCGGCTTTCGATATAAAGCCACCACCACAAGGATGAAAAAAACCAGCAGTGAAAGTAACAGATAGCTGTCCGA
>JABJED010000544.1 GCA_018665025.1 Gammaproteobacteria bacterium
AGCCACCCGAATTGTAGAGCTTGGGATTGCTGACGTTATTTTGCTGGCGGGCGCTGATGAGTTAAGTGAACTCAAGGGTTGTACCGTTATTGACCCAGGTTCGAGTCCGATGCTTGAGCGTTATGCGCAGCAGTATGCGGCTGGTCCTCGTTCAGTCAGCGCAGCAGTCGCTCAACGAGCAGTGAAGAAGCCGCTGTATTTTGCCGGCATGATGGTTCGCGCTGGTGATGCTGAAACGATGGTCGCCGGGATCGCAAACCCAACCCGCCGGGTGATTGAAGCCGCTCGGCTCAGCATTGGGTTAAGTGATGATATCGAGACACCATCGAGCTTTTTTATCATGAAACCGCGAAATGGATTGCCAATGGTGTTTGCCGATTGCGCGGTCAATGTTGACCCTAGCTCGGAACAGCTGGCCGATATTGCGATAGCTGCCGCGGCAAGCGCCGAACAACTGTTAACCGAAAAGCCGCGCATTGCAATGTTGTCGTTCTCAACAAAGGGCAGTGCCAGTCATCCGCACGCGGATAAGGTGATCAAGGCGGTTGAACGGGTCCATGAAAAGTCGCCTGGATTGCTGGTAGATGGTGCTATTCAGGCAGACGCGGCGATCGTCCCAGAAGTGGCTGCTCTCAAGCTGGATTCCGGCAGCGATGTTGCCGGGCGAGCAAACGTGCTGATTTTTCCTGACCTGGATGCAGGCAATATTGCCTATAAGCTGGTCCAGCATCTGGGCGGAGCTGATGCGATTGGACCAATATTACAGGGCTTCACACATCCGCTCGCCGATCTGTCCAGAGGAGCAACGACAGACGAAGTGTTCGAAACTGCCGTCGTAACCTTGGCGATGATTAGAAGATAAACCTTAACGCTGCGGCCGGAAGTCCTCGGGGTTGATGCCGGCTACTGAAACAGGCGCTTTCATGGCATCCCTGCGGAACGGTTCGCCGAGTTCCTGGTTTAGGATAATCTCGATAAATGTTGTGACACCCTCTGCTTGGGCCTTACAGGACTGATCGATAGCGGTGGTCAATTGTTCCGTGGTGTGAACCTGGATACCCTCCAGACCGCAGGCTTTTGCAATACCCGCGTAGCTGACGTCTCGGCTTAGCTCTGTACCGACAAAGTTATCGTCATACCAAAGAATGGTATTTCGTTTTTCTGCGCCCCATTGATAGTTGCGAAAAATCACCATGGTAATGGCTGGCCAGTCGTCTCTGCCACAGGCCGTCATTTCGTTCATACAAATACCGAAGGCACCGTCGCCTGAAAAGCCAACGACTGGCACATCGGGGCAGCCGATCTTGGCGCCGAGTATTGACGGCAGGCCATAGCCGCATGGGCCAAACAAACCCGGAGCCAGATACTTACGACCTTGCTCGAAGGTTGGATAGGCGTTGCCGATTGCACAATTGTTACCGATATCGCTAGAGATAATGGCGTCTGCTGGCAGTCCGGATTGAATCGCTCGCCAGGCCTGTCGTGGAGACATCAATTCCGGCTCTCGATCACGAGAGTCTGCATTCCAGGATGTGCCGGGATCATCGTCTTCGTGATCCATACCCGCCAGCGTCTGTCGCCAGTTAGAAGTAGCTTCATGGATAGCTTGCTTGCGAGCCGAGCGGTTAGTGTCGCCGGCGGTCGGCGCCAGTTGATCCAGAATCTGGTTCGCGACCAGATGGGCATCGCCGCAGATGCCGACCGTCACTTTTTTGGTCAAGCCTATTCGGTCGGCGTTGATATCGACCTGAATAATTTTTGCGTCTTTCGGCCAGTAATCAATGTCGTAGCCTGGCAATGTTGAGAAGGGGTTCAATCGAGTGCCTAACGCCAGAACAACATCGGCTTTGGCGATCAATTCCATTGCCGCTTTTGATCCGTTGTAGCCGAGCGGTCCACAGGCCAGGGGGTGACTGCCGGGGAAACTGTCGTTGTGTTGGTAGCCGTTGCAGACCGGAGCGTCCAGGCGTTCAGCCAGGGTTTGGCAAGCGGCAATGGCGTCACCGATGACAACACCGGCGCCGGATAAAATCACCGGGAAGGAAGCTTCGGAAAGTAATTTTGCGGCTTCACTGGTTGCTCGGGCACCCCCGGCTGGTCTTTCGAATTCGACGATCTGAGGCATTTCGATATCGATAACCTGGGTCCAATAGTCTCGCGGGACATTGATCTGAGCCGGTGCTGAGCCACGTATAGCCTTGGCGATAACTCGATTAAGCACTTCGGCCATCCGCGATGGATCGCGAACTTCTTCCTGATAGCAAACCATGTCTTTAAACAAAGCCATTTGCTCTACTTCCTGGAAACCGCCCTGGCCAATGGTCTTGTTTGCAGCCTGGGGGGTCACTAGCAACATTGGAGTGTGGTTCCAATAGGCTGTCTTGATCGGCGTGATAAAATTGGTGATACCAGGGCCATTCTGAGCGATAGCCATTGCGATTTTACCGGTGGCCCGAGTATAGCCATCGCAAATCATGCCGCCATTACCTTCGTGGGCGACATCCCAAAATTTGATGCCGGCCTGAGGAAATAAATCGGAGATAGGCATAAAAGCTGAGCCGATAATACCGAATCCGTGTTCGATGCCGTGCATCTGCAGAACTTTGACGAAGGCTTCTTCTGTTGTCATCTGAGTCATGGATTCACTTCCTTATCTTGGCTGTTACCTTAGAAACGCCACTGTAGCAGAATGTCTGTGGCAGATGCTCGCTGGCCTGAAAGCAAGTCTGCCTCTGGACTCATTGAGGAAATAGGTTGCTGGATTTAGCGCGCGTTGACCTGGGTTCGCCACATGATTCGTCGTTGTTCTGAATCGAAGGCATCGCGCCGGTGAATCGTACAACGGTTGTCCCAAATGACGAGATCGCCGACCTGCCAGACATGTTCGTAGACGAACTGAGGCTGTGTGCAGAACGACCAGATTTCATCGAGTAAGCCTTCACTTTGCTCCATTGACATATTTTGGATAGACGCATTGAGTCTTCTGCCCATATAGAGCGCCTGGCGGTTTGTTTCCGGGTGAGTCCGAACCGCTGGATGGATAGCGCCTACAGCCTCGCTGGCATCGCCAACTTTCGTTGCGCCGTCTCTCAGGGTGCCGACGCTGGTGTAGGCCGAATCGTGTTGCACCAAGATGTCACTTAGTCGCTGGCGTAAGTCCGCGGGCATACTGTCGAGGGCCGTATACATATCTGCGAACGACGTATTGGCACCTACTTCAGGAATTTCCCGCGCGTACAGGACGCTGGCGATAGGGGGGTTTTCCAGATAGGACATATCGGTATGCCAGTCTGCTTCGGAATTCCCCAGCCCGCCGATTGCAACGCCATCAACCTTAACATTCGAAATTGTCCATATTTCTGGCAGGCTCGCGCCGCCGTCGCCCCTC
>JABJED010000018.1 GCA_018665025.1 Gammaproteobacteria bacterium
CGTCGGTTGTTATTCAAGCAAATCTGGACGACCTGGAAGATGTAACCCTGCTGTTCAATAAGGCCGCAGAAGCCCTTGGCCCAATCGACATACTCGTTAACTGTGCGGCCACGCAATCCCAGGACGTTTCTGATCTACCGAATATTTCAGCGGGCCTCTGGTCCAGCACTATGACGACTAACGTGGACGCACCGATGCGACTGACCCAATTGTTCTCGGCTCAAGAAGCACTGGGCAAGAAAGGCGGAGGGTCCATCATCAACATTTCGTCCATCGAGGGATGTCGCCCGGCGCCAGGGCATAGTCATTACGCCACCTCAAAAGCGGCATTAGAAATGCTCACTAAAGCTTCAGCGCTGGAGTTCGGGCCCCGTGGAATTCGTGTCAACGCCATCGCACCAGGTTTGATTAATCGCGCCGGCATTGAAGAAGGCTGGCCTGAAGGTGTTGCTGCCTGGAAAGCGGCTGCGCCACTCGGCAGATTGGTAGACCCAAAGGATATAGCAAACACCTGTGTATTCCTTGCCAGCCCAATGTCCGCGTCCATATCAGGAACCGTGCTGACAGTCGATTGTGGTCTCTCAATAAAGCCGGGATGGTAAGCATGATGATCAACAAGGCAGCGGTAGTCGGCGCAGGACTAATGGGTTCAGGCATTGCCAGACACATGGCAAGCCATGGTATCCAGGTGACCCTGGTTGATAACAACGAGGAACAACTGGCACGAGCGGCGCGAGTCAACGAAAATTCGGACCTGCAATACACGTCGGACATGACTGCCATCAACGCGGTCGATTATGTCATTGAGGCAGTGTTCGAAGATCCGGATGTAAAACGCCAGGTGCTCAGTCAAATCTCTTCAGCAGTCTCACCTGACTGCCTGATTGCATCGAACACCAGCTCGCTACTCATAGGGGATCTGGAGAAGGCTGTTACCAACCCCAACAGATTTATAGGGGTGCACTATAACAATCCAGCTGATATGAATCCGGTCGTCGAGGTTATTCCCAGCGATCATACGGAGACACACTATACAGACGCTATCCTTAAGTGGATGAAATCCGCGGAAAAGCTAGCGGTGAAATGTAAAGACACACCCTGCTTTATCCTAAACCGCCAGTCGTTACCGTACATTAACGAGGCCAGCCGGTGTTTGAACATTGCATCTCCAGGTGAAGTGGACTCCGTTGTCAAAAACAGGCTGGGCATCGGCCTTGGACCTTTTGCAGTTATGAACCTTGTTGGCTTACCGGTAATGGCAGCCGCCAGTTGTAATCTGGAGGTTCTTGGCAGGGGCTATCGCGCCGCGCCTGAGCTTCAGGAGAGATCCAGGCTCAATTCCCCAGACTGGGATATTGAGGAAGTTGGCGACGTTTCAAAGGATAAAACATCGGCAATTGTGAAGCGACTCAGAGGCGCGATGATATTTCCAGGCAAGGACATTCTTGCTCAAGCACTGTGTAGCAGAGATGACCTGCATCTCATCTGCAAGGAAGCTCTGGGATACGACAAATCCTCACCTGAACTACTGGAGATGTTCGAGCCGGCAGTTACCACCGAACTGTTAGAGGTTTATCTTTCGCACCAGTAAGAGGTGTCAGGAACTTCAGGCTCTGTATTGGGCGATCTGGATATCGTCTTCACCCAGGTCAGCGTAGTTATCGTCTACTCTGCCCTTAATGTACTCGCGCCAGGTAAAACTGCGATACAGGGGCACATCTCCCGACAATTCACTTAGCGGTTCGAGTACCGCATCACCTTTGGGGTTGTAAAAGTAGGGCGTACTGAACCGCCCACCGCTGCCATTTTTCAGCGTTGCCATCGGCACCACCCGATGAACCGCTGCTCGATAGTTGTCATTACTCCAGACCTGCAGCGAATCCCCGAGATTGACCACGATCGTACTTTCCTCTGGCGTCACATCGATCCAACCATCTTCTTTAGAAAGTGTCTGAAGCCCACCGGTCATGTCCTGCAGCAGTAACGTTAATACCCCAGGGTCTGTGTGATGATGCAGGGCCATATCTCCAAGACCCGCCACAGCTGATTGTTCATCATCGGACAGAGGATCATCAACCGGGTAATAGTTAAGCCGAACGGTACTGGTTCTGGGATCACCTTCCGGCATCGACAGACGACTGATGCCATCGCCGGCAAGCGCACGATAGACAAGACTAAGGGTTCGCTCTGCGACAGTACTTGCCTCGGTAAAAAACCGATTCATCGCCTTATAAAACTCTGGTTGGCCTGCGGGCCATTGATTAAGGTCTGACCCATCAGCACGTGGCTGCATGTAATCAAACACTTCCTTCAGGTCACGCTTACGTTTGGTCAGCTCCCGATCGAAATACCCAAGCGGAACACTTTCTGTGCGCAATACCTGGCGTTTAGCCTCTGAGGACTGGTCGAAGAAGCCCGATGCAGCTCGCCACATCTGTTCAATTGCCGCATCCATGCCGTGATTACGTATCAGGAAAAACCCGTGATCACGGCAGGCTGCATCCAAAGGTTTGAGGGCGGTGACATCTTTTTCGGCTGCTTTAAGATCAATCGTTGGAACCAACATAGAAACTGTTTCGTGACAAAAAGTTGTAACATCATCCTTTAACTACCCCAATGGGGCAAATCAGGAGTTTCACTTGGAATATTTCGTCAACATGCCAGGTAGCCGTTTCAACGAACCTGGTGCCTGGGCAAGAGAGATGGAAGATGCAGGCTGGCACGGCGTCTGCGCATCTGACCACTTTTGGGTAACGGATCACCCTTATCCCCACGTGTTCGTCGCGGCAACACAGATGGCCTGCAGCACGAGCAAGATAAAAATCACCAGTTCATTTTGTAACAACCTGTTCAGATCTCCGGTTGAGTTCGCCCAGGGAGCGTTGTCTGTGCAACAGGCAGCCCAGGGGAGATTCGAAGCCGGGCTCGGCGCTGGATGGGCAGAAGCAGAAATGAAAGCCATTGGTATGCCCTACCCCGAGCCGCCAGAACGTATAGGAATGTATATAGAAGCAATGACCATCGCGGGCCAGATTATCAAGACCAACCAATGTCAGTTTTCCGGTAATTACTACCAGATCGATATTTCAGGAGACAACTTTGTTGGTCCCAGGCTAGCGAACCCGCCAGCGCTGGTCGGTTCTGCAGGTGGCCCAAGGGGCATACGGGAAATAACCCCGCTGGTCGATCGAATCGAAGTGAAGGCTAGCGCTCGCTCTACCAGGGGAGGTGCTATAGACCTTGGGATCATGGCAACCGTCACGGAAGACGAGGTGAAGCGAAACATCGAACGTGTACGAAAAATCAATAACGATATCCCTATCGGTATTTTTATTCTGACAGCCGCCGGTGACAACAAAGCCGTTAATAGCATGAAGGCAATGATGGGTAACGGTTTCCTGGGAAACTTTATGGGCCACCCCGCCGATGTGGCTTTCGCCCTGGAATCACTAAACGACCTTGGGATCAGCCGAGTCCAGCTAACGGAGTTTGCGGCAGGATCACATGATGCGCTGGCGCCAGCCCTCCTGGCTTAGGCTATTGTCTTAGGGCATTGCCTCAGGAGATTGTCCTGGGACAAGGCACCGGGAATATGATCAGGATAGCCTGACTAACTGGGTGCCGAAATTTTCGCCCGATAACACCCTAATAAGCCCCGCGGGCAGCTGTTCAACGCCCTCGAGAACATCCTCATTGTATACAAGATTACCGTTGGCGATCAGCGCACCCAGTCGTCGATGGGCTTCCTTGAATCGATGCGCATAGCTGAAGATATAAAACCCCTGCATGGTTGCTTCCTTGTACACCAGATTGAAATAATTACTCGGCCCATACCAGTTCGCGTCACCTTCATATTTGACATTTAACGCTCTTTTTTATGTTCCGGACCAATGGCCTCGAATATCCAGGCGCCAGCAGTCCGCCGGTTTAGCGCTCCACTTTGTTGTCGCTGCGACCGGGTTTCATTCATCCTGGCGATTGCAGATTTCCCCTCAACAGATTCCGCCTCATAAACAGCCAGGTAAGGGAGTGGACACTCCTGACCTGCCTGCTCGACCAATTGGTAGCGCTGCGCCGTCTTCCATCCGGTTGTTTGCAGGACCTCGTCAAGATGCAGGTCTTCATAGTATCGGTTAAATTCTTCTGCCTCTCCCTCGGTCGGTTCGGTCAACACAAGAACCAGCTGCTTCTTGGCCATCTTTTTCTTCAGCTTCAACGTATAACCAATACCATATCAGGAAAGTGCTACCCAACTGGACCCCTATACCGGCCTTTATCCATAACCATTGTGTCCTGGTAAAAGCCTTGCGTTAGATGTTAGCACTGTATACATTGTTCGATTTAAACGATCGTTTGTTTTATATGATGACAGACAATGCCGAGGACATAGCGCCAACCAATACCCAAACAAAGATTTTGGATGCGGCCGAATGTTTGTTTGTGGAGTATGGTTATGCAGCTACCTCGCTACGAGCAATCGCCTCTGCGGCCGGGGTTAATCTTGCGGCCACTCACTACTATTTTGGGTCCAAAAAGGGGCTGTTCGCGTCGGTTTTCCGCCGTTGTGTTCAGCCGATAAATGAAGAAAGGCTGTTGCTATTAAACAAGATAACGGAGAGTGAGCGCCCACTAACCGCGAGATCAGTGTTGGAATCTTTTTTCACCCCATTAGTAGAGGCAGTATACAAAAACCATCGGGTACCTGCCCTGATCGGTCGAATTTATGCCGAACCAGCATCGTTGACAAAACCGATCCTGGAACAGGAATTTGGCAAAATTGCTGCACGCTACCAGTTGGCCCTCTCAGAGGTACTCCCTGATGTACCAACCGAGGAACTGAGCTGGAGGTTCCATTTCATGGTCGGATCCATGATCCACCTACTTCAGTTCAATGCTCCACTTGGAACTGAATCTACCTACTCAACGTTCATTTCCGGCATCGACCGGATGCTCGACTACGCAGAAGCTGGATTAACACAACCGAACAAAAGGCAAAGACATGATTAGGCGTTTTCTATTCCCCATCGCTATCGTTGTTGCGGGTTTCATCACGATGGGGATCATTATCAAGACCGGTCCAACAATGGACCAGAAACCTCCCGCCAGTACCGCACCCCTGGTACGCACCTGGATCGCAACGAGTGAAACGGTGCAACTTTCCGTTCTGACGTATGGCTCTGTTCAGCCCAGGACCGAAAGCGAGCTTATTCCTGAAGTCTCCGGGCGAGTCATCAAAATCTCACCATCGATGGTGAGTGGTGGATTTATTCGAAAAGGAGAAATACTCCTGGAGATCGACCCCCTGGACTATGAAGTCGCACTGGAACAGGCGAGGGCATCCCTCGCCGCAGCCAAGAGCGAACTTACCAACGCGAAGAAAGCCTACGAACGACTATTGGACCTTGCAAAGCAACAATCGGCCAGCCAGTCACAACAGGATGATGCGCTCAACCGGTTGAGATTCGGACAGGCGTCAATTCGTGAAGCGGCGGCCAGACTATCCCGCGCAGAACGTGACATTTCCAGAACGAAGATCAAGGCACCTTACGACGGCAGGGTCCGATCTAAACGCGTGGACATTGGTCAGTTTGTGAATCGAGGCGCACCAATAGCGAGCCTGTATGCCACTGATTTCGCCGAAGTGAGATTACCACTGCATGATGAAGAGCTCGCCCATCTGGATCTGCCCCTTGCGGGACAGGAGTCTCCAAATCAACCCACGGTAATACTACGAGCCCGATTTGCTGGAGCAAACCACACCTGGGAAGGCAAAATTGTCCGGACAGAGGGAGAACTCGATCCCAAAACCCGCATGATCAACGTAGTCGCGCAGGTTGAGGCACCCTATAAACGTTCAGGGAACCGACCGCCACTGGCCATTGGTTTGTTTGTTGAAGCTGAAATTGTAGGCAACACCGTGGACAACGTTTACATAGTGCCCAGATCAGCACTGCAGGCCAATGAACAGGTTTATGTTCTAAGCAGCGAGTACAGGCTGCAGTTTAGAGACGTGAATATCCTGCGTACAGTGGAAGAAGACGTTTACATCACGAGCGGTTTCAAATCTGGCGAGACTATATGCCTGTCGACGATTAGCAACGCAGTTGAGGGGATGTTGGTAGAACCCGTGACAGAAACAGGCGTGCTGTCCTCATGAAACCCATTATTGCTTGGTTCGCGAACAACCACATTGCGGCAAACCTTCTCATGGGATTGATCATTCTCGCTGGACTAGTGACGCTGCCGAACATGCCGAGAAAATCATTTCCGGATATTAGTATTCCCGTCATCAGCATCAGCGTTCCGTATCTTGGTGCCGCACCTGAAGAAGTCGAAGATGGCGTATGTATCCGAATTGAAGAAGCTCTGGAAGGTATTGAAGGTGTTAAACAAATTCGATCCAACGCTAATGAAGGCCTGTGTTCTGTATCTGTTGAATTGTACGAGAGCGCTGATGAGTCCAAGGCTCTCGACGATGTAAAAAATCGTGTAGATGCTATCGACACCTTCCCGGAGGAAACCGAGAAGCCGATCATCAATCTAGTCGAGCGAGTGAGGAACGTCCTCGATATCGCCATCACCGGCCCTGAAGATGAGCGAACATTGAAACAACTCGGCCAGCAGGTGCGCGATGACCTAGCACAACTGCCAGATGTTACTCAGGTCACAGTCGCCAACACCCGACCGTACGAAATTTCAATCGAAGTATCAGAGGCTTCCCTTCGAAAATACAACCTTACGTTCGACCAGGTAGCAGCCGCGGTTCGCTCGGGCTCACTCGACCTGCCCGGCGGGTCTATCAAAACCAATGCCGGTGAAATCCTTTTGCGTACCAAAGGTCAGGCTTATTGGGGGCATGAGTTCGAGGACCTTGTAGTCACCAGGCGCGCAGACGGTACGAGAGTTCTGCTAATGGATGTTGCAACTGTTATCGATGGATTCGCAGATACCGATCAATCTCTGCGTTTCAATGGCAAGCCGGCAGCGATGATTCGAGTAGCGAGAATCGGCGAACAGGATCTCGAGACAATCAGCGCCGCCGCCAAGCAGTACATCAAAGACGTACGGCATCGACTGCCCGAGGGCGTGGACCTCACTATCTGGAATGACGGTTCTCTAATACTGACGGATCGTCTGGATATATTGCTAAAAAGCGGGCGCCAGGGGTTTCTCATGGTGCTAATTGCCCTGTCGCTTTTCCTTCGTCCGCGACTGGCGTTCTGGGTCAGTCTTGGTGTGCCGGTTGCTTTCCTGGGTGCACTCTTCCTGATCAACGCCATTGGCCTATCCATCAACGTTATTACATTGTTTGGTTTAATCCTGGTGCTAGGCGTCTTGGTAGATGACGCCATCGTCGTCGGAGAAAGCATTCATTCGCGGCATCAGGAAGGGGTCAGCCAACTCACCGGTGCCATTGAAGGTGCCCAGCGTGTCACCATTCCCGTTACGTTCGGCGTATTAACGACCGTAGCCGTATTTATGCCATTGTTGTTTGGCGTTGGCACTATGGGCCAAATCATGGGTGTGATCGCCACAACCGTCATGTGTTGTCTGATGTTTTCCTTAATCGAATCACAACTGGTGCTGCCAGCACACCTTGGTCACAGCAAGGTCAGTACCAATGCGGGTGAAGTCGGCCTGATACTGGTACCGTTTGTAGCAGTATTGCTGCTCGCATTTACCTGGGATCTGCGATTCTATATCGCTCTTGCAGTTGGTGTTGCTTCGGTTTTGTTTGCCATACATGCGGCCGGGTATTTTGAACCGATTGCTACAAGGATTATGCGATTCCAGCAGTTCTTCGCTGATGGGCTGGAAAGTTTTATCGATAATCAGTTTAGAGCTGCGGCAGAAGTAGCTCTAAGGGCCCGGTACATTACCGTCGCCCTCGCATTTGCGGCACTTTTATCTGCCTTTGGCATCGTTGCGAGTGGTCGCCTGCCTTTTTCGTTCTTTCCACCGCTCTCCTCAGATCAGGTGATCGCCAGCCTGACGATGCCCCTTGGCACCAGCGCGTTCAACACTGCCGATGCCGTGCTCAAAATCCGGCAATCCGCAGAGAACTTAAAATCGCGGTTGAACGTTGAATACGCTGAAGCTCCACCTGTCAGACAAATTCTGTCCGCAGTAGGCGATCACCCTTCAGCCGGCAACGGTCCACCAACCACGAGTAGTAGTCCAATTCTTACCTCCAAAGGTCATATAGGGGAAGTTATCCTCCAACTGACACCCTCAGAAACAAGAGCATTGTCGACACGTGAAATTGCAGACATGTGGCGACGGTCGACTGGTTCCATTGCAGAGGCGGTCGAACTGAAGTTCGGTTATTCATTTATTACTGCCGGTAATGCCATCGATATTCAACTCGAAGGGGACAATGTTGAGGAGCTCAGGATTATCGCAGAGAAGCTACGATACAAGCTCGGTGAGTACCCAGGCGTGATCGACATCACAGATTCGTTCCGCTCGGGTAAACAGGAGATGAAACTTTCCATCCTCCCTTCCGGCGAAGCACTCGGATTGACGCTGGGCAGTCTGGCTGTGCAGGTTCGGCAGGCTTTCTACGGTGAAGAAGCACAAAGGATTCAACGCGGACGGGACGATGTGCGCGTGATGGTGCGCTACACGGAAAAGGAAAGGCGCTCTCTTGGGTCCCTGGACTCAATGAGAATCCGGACACCGGATGGCTCAGAAGTTCCATTTGCGACAGTGGCAAAGGCAGACCTGGGCAGAGGATTTTCCACCATACGTCGCGCAGATAACCGCCGGGTTGTTAACGTGATCGCTGATGTCGACCGGACGCAGGTTACGGCCAATGAGGTATTGGCCAATCTCAGGGCGGGATCCATTCAGGAAATCCTGGCGCCGTATCCACGCGTATCTTACAGCATGGAAGGTGTCCAGGCGGAGCAATCGGATACCTTATCGAGCCTGGTACCACTTTTCGCCATGGCGCTATTCGTCATCTTCTCGTTGCTTGCGATTCCACTTCGCTCCTATCTACAACCGCTAATAATAATGAGCGTAATCCCATTTGCCTTTATGGGTGCAATCTGGGGGCACCTGATCATGAAAACATTTGGTTTTGTCTCCGGCCTGGCAATGATGTCTGGCCTGGGTTTTATTGCGGCAACGGGTGTGGTGGTGAACTCAAGCCTGGTGCTGATCCATAGCGTAAACTATCGTCGTTCGATCGGCGAAAGTATTCGTGACTCGGTGCTGCACGCTTCCGTTTCACGTTGCCGCCCGATTGTGCTGACATCCCTCACCACGTTTGTAGGCCTTGCTCCATTGATGTTCAACAAGAGTGTCGGCGCCCAGTTTCTTGTCCCCATGGCAGTTTCGCTCGCATTTGGGGTCATGTTTGCCACGGTGGTGACCTTGCTGGTCGTACCCTCCGGATATCTGATCCTGGATGATCTAGGCAATCTGTTTCGCCGAATACCAAAACTGGCACAACCCACCCCGCCGCCGGTATCTAAAGTCGAAGTCTGAGGACATTGTGACTGAAGTCCGGGGTCACTCTTCAAAGGGAATGGAGGGAATTACACTAATATGAGTCATCTCCTCCTTCCCCTTTACCCTCGTTTTAGTCCGAGAGTTCGCCGACGACCTTCCAGTAGGTTGACAGGATATCGATATGCTCCTGGGGGGACTTCAGGCCTTCGCCCTGACCTCGCAGGGCCATACCCCGCATTGAAACATACTCGGCACCAATATCCTGCCAGGCCTGGACTTCCTCCGCCCATTTATCAGGCCCGGATTGGTAGTTAAGAAGGGCTTCAACACCAAATTCATCAATGTTTCGTCCGTTAGCCTCCAGGTGGCCCTGCAGTAAATTCATAGCCTCAAGGTTCTCTTTCTGGCCGCTACCGAGGATAAACCCGTCACCAATCTCCGCCGCCCGCTTGAACACCACATCGGAAAATCCACCGAACCAGATTGGAATCTGCCTGCCGGGTAATGGCTTCAGGCCAGCCCTCTCCACCTTGTGATGTTCACCTTCATAACTGAGCACGGGTTCCTGCCAGAGCTTCCTCATCAACTCGACCTGTTCGACCTGCCGACGACCACGATTGTTGAAATTCTCATTAAGAGAATCGTATTCAACATAATTCCAACCGGTACCGACACCAAGTCTCAACCGGCCGCCCGAGAGAATGTCGACCTCCGCCGCCTGCTTGGCAACCAGCACAGTTTGACGCTGAGGGAGGATCAATACGCCGCTCGCGAGACCTACCCGCTGCGTACAGGCTGCAAAAAAACCGAACAACACAAAGAGCTCATGAAAAGATGATTCTTCTGTATAAGGTCCCCAGAGTTTAGGTTCCCGCCCTTCATGCACTGCACCTATTACATGGTCGTACACCAGCAAATGGGAGTAACCAATTTCTTCTGCAGCCTGTGCCCAGTCACGAATGACTACCGGGTCATGACCAATCTCCAGATGGGGAAATACTGCACCAATCTTCATTGCCTTTACTCCTTGCAGGTTGCTGCATTAGGGTGAGAACAATCCACAGAATAGTAGAGTTTACAGATGAAAACGAGATACGTTACCGAAATGGGCATGGGCACAGATGTGCATGGCAGGGACTATACCCTGGCTGCAGAGCGAGCCGTGTTCGATGCAATCCATCATTCCAGCCTTCACTTTTTTGCACCTCTGGGGAAGACCGCCGACGACATGTTCATTGATCTGCTGATCGGCGTACCGGAACCAGACAAGGTAGATGCAGACAGGGTGGCAGCAGCATTACCGTACGGCACGGTTAGCATCACAGTCCAGAAAGGCGGGTTAGAGATACCAGCGGACGATGGCAATGACGC
>JABJED010000108.1 GCA_018665025.1 Gammaproteobacteria bacterium
AGTACTCAAGCTTTTCCTGTCTGGTTATGGCACTGCTGCTTTCGATGCCATGCTGGAGAATGATATCTATGGGTGGTTGTTCCCGGATTCCAAGCGGTCGATGGAGAACAATGCGACTGAAGAACTCGTACGGCTGGCACTAACCAGCACAGACCAAAGAATCGCGAAAAAAATGCCCGTCACACCAGCTTTTATATATGCGGCGGTACTCTGGTATCCATTTATCGAAGAAAAAGAACGGCTAGAACAAGAGGGTGAGATCACATACGCTGCTGCACATGAAGCGGCTAACAATGTGATATCGAAACAACAGCTTTTCACCTCTATCCCGAAACGGTTCTCCGGTCCGATGAGAGACATCTGGTTCCTTCAGTCGCGACTACCTTCCCGGTTTGGCCAGAAACCCGACAGAACGATGGAACATAAGCGCTTCAGGGCTGCTTATGATTTTCTTCTACTGCGAGAACAGGCTGGCGAGAAAACAGAACAACTCGGGGAGTGGTGGACGGAATACCAGGAAGCCACAGAAGAACGAAAGCTTGCCATGAAACAATCGACCAGCAACGGTCGGCAGCGTAAACGTAAGCGAAAACCTCGTCCGAAAGCCCGTCCCAGTGATCAAACGTCCTTGAACTAACCCCGGGATCCAGAATACCCGTTACAACTCCTGTCTGATCCTGGTTTTAAGCCGAGCCACATTGTGGCACCCTGTCTATCCCATCACATCTGGTTTGAAGGAGCCGTAATGGCGGAACAAAAAGTTTATCCGGTCCCCAAAGAATTCGAGAACCACACACATATACGCAACGATCAATACCTTGCGATGTATGACGCCTCGATTAATCGATCGGATGAGTTCTGGTCCCAGAAAGCAGATGAATTCATCACCTGGTTTAAACCCTGGGACAAGCTGACCGAGTCAGACTTTAATCAAGGCGAGGCAAAATGGTTCTTAGGTGCAGAGCTAAACGCAAGCTACAACTGCATCGATCGACATCTTGAGCTGAAAGCTGACCACACCGCCATCATCTGGGAAGGCGATGATCCCGATGATGACCTCCGTGTCACTTATCGTGAACTTCACGATCACGTCTGTAGACTTTCCAACGTACTGCTGGATCGCGGAGTCAACAAGGGTGACCGAGTCTGCATCTATATGCCAATGATCCCGGAAGCCGCCTACGCGATGTTGGCCTGCGCACGGATAGGCGCAGTACACTCGGTTGTGTTTGGCGGTTTCTCTCCGCATGCGTTAAAGGACCGAATCCTGGATTCAGATTGCAGGACGGTGATCACCGCTGATGAAGGAGTACGCGGCGGCAGACCGATTCCCCTTAAAGAAAACACCGACAAAGCTCTCGAAGACTGTCCCGATGTTTCTACTGTACTGGTCGTTAAACGAACAGGTGGGAAAATCGACTGGTTCGACGATCGTGATGTCTGGTATGAGGAGGCAACGAGCCAGGTCTCACCGGAGTGCGAAGCCATTCCCATGGGAAGCGAAGACCCTTTGTTCATTCTGTATACTTCCGGCTCAACGGGAAAACCAAAAGGTGTCCTTCACACTACCGGCGGGTACCTGTTACAGGCCGCAATGACCCATAAGTATGTATTTGATTATCACGAAGGTGATGTCTACTGGTGCACTGCAGACGTTGGCTGGGTGACAGGACATTCCTACATTGTCTACGGCCCCCTCGCCAACGGCGCGATCACCTTGATGTTCGAAGGTGTTCCCACCTACCCCGATTCTTCGAGGTGCTGGCAGGTCGTCGACAAGCACAAGGTCAATATTTTCTACACCGCGCCGACTGCCCTGCGTGCACTCATGAGCCAGGGAGACGACTTCGTAAAATCAACCTCCCGCGAGAGTCTTCGATTATTAGGCAGTGTTGGTGAGCCCATCAATCCGGAAGCCTGGGAATGGTATTACCATGTAGTGGGTGACGCGCGGTGCCCGATCGTAGATACATGGTGGCAAACGGAAACTGGCGGCATCATGATCACCCCCCTGCCGGGAGCAACAGATTTAAAACCGGGCTCAGCTACCACACCTTTTTTTGGCGTCAAACCCGTCCTGCTGGATGAAAATGGCAAAGAGCTGGAAGGCGCTGCTTCAGGTAACCTGGCGATTAGCGGTTCATGGCCGGGCCAAATCAGGACCATTTTTGGAGATCACCAAAGGTGTATAGACACCTACTACTCGACCTATCCAGGTTATTACTTCACCGGTGATGGTGCCCGACGAGACGAAGATGGTTATTTCTGGATCACTGGCAGGGTTGACGATGTCTTGAATGTTTCCGGGCATCGCCTGGGTACCGCAGAGATCGAAAATGCACTGGTCGAACACAGCCTTGTTGCTGAAGCCGCAGTTGTCGGTTATCCCCACGACATTAAGGGCCAGGGAATCTACGCGTTCGTCACCTTGATGCAGGGAACCGAAGGCACTGATGAACTTTTGAGTGAACTTAACAACCTGGTGCGATCAGAGATTGGCGCAATCGCAAAACCCGATATCCTCCAATGGGCCCCTGGCTTACCGAAGACCCGGTCCGGCAAGATCATGCGGCGCATTCTCCGTAAGATTGCAGAGAACGAACTGGACAACCTGGGAGATATCACTACGCTGGCCGACCCTTCAGTCGTGAATGACCTGATCAGGAACAGCCCAGTAACCTCATAAAGGGTCGTTTTCTAAAAGCGAGGGATACAGCTAACAGAAACAAAAACGCCGTCAGAAGACGGCGTTTTGTAAACCAAAAGGTTAGTGGTTAGCTTGCGCTTTCATCACTGTTACCTTCCGCAACGTTGCCGTTTGGCTCGTCCGTTGCTTCTTCTACTTCTTCAGCCGGCTCATCTTCAACCAGTTCTTTCATCGAAAGCTTGATTCGACCACGATCCACATCAAGAACCAGCACCTTAACTTCCTGCCCTTCGGTCAGGTAGTCGGTGACTTTCTCAACACGTTCCTTGGCAATCTGGGAAATATGAACCAGACCATCCTTGCCAGGAAGAATATTAACAAAGGCACCAAAGTCTGCGATCTTAACGACCTTGCCCGTGTAGATCTGCCCAACTTCGGCTTCCTTGGTAATCGCCTCGATCATCGCAACTGCAGCATCACGAGAGTCGGCGTCTTCGCCAAAGATAGTGATTGAGCCATCGTCTTCTATATCAACAGAAGCACCGGTTTGTTCTGTAATTCCACGAATAGTAGAACCACCTTTACCGATAACATCCCGGACCTTGTCTGCTTCAACCTTGATCGTCACCATTGCAGGTGCATTCTCAGAAACACCTTCACGAGACTGGCCGAGCACTTTGTTCATCTCACCCAGAATATGTAGCCTTGCAACCTTAGCCTGGCCAAGTGCAGTTTCCATTATCTGCTCAGTAATACCCTGGATCTTGATGTCCATCTGAAGCGCGGTAACACCTGTTTCAGTGCCCGCCACTTTAAAGTCCATATCACCAAGGTGATCTTCATCACCCAGGATATCGGTCAGCACGGCAAATTCTTCACCTTCAAGCACTAGGCCCATGGCAATACCAGCGACTGGCGCCTTAATAGGTACACCAGCATCCATCAGGGCCAGACTCGCGCCACAGACAGAAGCCATTGAAGACGACCCGTTTGATTCTGTGATTTCAGATACAACTCGAGTCGTATACGGCCAGTCTTCACTCTTCGGCAGCATCGCAGCTATAGCCCGTCGCGCTAATCGGCCATGACCAATTTCACGTCGCTTGGGTCCGCCAGAAAAACCGGTTTCACCAACACTGTAATGTGGGAAGTTGTAGTGCAACAGGAAGTTATCCCGATATGAGCCTTGTAGCGCATCAATGATCGCAGCATCTCTCATAGAGCCCAGAGTGGTTGAAACCAGCGCCTGAGTCTCACCCCGTGTAAACAGTGCAGAACCATGTGCCTTCGCCAGCACACCAACTTCAACATCGATCTGGCGTACCGTTGTAGTATCACGGCCGTCAATTCGAGGCTGGCCCGATACGATAGCGCGACGAACGATAGACTTTCCGACACT
>JABJED010000109.1 GCA_018665025.1 Gammaproteobacteria bacterium
ATGATGCCAGGAATATGATGATCTATATGTCCGGAGACATACACTTCTTCCATTCCATTAAAGCCGTCCCACAGACGCTCCCGCAAAGCCAGTATTCGCTCACCTTCCTCATGCATCTCTTCTTTTGCGATCCGGAAGGCTTCACCCATACCAACCAGCTGATGGGTCGCGAGGGTACCTGAACGCATCCCTCTTTCGTGACCACCACCGTGCATCTGGGCTTCAAGCCTCACACGTGGTTTCCTGCGAACAAACAGCGCGCCAACCCCTTTGGGGCCATAAATCTTGTGCGCAGAAAATGACATGAGGTCAACCTTGAGTTCACCCAGGTCAATATTCACCTTGCCGGCACTTTGTGCAGCATCCACATGAAAGAAAACCTTTGCGGCGCGGGTGACTTCACCAATCGCTGCAATGTCGTTAACCACACCAATCTCATTGTTTACGTGCATGATGCTGACAATCGTTGTGTCTTCACGAATCGCTGCGGCAACACTCTCTGGAGAAATAATCCCATTGGTATCGGGCTCCAGGTAAGTGACCTCGAAGCCTTCCCGTTCCAAATGACGGCAGCTATCCAGCACAGCCTTGTGTTCAATCTTGGAAGTAACAATGTGCTTGCCTTTGCTCTTGTAGAACTGGGCAACCCCCTTGATCGCAAGATTATCCGATTCGGTTGCTCCCGATGTCCATACGATCTCGCGCGGATCACAGTTTAAAAGATCAGCCATATGCCGCCGTGCAATCTCTACCGCCTCTTCTGCTTCCCACCCGAACTTATGCGACCGGCTCGCAGGATTACCAAACTTACCTTCCGCAAGAAGGCATTCGCTCATTTTTTGTGCAACTCGCGGATCTACCGGCGTTGTTGCTGCATAATCAAAATAAATAGGTGATTTCATCTCGTTCCCGTAACTCAATTTCTAATATGCCCAATTACAAATCCGCAACCAGGGGCAAACGTACAAACTCGTCTTCAATAGCGTCCTGCCTTGTCGCAATCTGCTTAACCTTTCTTTTCGCGAGAATACTAGCCAGATCGATACCTGCCAGAAAATGATGGATCTCGCTGCTCAGGTCAGACCAAAGCTGATGAGAAAGACACATTTCGCCGTGCTGGCAATCTGCCCGCCCGGAACATTTAGTTGCATCTACGTTTTCATCAACTGAATCGATAATTTCTGCCACGAAAATGCGGCCAGGATCACGTTCCAGTTGATAACCACCACCCGGACCCCTGACACTGTTAACCAGATTGTGCTTCCGGAGCTTGGCGAACAATTGTTCCAGATAGGACAGGCTAATCCCCTGCCGACGTGAAATATCTGCAAGGCTGATCGGCCCTGCATTCCGGTGTACAGCCAGATCAAGCATCGCGGTGACTGCATACCTGCCTTTTGCTGTGAGTCTCATCTAATATCCCTCTGTGTCGCCGTCGCCGTAATATCTCCGCAATCTCCGCAGCCCCATTCCAACAACGCTGCGGGCGCTATTTCCAAATCCCCAGGGTCTTCAATTACTGCCTGTAAAGGCCGCGCAGTATGCAATACCTGACTATTTCAGCCAACTATATACCCGACCATTATAGTCGGGTATTGGAGAAATGCCAATGGTTGCTCAAACTGATATCGATATTGCTTAGATCGGGTGGCTCTAGCCCTTTCCCTGGGGCTTCTGGGGCTCGCCGGGTTTCCCTAACTTATTGATTGCAGTAAGAAATCCTCGAAGAATGTTAACTTCCATCCGATCAATCCGGACCCTGTTAAAAAGACGCCTAAGGCGAGTCATCAGCTGGCGGGGGTTCTCCGGGTCGTGAAAGCCAACCTGGATTAATGTGGCTTCAAGGTGGTCATAGAAATACTCTACCGCAGCAGAATCCGCAAAGGGTAAATCCCATTCCTGGTCGCTGCGCCCGGAATCATTGTTTCCAGCATGCTTCGCCTGCAACACCTCATAACAGATAACCTGCACCGCCATCGCAAGATTGAGCGAACTATAGGCTTCACCCGTAGGAATGTTTACATGGAACTGGCATTGCTGCAGTTCTTCGTTTTTCAGGCCACGAGACTCGCGCCCAAATAACAGCCCTACTTTTTGCTGACCCTCAAATGCGGTGACCACTTTCTCACCGCATTCTCTTGGGGAAAGTAGTGGCCAGGGTATTCGACGCTCCCTCGCAGACGTGCCAATAACAAGCTGGCAGTCAGCTATGGCTTCCTCAACCGTTTCCACCACCTGGGCGCCACGAACAACATCTCCGGCACTGGCAGCACGAAACACGGCTTTCATGTTTGGAAAGTCCAGCGGATTCACCAGGACAAGTTCGGTGAGCCCCATGTTCTTCATCGCACGAGCGGCCGCGCCAATATTTCCC
>JABJED010000110.1 GCA_018665025.1 Gammaproteobacteria bacterium
CGCATCGGGGCGCTCCAGCGCGATGATGTTTTCAACATGTTGCCAGATAACCGGTTCGATGTAGGTGGCATCAGCCATGTCCGGATCTGTCATTATCGTGGCCGGATTAGAATTCACTAAAATGACACGGTAACCTTCTTCGCGTAGCGCTTTACACGCCTGCGCCCCGGAGTAATCGAACTCACAGGCCTGCCCGATGACAATGGGCCCCGCACCAATGAGCAAAATGCTTTCTATGTCAGTTCTCTTTGGCATCTAGTGGTTATGCTCCCTCATCAACTCAATGAAATGATCAAACAAGGGACCAGCATCATGAGGGCCAGGGCTAGCTTCCGGATGTCCCTGGAAGCCAAAAGCGGGGCGATCTACCAAGTGGATACCCTGGATTGTGTCATCAAACAGCGAACGGTGTGTCACTCTCACGGTGTCCGGCAGTGCGACTTCATCGATGCAAAACCCATGATTCTGGCTGGTTATCAGCACCGTACCGTCTTCCAGGTTTTTTACCGGATGGTTGGCACCGTGGTGACCATGCCCCATCTTCTTTGTTTTCATTCCAGCGGCGAGCCCAAGAAGCTGTAAGCCGAGACAAATACCGAATACCGGGATCTTCGTCTTCAAAATTGCGCTTATCGCCTGGATCGCATAGTCACAGGGCCCGGGATCCCCTGGGCCATTAGATAAAAATACGCCATCCGGGTTCAGTGCTAGAACTTCGGCCGCAGACGTCTGCGCTGGCACTACGGTCAGCCTGCAGCCCCGGTCTGTCATTAACCTGAGGATGTTTTTCTTAACGCCAAAGTCGTAGGCAACCACGTGGAACTCGGACTCGGTAACGGCTGAGTATCCCTGCCCGATCTCCCAGCTTCCTTCCCGCCACTCATAGGGAACAGGCGATGTCACAACTTTCGCCAGATCCATACCCTCGAGCCCGGCAAAGCCTTTCGCCGCCTCGAGTGCTCCTGAGATCACACTTTCCGAGAGATCTGGCCCTGCCACAATGGCACCATTTTGGGAGCCCTGATCGCGAAGGACCCGGGTCAGTTTTCTGGTGTCTATCTCAGCTATCGCGACGACGCTTCGGGCAACAAGGTAATCACCAAGAGACATCTCGCTGCGCCAGTTACTAGCCATCAGAGGTAAATCACGAATCACCAGGCCCGTCGCCCAGATATCGCGAGACTCCTCGTCTTCAATGGTAACGCCAGTATTGCCAATATGCGGATGGGTCAGCGTAATAATCTGTCTGGCATAAGAGGGGTCGGTGAGTATTTCCTGATAACCGGTAATCGACGTATTGAAGACGACTTCTCCGACGACAAGACCATCTACACCAATAGCAGTACCCTCGAACAGCATACCGTTTTCGAGTGCAAGTACTGCTCTACTATCCAAGCGCGAGTCTCCATGAAAAATTAAAATGAACCTGCCGATCAAAAAAAAGCGAGACGGAAATTGCTTCCGTCTCGCCTTTCACTTCTGTTTTCGCGGGTGTGTCATCTTAAGCGCAGCATTCTAGTCGAGGTGCACTTTTGTTTCCAGTCCTTAGACTGACTTTAACCCATTAACTGGTATCTTTATTGAAGGGTATTCAAGAGCCCTCAGCGTTGCCTGGCACGCCCGAAGGTTGGCCCGATCATATCCAGAGCTGTCACCCCGCATGGCAGTTCAATATCAAAGAGCCCTAAGCGTTACTTGGCAAGCCCGAGTACGTCCAGCATGTCATAGCGGCCCGGAACCTGGCTAACAATCCAACCGGCCGCTCGAAGAGCCCCTTCGGCAAAGTTGGCTCGGCTCTGTGCCCTATGAGTGATTTCCAGTCGTTCGCCACCAGCGATAAACATCACCGTATGCTCACCGACTATCTCACCACCGCGAACCGCATGAAAACCAATGGTTTCGCGATCGCGGGCACCGGTTAAGCCATGCCTTCCATGCTGGGAAACAGAGGCCAGATCTCGCCCCAGCCCCTTGGCGACATGTTCCCCCAAACTGAGCGCCGTGCCTGATGGCGCATCAACTTTATGACGATGATGCGATTCAATAATCTCCACATCCACCGTGTCCCCGAAAATACCGGCCGCCATCTCAACTAGTTGGAAGGTTGCGTTAACCCCAATACTGTAATTACTGGCGAACACCACCGGGACAGAG
>JABJED010000111.1 GCA_018665025.1 Gammaproteobacteria bacterium
CTGGCAGCTTGATAGCAGCTTCCACTTCTGCGTATCGGTCCAGGTATTTGGTGACCGCTTCGTTCTGCGTACCCATGCTCATGGTGAAAAGCTCATGGTGAAAAGCTCATGGTGAAAGGCTCATGGTGAAAAGCTCATGGTGAAAGGCTCATGGTGAAAAGCTCATGGTGAAAGGCTCATGGTGAAAGGCTCATGGCGAAGGGCTTATGGTGAAGGGCTTATGGTGAAGGGGTCCTAATGGAGGCGGCTGCGGACGGGGATACCTTCAATAACGGTTTTTTCTGTCACTATCCACTCGGCTAGTCGCTTGTCTACAATCTGGTCGTTGAAATACTGTAAAGCGAGACGCAGAAACAACTGATGGTGGCCTTTCTCGGAGTTGGCGAGGGCCATATAGAAAACCTTCAGTTTTTCGTCTTTCAGGTGATCTGCAAGCTGGCGGAACCGTTCTTCACCCCTTGCCTCAATAACCGCGCCCGACAGTAACCGATCCAGGAAATAACCTTCTGTGTCACCACGCACGTGGTGGCGCATTTGGTTGACGTAAAGGTCTTTCTCGTCAGGAGTCATGAAAAGACCTCTTTGCCGCATCAGGCGAATAACCTGCTTGAAATGAGTCAACTCTTCTAACGCCAGGTCTACCATTTCACGCACCAGATCAGGCTTGTCGGGGTAGTGGGCGACGAGTGACATTGCCATGGAAGAGGCTTTGCGCTCGTTAGCCGCATGGTCTATGAGGAACTCATCGAAATTAGCCAGTACACACCGAAGCCAGGCACCAGAGCTTGGTACTAGCTGGATTTCTCTCGTCATTTCGGCAGGACTTCCTGGAAGAAAGCGGCAATCTGTTCGACCTCTTCCAGGCAAATCTGATGTTCCATTGGGTAGTCGAACCATCGGACGTCGTAGCCGAGTCGGATCAAATTTTCTCGTGATGTTGCCGCCCGCATGATTGGAATCATCTGGTCGTGGGTGCCGTGTGCCATCATGATTGGGATAGCAAGGTTGGCATCGGTCATGTCGTTTTCCGTGCCGGTGAAGTCATGCAGGTAGGTTGAGATCGCCAGGATGCCGGCAATTCTTTGCTGGCAGCGCGTGCCCGTGTGTAATGCAATGACCCCACCCTGGGAAAATCCTGCCAGCAAAATATTTTGTGAGGGGATGCCGCGCGCTATCTCCTGATCAATTAAAGCCGCGATCTGGCCTGACGATTCAATGATGTCGTCATGACCAGCTGTTTCGGAATGAGGGATAAAGTCATACCAGCCGCGCATTTCAGCGCCATCGTTAATGGTGATTGGCCGTATAGGCGCGTGCGGGAAGATAAATCGAATGCTTGAGTCTTCGGGAAGCTTCAATTCTGGCACAATCTGCTCAAAATCATGACCATCTGCACCCAGGCCGTGCAGCCAGATGACAGTTGAGCGGGCGGGGACAGGGGGTTCAATTTCAATGTGTTCTAACAGGTCCATGGTCTTGGGGTTCGCTTATTCCGGTGGATAGACGGGCGCGGCAATGATAGCCCATCTTGATCGCCAGCTCATCTGCTGATCAATCATTAACCCTTCGTTTGCCCTGCAAATTTGGATGTGACTAAATACAGCTTTGCTAATTAGAGTGGAGTCAGTCACATGGGACCTTTAACAGGTACTAAAATCATAGAACTTGCGGGCATCGGCCCGGGACCATTTTGCGGGATGTTGCTCTCTGACATGGGTGCAGAGGTCATCAGGGTAGACCGGGCAGGCGCTCCGGCGCGCAGACCAAAGGATGTGTTGACAAGGGGGCGTAAGTCCATTGCTGTTGATCTTAAAAGCGCTGCTGGCAGGGAAGTCGTCCTGAAGCTTTGTGAATCATCCGATGCATTGTTTGAAGGTTTCCGCCCCGGGGTAACTGAGCGGCTCGGTGTTGGCCCGGAAGAATGTATGGGTCGCAATGGGAAACTGGTCTACGGCCGCATGACTGGCTGGGGTCAGGAAGGCCCGATGGCGCAGGCCTCCGGTCACGATATTAACTATATTGCCCTTGCGGGGGCACTGCATTCGATAGGTGAAGCCGGAGGTAAGCCCGTGCCACCCCTTAATCTGGTTGGTGATTTTGGCGGGGGTGGCATGTTCCTGGCTTTTGGTCTTGTATGCGCGATGTTGGAAGCACAGAAATCGGGGACGGGGCAGGTCGTGGATACTGCGATGATCGACGGCGCTGCAACCTTGATGTCGATGTTCTTTACCATGCACGGAGCGGGTGTATTCAGCATGGAGCGCGGTACCAATTTGCTGGATGGAGGGGCTCATTTCTACGGCACCTATGGGACCAAAGATGACAAATATATTTCTCTTGGCTCGATCGAGCCCCAGTTCTATGCGCTGCTGGTTGAGAAGGCTGGTCTTGATGTCGACAGGTTCAGTGCGCAAATGGAGCAGGGCAAGTGGGTTGAGTTTAAGGCTGAGCTTACTGAAGTGTTCAAAACAAAAACAAGAGACGAGTGGTGCGACATTATGGAAGGTTCGGATGTCTGTTTCGCTCCCGTGCTGGCGCTGGATGAAGTTCCTAATCATCCACACCACGTAGCGAGAGATTCGTTCATTGAATTAGACGGTATTGTCCAGCCAGCGCCAGCGCCCCGGTTCTCCAGGTCTGAAGTAGGTGTCAGCCATGGCTCTCGTATTCCCGGTGAGGACACGCTAACAGTGTTGCAGGAAGCAGGCCTTGGCGAAGCAGAAATTAATGAGCTGGTCGAATCCGGTGCGGTGGTAAACACCGCCGGTGCATAGCGTAGGAAAACGCAATGATTGGTCGGAAGTTTTCTCCTATGGCTGAAAATATGCGTTACTATTGCGTCTTAACGAATTGTCCTGACGTTTGGATTAAGTTCGGTCCTGCGATAGTGCGGGGATGGGCGCGCCCGAAAACAGATAAAAACAGGAAGAATAAATGAGCGTAGAACTACTGGACACGACAAGGTTTCACGGGTTTCGAGTTAGACGTCAGATTGCGGGTAAAACTTTTCAGGAATATTTCTCGTTAAAGGCAAACGGGAAAAGAATGAGAGGCGCAGATCGTGCCAAGGTAAAAGCTAAAGCGGAATCAAGAGATGCTGTCTTGGCAAAGCAACAAGCCAAAGCCAAAACCGAAGTCGCTCGATCTTCACTGTTTGATACTAAAGGGAAAGTTCGTGGCATTCTGTTCAGAATGAAAACAGAAAAGAGTGGTACGCGTACCCCTGTTTTTCAAATTGGTATCATGTCAACGAAACTTGATAAAATCGTTAATACAACGGTGTCAATCAATCTTCATGGTTTAAAGGGGGCCTGGCAGAAAGCGGTCGACTTTTATGTACAGCATAAGAAGATTTCCAAGAAGTCTCTTCTCTACCGGAAGCTAGTGAGAGCCCAGCCCAATAAAGCTCAGCTGGATGCGATGAAGAAACGCCGGAAACGGCGCTAGAGACAAAAAAGGGGCTTTTAGCCCCTTTTTTATTTCTAGCGCCTAATGGTATGTTGTTTTTTTAATTGGTGAACCATTGTGACTGACTACAAGACAGCATTTAGACGATCTCTGGTACATCCCGAGGAGTTTTGGGCGGAACAGGCCACCAGTGTGGCCTGGTATAAGTCGCCTGGCTCCATACTTGGGAAAGACACCAACGGTAATGATGCGTGGTTCTCTGACGGTGAGCTTAATTCGTCTTATCTGGCCCTTGACTATCACATAGAGCAGGGCCGCGGTGACCAAACCGCGCTGATCTACGATTCACCCGTGACGAATTCAACCGCCTCTTACACCTATAGTGAGTTAAGGGGTGAAGTCGCAACGTTTGCCGGTGTACTCGCTTCGTTAAGTATCAGTAAAGGCGATAGAGTCATTATCTATATGCCCATGATTCCGCAGGCAGTCATAGCCATGCTCGCATGCGCGCGCTTAGGTGCTATTCATTCGGTGGTGTTCGGCGGTTTTGCCGCAAAAGAACTGGCGACAAGGATTGACGATGCAACACCTAAAGCAATTTTGTGCGCATCCTGTGGCGTAGAATTTTCCAACGTTATTGCCTACAAACCACTGATCGATGAGGCGCTTCAAATCAGTGAGCACAAAATTGATCATTGTCTTGTTTACCAGCGCCCGGAGTCAGTCGCGGAAATGGCCAATCCCTGGGACAGGGACTGGGATTCACTGCTGGCAGTGGCAGCGCCTGTAGATCCTGTTTCGCTGCCGTCGTCTCATCCTTTATATATCCTTTACACCTCCGGGACGACAGGGAAACCAAAAGGTGTGGTCAGGGATAACGGCGGCCATGCCGTAGCGCTAACCTACAGCATGAAAAACCTCTATAACGTGGCCGCTGGGGAAGTCTTCTGGGCAGCCTCTGATGTGGGTTGGGTCGTCGGTCATTCCTATATCGTGTATGGGCCGCTCTTTGCTGGCTGCACCACTATTTTGTTCGAAGGCAAACCAGTGCGTACACCGGATGCAGGAACTTTTTGGCGAATTCTGTCTGATTATAAAGTGAATGTCTTTTTCACCGCGCCAACGGCCTTCCGTGCGATCCGAAAGGAAGACCCTGAAGCGAGTCTGCTGTCAAAGTATGACCTCAGTCATCTTCGCAGCTTATTTGTTGCCGGTGAACGAACAGATCCTTCAACCTATGAATGGCTGCGCGAAATACTGGGGGTGCCTGTGATTGATCACTGGTGGCAAACCGAAACAGGTTGGCCTGTCGCCTGTATACCGATGGGTTTAGAGCCCGCTGAAGCCAAAGCGGGTTCGGTAGCGATGCCGGTGCCGGGGTTTGACGTTCAGGTTGTTTCAGAGAGCTGCGAGCCCTTAAATGCCGATGAAGAAGGCGCCGTAGTAATTAAGCTACCGCTGCCTCCGGGGTGCCTGCCAACTGTATGGGGGGATCACCAGCGCTATGTGGAGTCTTACCTTAGTGAGTACCCGGGTTATTATCACACCGGTGATGGCGGCTATATCGATAGTGATGGTTACCTGTACATCATGGGCAGGACCGATGATGTGATTAATGTTGCTGGACATCGATTGTCGACAGGGCAAATGGAAGAGGTTGTTGCCGCCCATCCTGCGGTGGCGGAATGTGCAGTGGTAGGTATTGAGGATAAAGACAAAGGCCAGGTGCCGGTAGGGATGGTAGTGATTAAGGATGGGGTCAATATCGAATTAGGCAGACTTGAAGATGAACTGGTGGCGATGGTCCGCAAGGACGTAGGTGCGTTTGCCAGCTTTAAGCGAATTGTCAGGGTGCTACGCCTGCCTAAAACCCGGTCTGGAAAGATATTAAGGCAGGTCATCCGGAAAATTGTTGATACAAAGCCCTACGAAATGCCGGCTACGATTGATGATCCGGCAATCCTGGAAGAAATTGCTGATGCATTCAAACAAAATGGTATCGGTTACATTGCGCAGCAACATTGATGTCAACAAAGCCCCCCCGGTCACTCCCCC
>JABJED010000112.1 GCA_018665025.1 Gammaproteobacteria bacterium
CGGGCGGGCGAGCACTATCCGTGCAACACCATCTTGTATGCCTTCAAAGCGAATAAACTGGAACTTTTCAGCCATTTTGGTTCCCCATGAAAAATTGGTGCGTTCACTGTATGGGCTGCAAGGGAAATATACAAATTCGTAGGGTGGTGAAGACAGTCACTTATGTGGTTGTATTGAACCTGTAGATTTTCCTCGGGGAATGGTTCTTATGATAGATGTCACAGAGGCGGCTGGTGGTAATGAAGCCCTGGTTTTAAAGCTCATCAGGGCGATGGAAACCGGTGATTTGCCTGAAGTTATTAAGACGGTGTGTACCGAGGGGTTTGTCTGGGCCAATAGCGGTCTTGCTGTGATTAATGGCCAGGCGGAGCTCTTCGAGCAGATGGCGCAGGGTGGGTTCGCCGGTCAGATCCCGATTCTCAAAACCATGACGCACTTCAGTGCCGAACTGATTCACATAGCCAGTAAGGGTGATATCGTCTTTACCGAACGGGTGGACCATCACTGGGACGAACAGGGTCGAGACTTGATGACACCACATATCTGTGGGGTTGCGGAAATACGCGAGGGCAGGATTTCTGCATTCCGTGATTTCTATGATGTCGTCTGTTACAGCCAGGTACCCACTGAGGTCCAGGGGGGATACGACCTGGCTTCGTTCAGAGAGGCGCAATTAAATGGCACAAAATAAGAACAGTATCTGAGCCATCTACTCTCTTCATGATCACTGATCACTGATCAGTGCAGGGCGACTGATATTGGGTTCATGGGTAGCCAAGTCGTCCGTGCCTGGCTAATTTCTTAGTGACTGGTCATTAGTCTCTGGAAAGGGGTCCCTCATTCCGGGTTCCAGGGGGATCTCGAATGCGTTCAGTGTTAATGAGATCAGGCAGTAGTAACCGACGGTCGCAACCAGTTCAATCAGTGCTGTTTCTCCGAAAACCTCCAGGCCATGCGCATAGGTATCATCCAGTATGCGATGTTGGTTGAGCATCTGAGATGCGATCGAGTGGGAAAGCTGCTCATCTCCTGAGAAGTCGGGATGTTCTCCTGCCGTCAGTTGGTCCAGTGCCTGCTCGGAAACGCCTGCTTTGATGGCTAGCGCCCGATGCGCTGAAAACTCAAAGTGGGACCGATGGTGAACCCCGACAGTGCAGATGGCGACTTCTTGAATGTTCGGCGCGAGTGATGTGTTGAACCGGATCGCTGCGCCTGCCCCCTGGATTGTCTGGCCGACACTGGGTGCGCGCACCCAGGCTCCAAAAGGACCAATCATTCCTATACCTGGTCGGCCCTTCCCTCTTGGACCTCTTTCGATTGCTTCAAGCACCATTCGCTGCTCATCGTTCAGGTCGTCTCGCTCAATCGGTGTTAATCGCATTCCGTTTCTCCTGGTGGTTATCCTGATCTGGTCAGGCAGTTATACATTGAGTTGGTGTACAGTACGAGGGTTCCAGTGAAGGGGCCGAATGACCAGAGCGGTTTCTATGAAGATGGCTATCAGGCAGAAGGTGTCGTGAGCATAAGAATGCTCAGGGTGTTGGGCGTTGACTACCAGCCCTGCGCTGGAACACACTTCGGTAACACAGCGAGGTCGGGCAGGTCCCGGTTCGAAACATTGAGATCAAGGGCAAGCAAAATAGATGTGTCCGTAGAGTATTGGAGGACTAATGGCCTTACCTGAATTTCCACAAGGCTTTACACCAGAGTATCTAACTAAATCCCTGGGGGGGACGTTTCTTCCCGAAGGGACTAGCGTTTCGAAGGTTTCCCGATCCCCGTTGGGCGAGGGGACCGGCATGATGGCGGACATTGCGAAGCTTGAACTTTCCTTTGAGGGGAACAGCGAGGGTTTGCCACATAGCGTTATAGCCAAATATGCATCCGAGAACCCAACTAACCGACAGGTTGCGATGTTGTACAACCTGTACGAGCGGGAGACTCGCTTCTCGGAAGAGTTGGACCCATTGACCGAAGCGCGTTGTCCTGAGTTCTACTTCACCGGTCTTGAAAACGATAATTTTGTCATCCTGATGGAGGACATGACCGACTATGAGGTTGGTAACCAGTCGGTAGGCGCTACCCTGGCTCAAACTGAATTGGCGATAGATGAACTGGCGAAACTACACGCATCATTCTGGGAGAGAGTTGATCACCTTGAATGGGTTCCGGGCATTGCAGAGAGCTACCATGCGGACAACATGAATAACCTCGCCAACTCAGGTTGGGACACGATGGTTGAGACGTTTGGTGATTTCATCCCGGAGCATATTCGAGCGCAGCGCGACCGATTTCTAGCGGCCATACCAGCGCTTCAGGCTGAGCGAATGAGTGCACCTATTACTCTCTGTCATGGTGACTTTCGAATGGAGAATCTGCTCTATGGCATTCAGCCGGAACATCAACCGGTGGCTGTGATTGACTGGCAGGGACCACTGAAGGCGCGGGGGATGTTCGACGTTGCGTTGTTCCTTGGGCAAAGTACCAGGGTGGAAGTCAGGCAATCGCAGGAAAAGCAGATGTTGGACAGATACCTTGATGGCCTTGTTAAACGAGGAGTTTCCGGGTTGAGCTTCGACGACCTGTGGAAAGACTATCAAAGCTGCATGTTGTATGACTGGGTTTATACGGCGGTTGTTGCCGGTACTCTGGATAGCACTAACGAAGCAAGTTTTGCATGGATGTCACAAATGATTGCCAGGCAAGTTGCTGCCAGTGATGACCTTGATGTATTTAGTTTGCTAGGATAATTCCGTCACCCTTGGCGCGACCGACCTGGTTGTTTCGCCAGACACCCATCTGACTAGTGTTACGTCACTGAACTTTAAACTCATCAGGTCATTAGGCAGATGTATTTGGAGGGTATATGAAAGTTGAAGAACATGCCGTGGTGTTGATCCACTATGTGCTGACCAATAACGATAAAGAAGTGCTGGATTCCTCAGAGGGCCAGGACCCCCTCGCCTACCTGCATGGCACTGGCCATTTGATTCCAGGCCTGGAAGCCCAGTTACTGGGTAAGCTAGCAGGCGTGACCCTTCACTTCGCTGTCGATATTATTGAAGTCCGAGAGGCTACCGCTGAAGAACTCGAGCATGGCCATGTTCACTAGGCCGCGTTGGCTTAGGATGGATATTCTTGCCCGCTGGTCCTGTGCAGACTAGTCGGCCAGCCTGACAACAATCCCGGCGTTGGCAATGACAATCGCGTCATTGCCATCGTCCGCTGGTATCTCTAACCCGCCTTTCTGGACTGTGATGCTAACCGTGCCGTACGGTAATGCTGCTGCCACCCTGTCTGCATCTACCTTGTCTGGTTCCGGTACGCCGATCAGCAGATCAATGAAC
>JABJED010000113.1 GCA_018665025.1 Gammaproteobacteria bacterium
ACCTGTACTGTTTTTACCTGTACTGTTTTTACAAAGTACATGACGACGCTTTTACCCATGATTGGGTTGAGTAGTTTATCCATCCACCGGGTGATCCAGGGTTGTTTCATCAGGTCCCAGGTCAGGAACGCATGATACTTATCGACGATCCATGCATTAGGCTCGCCTTCCTCCCGCCAGAAGAGACATTTCAACCACCAGTACGGTACATGAAGGGAGTGTGAGTGATGCTTGTCATAAAAGATGAAGCCTGCGGATTCAATGTCCGTGCGAAGCTGCTGCGCGTCGAAGATTCGAATGTGGCCGCCATCCATTGCATGGTAGGCATCGCTGATCTGCCAGCAAATCCACTCCGGGAAGTATCGCGGAACGCTAATGGCCGCTACACCGCCTGTTTTTAATACCCGGGCAATCTCTGCAATGACTGCTTCATAGTTGGGAATATGTTCCAGAACCTCGGAACAGATGACCTTGTTAAACGTTTCGCCTTCGAATGGCAGGTGTTCGCCGTTGGCGGCCGTTATGACCAGACTTTTATCGTTGTTGTCTGGTTCGGCAAACTGTTCGAACCGTTCCTGGGTGATTTTCAGGTCCTTTACAGAGAGGTCAATTCCGACAGCGTTCAGGTTGTTTGTCATATAGGCAGAGATGGCATGCCTGCCTTCACCGCATCCAAGGTCGAGCAGCCGCTCATTCTCTGAAAGTCGCATTGTTGAAAAATTGATAGTTTGTAGGGACATTAGTGAGCTACCTTTCGGGAGACTACGTCGCGATATAGTTGAACCATGTCCGCTGCGGCAACTTCCCAGCTGAACAGCTCAAGTATTCTTGTCCGTCCTCTGGCGGCCAGGGTTTGCCTAAGGTTTGAATCTGCGAGCAGTGTTCTGATCGCATCAGCCAGAGCGAGGTGATCTCGCGTTGGTACCGTAATACCCGCATCACCAACCACTTCAGGCAGTGCACCGCCATTGGTCGAAATGACCGGGACGCCACAGGCCATCGCTTCCCCTGCTGGCAGTCCGAAGCCCTCATAGATAGAGGGAACAACGGCACAGATTGCTTTCGCATACAATTCGGCCACTTCCTGTGAACTGAGTCCGGAGTAAAAGTGTATCCGGTTTTCTAACCCGAGCTGGCGGACAAGTTTTGCCGTTTTACCATCTTCTTTCAGCTTGCCCAGCACCGTGAGTTTCAGTTCTGGTATTTCGTCTGCAAGTATCGAAATTGCCCGGATAAGATAGTCCAGTCCCTTAAGTGGAGCATCAGCTGACGCAGTTGCCATGACGTTGAATTCTTCGGGCTTGATAGCAGGGATTGGCCTGAACACCCTGGTGTCTATGCCATTGTGAACGATGTTGAGTTTGCTCTCAGCGATGGCGAAATCGGTTGCAATATCTTGCCTTGATGCGCGTGACACGGTGACCAGGTTATCGAGTTGCTGAACGACTTTCTTTTGCATGTTAAGAAATGTATACCATCGCTTGATCAGTAGCCGTAGCTTCCAGGTTTCGGCGCTTTGCAGGGCGATTCGTAGATCACTGGTGATCGGGTGGTGGATAGTTGTAATAACAGGCACGCCCATTTTTTGCAGTTGGAGCGTTCCGTAACAGAGGCTCTGGTTGTCGTGGACGATGTCGTAACCAGGCCGGTGTCGCTTGAAATATTGGACCAGCCTTCTCCCGAATGTATACGGTTCTGGAAAACCACCGGTTAGCATGCTGAACCATTCAAAAAAATCAGTGTAAGACAGCAGATGTCCTGGTCGGAGAGCGGTGACATGGTTATCGGCTTCAAACAGGTTAAGCCCGGGGAGTTTGATCAGGTGGACGCCCTCATCGAGTTCAGGATAGGGTTCGCCGGAGATGACATCGACAGAATGGCCCGCATCTACAAGAGCCTTACTGAGGAACTTGATATAGATTCCCTGACCACCGCTGTAAGGATTGCTTCGGTAGCCCAGTAAGCAAATCTTTAACCTGGGCTCCTGTACGACACGCAATACGGGTGGACGCTGATCGGCGGCCAACATCTGATGAGTACTTCCGAATAAAAAGGAGCGGGATTCTACGAAGTTTGGGCTTTAATTGCTAATTCTCAGATCTGGAGCCAGCGGTCCTGGTTCCAGCATTGCGCCTGTCAGTACCTCGTTTGTCGTTTTCGCTGATTTCCTTGGCCTTGAAAACACTCTTGGCTTGATCGCGTCGCTCGACCGTATCACGGCGTTCTGGCCCGTACGCCGGTGCCTCATGCTCTATCGTAAACACATTGGCGTAGAGGTTGGCGACCCATTTTTGGCCCTCTTGGGTTCGGCGTAATAATCGGATGCCCTCGGTGATGAAGGGTGTCACGACTTCCCAGAAGAACTTGGGATAGCCTTCCCCGAGGTCCGCGGCCGTGGTGTAGCCCATTTTTGCTGCCTGGCCGGTCTCCTTGAACTCAGCGAACAGGGAGGAAATTTTTCTGTGGTACTGCGGATCGCCCAGCTGACCGATGAGGTCTGCTGCTCTAATTAGTCCTGGAAAATCCTCCGATTCCTGGTGATCTTCTTCGCTAGGAACAGGAAACCTTGTGCGCTCGATATTTTTACAGATAACGGTGGTATCGATTCGATCTTCAGATTCGAACCTTTCAGTGATATACAGCTTTGCCCGGTCAACGTGGTAGGGCGTGAGTGATGCATCGGTTGAGCCTGGCATTGGGGCGATAGTGTCGTAACTCATGTTAATGGCGTAACGGCCGCTTCGATCGGCGCGGCAAATCCCCCTGACATAACCGATGTCGTGGTTTAGAAGTGATATGACAAAGTGCACCCAGTCGTTAGCGCTGACTGAACCTTCGATCAAGATTTTGCCTCGAAGTATTTCTGTTCCCACCATGGTGACCATAATGGTGTGATTGACGTCATGATATGGCGCATCACTGTTGGCAATAATCTCGAGCGCGTTTCGTGCGGTTGAGATGATTAGCTGTATGTCGGATTCATTATTACCGTACATGTTGACGTAGTGCTCCACGAGCTCGTCTACAAAGGCTTCAATGATTACGGATAATGGGTTAAACATGCTGGCTCATTGATCCTGATTCGGTATCGATCCGTTAATCATTGTGTCTGCTCAGTAACTCCAGTCAAGCCCAATCTTGATTTAGGAAACGTCTGGCTTTTACCGTGACTATACAGCCAAAGTGAGTGATTTTTGCAGAAAATGAGTATACATTGAATTTTCGTCATTCAGACCTTCGTTTTTCTGGTAAATGAGGCGTTTCCTGAAGTGAATGGTAAAAATGTGATTGAACTCCGACACTTAAAAACACTGGTAGCATTGCGAGATAACGGCAGCCTGGTTGAGGCTGCAGAGAGTCTCTTCCTGACGCAATCTGCCTTGTCGCACCAACTGAAGGACCTTGAAGAGAGGCTGGAGTGCTCACTCTTCGTCCGTAAAACGAAACCGCCACGATTCACTTCTGCCGGTAGAAGGCTGCTCAATCTTGCTGATGAAATTTTGCCTATGGTGAAAAGTGCCGAGCGGGATATCTCACGACTTGCTGGCGGGGAAGTTGGGCGGCTGCATATCTGTATAGAATGTCATAGCTGTTTCCAGTGGCTGATCCCCTGTCTTGATCTTTATCGAGCTAACTGGCCTGAAGTTGAGCTGGACCTTTCTGGAGGTTTTAGTTTTGCGCCACTGCCTGCACTGGTCCGTGGAGACCTGGACCTGGTGATCACCTCGGACCCGGTTGAGTTACCAGGAATCACCTATATTCCATTGTTTAGTTATGAAGCGATGCTGGCAATCTCAAATGACCATCGCCTGGTCAGCCACGCTATGGTGTTGCCGGATGACCTTGAATCAGAGATGCTGATCACCTATCCAGTCGATCGTGATCGCCTTGATATTTTTACCCGATTTCTCGAACCAATGGACGTTGAACCTGGCAGTGTGCGAACAGCAGAATTGACTCCTATGATGATTCAGCTTGTGGCTGCCGGAAGAGGGGTCGCCTGTTTACCTAACTGGGCTCTGACTGAATACCTTGAGCAGGGTACAGTGATGGCTAAAAAGCTGGGTGATTCCGGTTTGTGGTGTACTCTCTATGCCGCGATTCGTGAAGACCAACTCGAAATGGCTTTTATGCAAGACTTCCTGAACACAGCGGTTGAAACCTGTTTTTCCAATTTGAATGGAATCAAAGCGGTAGAGGTTGCTTAAGTTCTGTCCAACCAGACAGCCCTTGCTTAGCAGGATGTAAAGCGCTTAAATACTTTAACAAATAGTGAACGTGCCAGTAGTTCTATCCAGGGGGAACACCTAGCACGCCGAGTGGCACCCTGATCGTAAAAGGAGGTGATCCCATCAATAGTCAGTCAACTGGGGGAGCCTCCGAGTTAACATAACTCGGAGCCTGCTCCCCGTACGAAGACAGGGCCCTGCGGAGATTCTCCGTGGGGTTTTTTGTTTTCTGGCAGGTACTTTTATTACACGGCAGGTTTTAAGGGGCAGGTTTTAAGGAATAAGCTGGGTAGATTGCCACTTGCCATCTGTAAGAACGAAACGTCGACGATCGTGAATACGATTGGGCATATTGAGGTCCAGCATTTCGATGACTTCCGGGTGTAGCACGATTCCCGCAGCCGACTCTGGCGTCACCATTTCCTCTTCCGGGTGTTCTTCTTTGAGTCCGTTGATGTGGCCGATCAGGTCGTCCCGGGCGTCGATCTGGCTGCTTTGTGAACCAAGACTCTCGTAGCTGTAATCCATGTACTTGCTTGCGGCGGGACGTCGATGCCAGTTCTGCTCGATGACCGAGGGGGCGAGTTCTTCTATCAACCCGTTGATGCGGTACTGTGTCTGGCTGTTGGTATACCAGATGAGCATTTCAGCCTGGTTGTTGGCCTGGATAATGGACCACTTGGGGCTCGTTTTGTTAATGAACAGAGTGAACCCGTCAGCTGTGATATCTCTCAGTACTAACGTTCGAACGGAAGGCTTGCCCGATTCAGACAATGCCAGGAAGCACAGGTCCGCGTTGGGATCATCAACGTTACGGGCGTCCTGTCTTTGCGCTTTAATGCGTGCGATTGGGTCCATCAGTTATTGGTATCCGGGTCGACGTCGTAGACGCTAAATGTTTTGAATTGGCTGCTTGCTTCCCGCGGTGACAGGAGCAACAGCCAGATTATACTGCCAGGGCAGGGCCTCATGGCGTCCCACCTCAATGCTGTTATTATTCTGCGGACAGGTCTCCGGTCAGAGATTTCCGCTGCGATATCTCGATCCAGTTATTGTCAGGATCAGTGATGAAAGATATGCGGGCTGTTGTGCCTAGTGTAACCGGTGCGCTTCCTTCCAGCGCACCTCTTTCTAGCGCTTCAGCATGCTCATTGTCGACCTTAAATACCTGGACGGTCATATAGCGATATCCGGCGCCCTGCATGCCGCCGCCAATCGGTGCGGCTTTATCTTCTTCAAGCAGGAATACTGTGGTTCCCCACCTGAAGCTGGTATTCGATAGTGGTTCCGCCTGAACACTCTTCGTGAAAAACCGTCGTGCATCGTCCAGCGACCGAACGACCATCTTCATTCCGATGTTGGTGATGTCGTGTAAGCCAACGGGCACAAGCGTTACTTTATTGCCATCAGGGTCTGTCAGGGGTGTGGTTTCGGAAACGTCGGAAGCGATCAGTAATTCTCGGTAACCTGTCGGGGTGTTTTCCGGCAAGAGGCTCCTTGCATGGTTAAGTTTGAATATTGAACCTTTCAGCGCAAGGCGATGCTGGTGAACCCCTCCGCCGATCTTGAGCAGCTCGTTGTAAGGTAACCCGACTTCCATAGTCCAGAACTCAAGCATTGCTTGCATATTGTTTGTTCGTACACCGACGTCGATGCAGTTCTTTGCCAGTTTCATATTGCTACCTTGTTATCTATTGTCATCCATTGTCATCTATCGTCATCCATTTGGGCCGGATAGGTTTCACAGGCGATTTCTGAGTTGCTGGCATGTAAGGAAATAGTGATGTCTTTTTCATCAAAAGTAACGATGACTTCAATAAACTCATGCCATTCATAGTCTGTCTGGACAGAGCTTGACAGTCTGAGTGTTCCAGGCAGCGTCGTTAGCGACTCTTGCATTCGTTGAATATTGTTAATAAAAAGCGCTGCAGACCGGTTGCCGTCCAGCTCTACTCGCAGTGCCGCATTTTTGTATTTGACTTCCAGCGCTGGCATTTGGGTAATCTTTCTCTTTAGATGGTTAGACAGGTCACACATTATATCGAATCGGGCTCCGTGGCGTATTTCCAGCTAATTAAGGTATGATGGCGCCGCGCCAGAACCTAGTATTTTCAGTAAGAAGGGAGAACCCATGAGCCAGAATGAAATGAAAGAGACCGCCCAGGAAATCGCAGCAGGCCTTAAAAGGCTCGGCCCTGACAGGGTTGTTGCCTTATCCGTTCATGTGTCGAAAAGTTTGATTGAAGAACTGGAGATCAAAGCTAATAAGCTCGTCGCGCAGCTGGAATCTGCAAGCTAGACCTGTCCTGACAGGCTTATCAAAGACCTGTTTCAGGTTAAGCCATTTACAGGTGCCATCGGCGGCGTTGTGCGGAGTGTTGACCTTTGCCGACCGAAAGATACAGCGTGTCACTATTGATGATAGACAGCGGCCACGTTTAAAAAAGTGGGTTAACTGCCCAGCTGAGGCAGCAAGTCCTTCAATGCTTCGATAAAGCTCAGTGGTTGATCCAGGAATACGTGATGATGGGCGTCTGGAACAGCTCGAATCAGCGTTGAGTCAAGGATTAACGCTAGCCCTTCGGCAATGGCGGGGGGGAAGAATCGGCTTTTCTCGCCATAGATAAAACCCACGGGTATTCGCATATCGCGCACCATATCCGCAGCAGCAGGAAATTCTTCAGTTAGCGCCATTTTGGCGAACACCGCTCCGTCCAGTTTGAATTTGAACCCCTTCGGCGTTTTTTTAAGCGAATGCCCCGCGAGGTAATCCATGATGAACTTGTTGTCGCATGGTTGCGGCGGGCGCAGCCTGAAGCGTCTTTTGCCCTGTTCCATCGACTCATAATAGCGGGACTTCAGCTTCGGTAGCGGTAGTGGCTCACGTGAGGACTTTTTCGGTGCTAGCGCAGAATCTACAATGACAATGCTATCAAGTTGCTCCGGGTAAAGGTGTGCTGCGATACGAGTCATGGTCCCACCAAAGCTGTGGCCTACGACAATGGGTGAGTTCAAGTGGGCGGTGTTTATACATTCCACAAGTTCCCGTGCGAAGAGCGCAGCAGAATATTCCACCCTGTGATCACTCTCGCCTGAACCACTGTTATCGATTGCAACGACGTCGTAGTCCGGGACGAAGGCAGGCGCAATAAAGTCCCACCAGTGCGCATGGGCGGCGTGGCCGTGGACGAAAAGTAATGCGGGTTTACCGGGGTTCTTCCAGTGCTGGTAAGCGATGGTGGCGCCCTCAACCTGGCAGGTGTGGTGCTCCGGTTGCACGCTAATGTATTGCTTGAACCAGTCAGGTTGCACGAATTGGAGCCTTAATAGAAAGCATGAGTATAACTGCTGAACGAAGTTTCCTGAAAACTCGCCTCTGAAAAGCTGCCTCTGAAAAGCTGCCTCTGAAAAGCTGCCTCTGAAAAGTCAGCCCCAGACTGTTGCATCAATATAGTGCGGGTCGGAATCAGGGTGCGTTATTAAGGTGCGATATCCGGACGACACAGCGAAAGTTTGCACCGAACAAGGTCAAAACAGGCCTGAAACCACCCCAGCGGAATGATTTTAGTGCTGCCACCATTTCTGGCATCAACTTTGCTTTCAGAGATGAGAGATGTCGGATGTAGCAACTTTTAATACCACCGGAGGGGTCATCGTGGATCAATCACTAGAACTTCAATACGCACTGGACACATTTTATTTTCTTGTGTGTGGTGCACTTGTCATGTGGATGGCGGCTGGTTTTGCCATGCTGGAAGCGGGTCTTGTTCGCTCAAAGAACACCGCGGAAATCCTGACTAAAAATATGGCGCTTTTTGCGATCTCTTGCATCATGTATCTCGTTTGCGGATACGCCATTATGTACGGTGGGGGAATCTTCCTTAGCGGCATAGAGCTTGATGGTGCAGCGACAGCGGAAGCATTAACTGAAACCGTCCTGGCTGAATCCAGAGAAGCGGGCTTTAGCGGCGGTGCGGTTTATGCAAATGCCGCAGACTTCTTCTTCCAGGTGGTTTTCGTTGCCACCGCAATGTCTATTGTCTCTGGTGCCGTTGCGGAACGGATGAAACTATGGGCATTCCTCGCGTTTGCCGTAGTGATGACGGGCCTGATTTATCCAATGGAAGGTTCGTGGACCTGGAATGGTGAAGACGTCTTTGGTCTTTATAACCTTGGCGATCTTGGCTTCTCTGACTTTGCAGGGTCCGGTATTGTTCATCTGGCTGGGGCTTCCGCTGCCTTAGCCGGCGTTGTTCTACTCGGTTCACGGAAGGGCAAGTACGGTCCGGCAGGCCAGGTGTATGCGCTTCCAGGTGCCAATCTGCCGCTCGCAACCCTCGGTACTTTCATCCTTTGGATGGGATGGTTCGGATTTAACGGCGGTTCAGTGTTGAAACTGGGTGATATTTCCAATGCGAACGCAGTTGCCATGGTTTTCCTTAACACCAATGCAGCCGCTGCCGGAGGCGCGATCGCAGCCCTCATCACGGCACGTATTATGTTCGGTCGAGCTGACTTGACCATGTTGCTGAACGGCGCGCTGGCGGGTCTGGTGGCAATTACTGCTGAACCTTCCACACCTACTGCGCTTGAAGCAACGCTCTTTGGCGCGGCCGGTGGTGTGTTGGTTGTGTTTTCAATCGTCTTCCTGGATAAGGTCAGGATTGATGATCCAGTAGGAGCGATTTCTGTGCACGGTACCTGCGGCCTGCTTGGGCTCCTGCTTGTGCCGCTCACCAATGCTGATGTGTCTTTCTCCGGCCAGATTATTGGTGCACTGACGATCTTTGGATGGGTATTTGGCGTCAGCTTTGTAGTCTGGTTCTTCCTGAAACAGGTTCTTGGCATCCGGGTAACAGAAGAAGAAGAGTTTGCGGGTGTTGATGTCAGCGAGTGTGGTGTTGAAGCCTATCCCGAATTTGTAAGGACCTAAATCTCTGCCCTTGGGCCAGGCTTTCGCCAGGGCCTTGGCCAATTAGCTCATTGCCATCCACGACGGGGCACCGTTGGTGCTTGCTTTTTTACCTTGACGGTCCGCTTGGCCTTATAGGAATCAAGGGAGATAGACTCGTAGATTGCTTTGTTCCGAATTTGTGGCGAATTCACGCTACCGCAGAACGATTGGACGGGGAATTAACCCAGACCGGCTCTTTTTTGAATGACTGTTGAGTAGAGCGACATCAAGCCTTTATCTTTCTCGTAGTCTCCGGCAAACAGGTCAGGCGCCAGTTCAGAAAAAATTTCACTGATCCTGGTGTCCGTCTTTGCAAAAAGCGCCTTGTGTGTCGGCTCAGTGAAATCACCGGAAGCGATCTTTAGTAAATCGTCCAGTAGTGGTGTGATATCAGGTAGGCCCCCGCGGTGCTGGAATTCACGGTGCAGGAATCCGCAGAAAGCAAAGTAAAGGTACAGGGGTTCACGTTTGGCAAACAGTTTCAGGTCAAACTCACCAAGCGCCTGCAGGTCGCTGATCGATACATCCTTGAATTCAACAATGCCCTGGCTCATGTCGCCAAGAAACCCTGGTGCGTCCTTGTGTGCCAGGCTTAATCCGGGAGTGTTTCTGTTTGCGATGAATAGCCTGGTGGTATCAACAGAGACGATAATGTCTTGCGCAAACCGGCTACTTGCCACCCAGGTTTTGAAGCCATTCACCCGACCGTTTGATTCGGTGAGTCCGGGTCTGGGATGATCAGGGTTTCGATCTTCAGATATCGCGAGGACGGTCCATGCGCGGTTAGCCAGGTTGAACGTCCGTCGTACAGCGGCCTGGTAACCGGAGATAAACAGGAACGCCAGCCTGTCAGAGATGAGTCCGCCTGCAAAAGCTGTTTGCTCAGCGGACCAGGACTCGTCAAGCCGGGACATCCAGAGGCGATGATAATCGACTTCTCCGGAGAGCTGGTCCGCAGGCATCTGGTGCTTGAGTGAGAGGAGACCCTCAGTGGTTACCACTCGTACACTCTGACGGGCATATGGGTGTAGCCTTTAACGAAGGAGGAGTGGGTGCGTTTAATATCGCCCACGATCTCGACCTTTCGAAAGCGTTTCATGATTTCTTCCCAGACGATTCGCAGTTGCATTTCAGCCATGCGATTACCCATGCAGCGATGGATGCCAAAACCAAATGATACGTGATGACGGGCTTTGGCCCTGTCAATAATGAACGCATTAGGGTTGTCGATGACTTCATCATCCCTGTTGCCAGAGACATACCACATTAGAAGCTTGTCACCTTCCTTGATCTGTTTACCGTTTAGCACTGTATCTTTTAATGCGGTTCTGCGCATATAAGCAAGTGGTGTCTGCCAGCGAATAATTTCCGGGACCATGCTTGGAATCAGTGACAGGTCATTCCTGAGTTTTTCGTACTGGTCCGGGTTCTCGTTCAGTGCGAGTACGCCGCCGGAAATCGAGTTTCGCGTCGTATCATTGCCACCCACAATCAACAGGATCAGGTTGCCCAGAAACTCGAGTGGTTGCATGTTTTTGGTGCTCTCGCCATGAGCAAGCATAGAGATAAGGTCGCTTCCGGGCCCTGCATTTACTCGCTCATTCCAGAGTCTGGTGAAGTATTCTAGGCACTCAAACAGTTCTTCCTTTCGCTGTTCCAGTGAGTCAACAATACCCTGGCCGGGGGCAGCGGTCGCCACATCGGACCAGCGCGTCAGCTTTCGCCGATCTTCGAACGGGAAATCAAACAGTGTTGCGAGCATCTGAGTGGTCAGTTCAATTGAAACAGTGTCGACCCAGTCAAAGGTTTCACCCCGTGGTAGTGAGTCCAGGATGCCAGCGGCGCGAGTTCGAATGGTATCTTCCAGTTTCGCGAGGTTAGAGGGCTGAACCACCGGAGAGACTGTCGCCCGCTGTACATCGTGTTTCGGCGGATCCATGGCGATGAACATTGGCGTCTGCATGGTCTGACCGGTTGCCACCTGACTGGCGGGTGGACCAATCGTAATGCCGCCGTCGGACGAGTAAATATCGTGATTAGTGTCGACTGTCATGATGTCGTTGAACTTGGTGACCGACCAATAGCGCCCAAACTCGTCGTCCTGGTTCAGGTGTACAGGGTCTTCTTTTCGGAGCCGTTCAAAAAAATCCCAATGGGCGTCGTTCTCGAACAGAACAGGGTCCAGCACGTTTATCTTCTCGAGCGGTATTTCCCATGCGTCAGGAATGTTCGGGAAATTGGCGGTTGCTTCACTCATCGGTCTATCCGTTATAGTCGACTGGTCACGGCATTGTAACTAAAACCCTGATAAAGTGTCGCGCTAATGAAAACTGACCTAAAAGAACTGAACAGTCTGCTATGCCCCGGCGCGAGTGTTTACGTAGGGGGTAGCTGCGCCGAACCCCGTGGCCTGCTAGATGCAGTCCAGGCTCATTGTCAGGGCAGTAGCGGGGTTCACTACACCCAGTTTCCTCTGGGCGCGGTGAATCAGCGTGACCTGACGCGGATAACCCCTGATGCGAGCATGAGCGTTTTCTTTATGACGCCCTATATTCAGGACAGCTTTAAGGAAGGTAGGGTTAACTTCATTCCTATGCATATGCGCACCGCGTTCGACTACCTGAGAACGACAAAGCTGGATGTGGCGTTACTTCAGGCAGCACGGGACAGGAATGGCGCACTGCGTTACGGGCCCAATGTGGACTTCCTGGATGCGGTGCTCGCGAATGCAAAACATATCATTGTCGAAGAAAACAACAGTTTTGTCGCACCGATCGGCACAAAGCTTGTTGATACTCTCCAGGTCGACCTGTTGCTCGATGTTGGGAGAGAAAAACCTGTTTTCCCGGTCGGTGACATTGATGATGTGTCAAATAAAATTGGCGAACAGATCGCGACGCTGATCAAAGACGGCGATTGTTTGCAGACAGGTATTGGCGCAGTACCGGCAGCCATCCTCGCGAATTTGGGTGAGCGTAGTGACCTTGGTTTTCACGGCGGGCTGATGGATGACGGTGTGCTTGCGCTGATTCGTAATGGCAACATGAACGGAAGTCGTAAAGCCATCGATAAAGGTAAACATATTCTTGGCATGGCGCTTGGCTCCGAAGAACTGCTCGACTGGCTGGCACATGATCCTCTGGCAGAAGGTGTTGTTTTCAAAAGTGCTAACTACACCCATGAGGTGAGTGTCATTGGGCAATTGGATAATTTTGTCTCAGTTAACTCGGCGGTCGAAATCGATTTGATGGGCCAGGTGAATGCAGAAGTAGCTGGCACCAAACAGATATCGGGAACCGGGGGGTCGGTCGATTTCATGAGGTCAGCCAAGGCTTCAGGCGGCGGGCGCTCTATTGTCGCATTGGCCTCGACTGCACGCGGTGGAACTGTGTCGCGAATAGTGCCCCGGGTTACCCTGGTCACTGCGCTGCGAACTGATGTGGATATTGTGGTGACTGAGTTTGGTATTGCAAAGCTCAGGAATGAGTCTTTGGCATCGCGAGCAGAACGGCTGATTGAAATCGCACACCCTGATTTTCGTGATGAACTAAAAGCCGGTCTTTAGGCCGGTTTTGCGGCGCCTTCCCAGGGTTGCAGTGGTTCGGCTGGGATCATGTCTTCAAAATCTTCTTCCTTAAACACCTTAAATCCGCGATTCAGGTAGTTAGGCAGTGCGTTAGCGTGATCCAGCGTGCAGGTATGCAACCATATCCGATTGTCTGCGGTGTCCCAGGCTTTGTTAATGGCATCCTGCAGCAACTGCCTGCCTAAACCCTGGCCGACAAATTCGGGGATCAATCCAAAATAGGCAACTTCCGTGCTGCCGCGGGGTTGTTTCTCCAGTTCGAAGTAACCGATAGGCGTCGCACCCTGGTAAGCGACCCAGGTTTCAATACTTTTTTTGGCGACGTAGTCCTGCCACTGTTGCCACTTCCACGGAAGCCGCATATACCACATGCAGGGTGCTCCGACGGTGGCATACAGAAACCGGTTCAATTCCGGCAGGGGATGTTCAACCTTTAATAACTGGTATGGATGAGTGTCTGGTTCTGATGTCTCGGGCCTGCTGGTCATCTCCAGGTGCCAGACATGGATACTGGTTTTTACTTTCTGAATGTCGGGTTCAATGGCCAATGTGCTAGTTAATCCTTACGGCATGCTGCTGAAACAGATCAAGCGGCACAGCGTCCAGTGCCTTCTTGTGTGTGTTGTTCAGGAATACTTTTGGAGCCATTCCTTTTTCGTAGGCTTCAAGCCATCTTCCGGCACAAAGACACCACCGATCGCCTTCTTTCAGGCCGGGGAACTGGAATTCCGGATGCGGAGTAGAAAGATCATTACCGGCGAACCGTGAGTACTCAAGAAAATCTGATGTCACTTCAATGCAAACCGTATGAGAACCGACATCTTCATCGCAGGTGTTGCAACAGCCATCCCGAAAAAATCCGGTCACCGGGTCAGTACTGCATGGTTCCAACCTGGTACCAAGAACGTTGATCTCTTCTTCTTTTACTACCGGCATAGCTGATGTGTCTGTATTAAGAACGGGGCAATGATAGAGGGTTTGGCTCGCCAATGCATTTTGGATGCATTACGCTTAAAGCATCAAGAGAATTGAATCATAATCATATAGAGCTATGGTTTATAGAGCTATGGTTTATCGAACAATGGATTTTCGGACTATGGATAATGAAATAACTGAACGTGTAGAGCATGTGCTTAGTACTGCCAGATCAGTGCGTAAGAAGCTCGACTTCACGAGGCCAGTCAGTCGAGAAGACTTGGAAGCATGCATCAATGTAGCGGTGCAGGCACCCACGGGACTCGCCGGGGAGAACTGGCGCTTTCTTGTCGTGACGGACCCAGAGATCAAGAAACAGATCGCAGAGATCTACTGTGATGTGTTGGTAAAGATAGGGGAAACCCGGGGTGTTACCTTAAAGCCGACCCACAATGCGCTCATGTCACGCCTGCATGAAATACCGTGCATGGTGTTTGTGTTTGCCATCGGTGAGCCGACCGAAGATGTCTCAGGTCAGGTTGGATTCTTCGGTTCAATATTACCTGCGGCCTGGTCACTTATGTTGGCTATGCGCGCGCGGGGAATAGGCACGACCTGGACATCGCTACTGACTTCACGCAAAGACGAAATCGCCAAAATACTTAATATCCCTGAAGGAGTGACGCAGACGGTGATGTTGCCCGCGGCTTATACACTAGGGGCCAGACTAAAACCTGCAGACCGAAAGCCGGCAGAAGAGGTAACGTTTTGGGATCAATGGGGTGAAAGCTAGTCTGCGGGAGCAGCGGCAAGCTACTTGGTTCACACCCACCTCTGTTGGAGGTTGAACAAATAACGCATAGGCAAGCGACTGCGCATCGCGCACCCGCTTAACCTATTCGTTATGTGCAATAGGTTTAAACAGCAACAACCTTATTTGCGCAGGGACCTTTCTGACCCTGTCCTACTTCGAATTCAACAGTCTGGCCGTCATTCAATGTTGCATATTCTCCGCCGGATTGGATTTCTGAATGATGGACAAACAAATCTTTACCGCCGTCTTCTGGGGTAATAAATCCGAAACCTTTATCTGCATTAAACCACTTAACTGTACCTTTACTCATATCACTCTTACCTTTGGTGAAAAAATAATTCTGGTTTTGCTATCACCATTACAAAATCAGAACATGAACTTAGTAGAGCACCAAATTCCGCAATTAAGCGGCGTAGATGGACTGGCGCTTGACTTGTACAAGCAGGCCAAACGCTAGCTTACCACGACCAGTGGGGCGATAGTTGAAGATTTTAATAGTCTTTTAGGTGTTTCCTGCAGGCTGAGGAGGGATTCTATGTCCATTGAACAACGCCAGGTTGTTCTTCCCCTGCTCGGTTTTTGTGCTTCTGCCAGGTCTATAGGGTTTGTTTAGTCGGTTAGCGGGGGCGTTCGTTGTAGTACTCGATGGTGTTCCGCAGTTTTTGCTGAGTCCAGTTCACGGTGCTTTGAGGCGCAACGCCGGGTGCAACAGTGGTGGTTTGCCTTGGCGCCGTCAGGGTTGTTGCGCCGTTGCGGTTACGCACTGTCACAGGCACAGCATCCATCGCAATCACTATCAGACCCGAATTGCCTTGCTTGTGATACCCCAGCCAGAAGTGCTCTGCGAGCGTCTGAAGTTCTGCAATTGCAGTACGGATAATAAATTCGTGCGGTGTGTCGCCGGGGCCTTTTACCTGTAAGGCGCCTTGGACAAGGCTGGAGCTGGATTTGTAGTCGACACCGTTAGTGGTCATGTCCATCACAAGCCATTGGGTTTGTGGGGGGATGTCGATGGTTTGCCCCGAGACCAGCGCCAATCCGACTGCCGACCTTCTGTCGGTACCGATGATGTCACCGATGTAGATTTTCGAATGTTTAGCCAGGATATAGGGTCGGTTGTTTCTGGTCACTGAGGGCAACCCGGCGGCGGCGGTAATTGTCCCAATCGGGCCGGGGATGGAGTTGTAGGGAAATGAGGAGCATCCCGCGAGACAGGTCAGTACAATCAGGCACGCAGCCCTAGATATCATCGACCTGACTCAGGTCAACAAAGGTTTTTTTGCCATTTTCCCGATACATTCTGCGATTGATTTTTGGGTAGTCGCAGACGTCGATGTCTGAACGTGTGCCACCCATCAGGTAAACGAGATCTTCAGCATTGGAGTTATGCATGCAGTGGGGCAGTGAGTTCTGGGTGAAGGCCATAAAATCGCCGGCTTTTACTTCGACCAGTTCATCACCGATTTCTGCTGTGCCTTTACCCTCGAGAATGTAGATGAATTCTTCATCCTGGTGGTGAAAATGAAACTGTGTCGTGTCATTACCTGGCGCAATCCTGACCAGGTGCACCCCCAGATGTTCAAGCCCAAGGATATCGCCGATAGATCTGGTGTGCCGAATGGCGTTCGTATTGAATTGATGGACGTGTTTGACTTCACCCGTTTCGCTGATGGCTTTGGCGGTTAGCAGCGGGAACGGTTTGTCATTCATGCAGGCACTCTCTGGCACTCTCAGCTACTCTCAGGCACTCTCAGCTACTCTCTGGCACTCTCAGGCACTCTCAGGCACTCTCAGTACTCTCAGGTACTCTCTGGCACTCTCAGCTACTCTGGTTCCAGATCTACCAATGAGTAACCTTACCTTCGTCTGTGGTTATTTTGTCTATCGTTTGACCGGCCATTGCCGCGTGTGTTTCGTTTCGGAATGCTGGCGCGTTCTGCGGCACTCATCGGCGGCAGGGCCGGGATATCTGCACCTAATTCCTCCGGCGGGTTCTCGCAGTTAAACTTTACGCCAAGCAATTCCTCAATGTTCGGCAACATAAATGAATCATTTTCGCATGCGAGGGTAATTGAAGTTCCCTCACTACCGGCACGGCCCGTCCTGCCGATACGGTGAACATAGTCTTCAGGGTCTTCTGGCAGGTTGTAGTTGATGACATGGGTAATGTCATCGATATGAAGACCTCGACCAGCCACATCTGTCGCGACTAGTATCTCTACTTCTCCTGATTTGAACTCGTCCAGTGTCCGGATGCGTTTCTTCTGGGGCACATCGCCCGCTAACAGTCCGGTTTTAAACCCATGACGGCGTAGCTTGGACTCCAGGTTGCGGCATTGATCCCGCCGATTCGCAAAAACCAGGACCCGCTCAATCTCATAAACCTTGATCAGGTTGTAAAGCACCTTGTACTTTTCGTCTTCGGAAGTAAGGAAAACCTTCTGTTCGACCGTGTCTACTGCCAGTTGCTCTGGTGCGATCTCGATTCGAACCGGATCAAGCGTCCAGGATTTAGCAAGACGTTTAATATCTTCGCTATAAGTTGCGCTAAACAATTGTGTCTGCCGGTTTTCTTTGCGGGGCGTTCTGCTGACGATAGCTTTGACGTCCGGAATGAATCCCATCGACAGCATTCGATCCGCTTCGTCGATGATCATGATTTCTACTTGAGATAAGTCAACGATATTGTTGCGGGCGAAATCGAGAAGCCTGCCCGGTGTCGCCACCACAATATCGACTGGTTTTTTCAATTTGGTTTTCTGTTTTTCGTAATCTATCCCGCCTACGAGGGTGGCGACCTGGATATCGGTATACGTTATTAGGGATTCTGCATCGCTCGCAATTTGCATCACCAGTTCGCGGGTCGGCGCAATGATCAACGAAAACGGAGTTCCCGGTGGCCGAGAACCCAGTGTTGGGTTCTCAAGGTCGTAAGTAATGATGGAAAGCAGGAATGCGGCAGTCTTGCCGGTCCCGGTTTGCGCCTGGGCAATAATGTCTGCGCCGTCCAGAGAGTGTGGTAGTACTTCTGCCTGTACCGGTGTGGTGTTTTGAAACCCAAGGTCCAGAATTGCGTGTTCCAGCGGTTCAGGGAGGTTCAGTCGTGCAAAATCTTCAGGTAATTCAGTCAAGCGATTCACTTCGTTAATTAAGTTGTTGTTGGCTTAATGACGTAAGAACTGCCATAAGCCACGAGAAACATCACGATGTTACCGAGTAGCCCCGTATAGTAAAGGTCAAATGGATAGTCGATAGCGCTTCGTGACGAGGCTATTGTCCAGAGAGTAAAGGCCATAGTGGCCGCAATACCCAGAAGAATGTGGATTGTACTGCATCTGCTCGAGAAAAATCCGATTAAGTAGATGGTTAGGAGACCGCCCGCCAGAAGGGCCGTCAAAATGGTCGCTGTGTCCTGCAGGGTGGTGGTGGTCGTATCGAGCAGGTACAGGGCTCCTGCAATCATGAGAATGCCAGCCAGCGTTGTGATGGTGCGGGCGAAGGCCAGGTAATGTGCATCAAGCTGGTCTTTTTTCAGGAATCGGCGGTAGATATCATGAGTCGAGACAGTAGCGATCGCGTTGATACTGCTATCGAGTGATGACATTGCTGCCGCAATTGCGGCTGCAATGACCAGTCCAACAAGACCGCTCGGCAGATAGTGGGTAATGAAATAGGGTAGTATTTCTTCCGCGCGATTGCCGCCGGCAAGGATGCTTGTTGCAAGTTCGGCTGGCTGGTGCTGGAAGAACACCCAGAGCGCGGTGCCCAGGAACATGAAGAAGGCCCAGGCAGGAATGCTCACCAGGGCGCAGATGAACATTGCCTTGCGAGCCTCGAGTTCGCTTTTTGAAGCGCAAAATCGCTGCACCGTATTCTGATTGCTTGAGTATTCAGTCAGCCAGCTGATCAGCCCTATAAAGAGCATCATGGTGGCGGTCTTCTCGCTAAGGGCGAGCCCCCAGTTGGCAGGCTCAAAGCCGGTGTCGCTGACCGTTCCCACACCCAGTTTGTTGGCGGACCAGGCCGTCTCGATAATTTCGGTCAGGCCGCCGGGTACCAGTGAAATGATCGTGACAATGCAGAACAGGCCGCCCGCGATCAACACGATAGTCTGAATAACATCGGTCCAAATAACAGCCTCGATGCCGCCGAGGATTGTATAGGCAGCGACGAAGACACCCGCGACCACGACACTGTACTCGGCATCGAGTCCTGTGATGGTTTGTATCACCAGGGAAATCAGGTAAAGAATCATGCTGATCCGCGCGAGTTGTGCGATCAGGAATGCAATGGCAGCATATCCGCGGACCGAAGGTCCAAACCTGCCTTCCAGAAACTCGTACGCAGTGACACTGTTATTTCTACGTAAGCGCGGCAGAAAGTAATAAGCCGCAAAGATGATCGCGACCGGCAACATCAGGTTCGGCAGGAAACGAAGCCAGTTTGTTTTGAACGCGTCGCCTGGGTAAGCAAGGAAAGTGATCGAACTGATTGAAGTGCCAACCAGGGACAGGCCAATCACCCAGCCACTAAAATTACGGCCGCCTAAAAAGTATTGTTCAGTCGTCTTGTTGGTTCGGGAAAAGTAGATGCCCAGGCCCAGCATGAGGGCGAAATATAGCGCTAAGACTGCCTGGTCTAGTGGCTGAAGCAGCACCGGTTAATCCAGTTCAGCGTTCAGGGATGCAAGCTCCACGCAGGTGACAAACACGTCCATGGCGCTCTCGAGCTCGGCCAGCCCTGGGAAAGTTGGGGCGAGGCGGATGTTCGTATTCTTCGGATCCTTGCCGTAGGGGAAAGTTGCCCCCGCAGGGGTCAGTTTGACCCCCGCATCTGCGGCCATGCTGATAATGGTCGTGGCGAGCCCGGGGCGTGTGTCCAGTGAGATGAAGTAACCGCCACGTGGGCTGTTCCAGCTTGCCATGTTTTTTCCTGCCAGATGCTCCTCGAGCTTCTTCAGTACCAGGTCGAACTTCGGCTTGATAATGTCCCGGTGCTTTGCCATGTGGGCCTTGATGCCATCGATGTCTTTCAGGAAACGAACATGACGCAGTTGGTTAACCTTGTCGAAGCCAATCATTTGGTCCGAAAGAAATTTTTCAAAAGCGGCGAGCTGAGTTGTGCTGGTGGCCAGGAAAGAAATGCCTGCGCCCGCAAAAGTGACCTTCGAGGTTGAACCCAGCATAACGATGCTGTCTGTTGTGCCGGCTTTCTCAGCAGCAGTCATTAGGCTGGGGAGTTCATCACCCTGTTCCACCAGATCATGAACTGCGTAGGCGTTGTCCCAGAAGACCCTGAAGTTATCACCGGCGACCTTGGGGATTTCCGCGAACTGCTCAACGACTTCTTTCGAGTAGGTGTTGCCCGTCGGGTTGGAATATTTGGGAACACACCAGATACCTTTAATAGCGGCATCCTTTGAGACGAGTTCCTTCACCTGCTGCATGTCCGGGCCATCATCATTCAGCGGTACCGTGATCATTTCAATATCGAAATGTTCGCAGATGGTGAAGTGCCGGTCATAGCCGGGTACCGGGCAGAGAAACTTGACGGGTTCACCGCCCCAATGCGCCATCATGTGTTCAACATATTGATACATCAGGTTAAGGCTGCTGTTGCCGCCTACCATCACTTGCTCGGATTTTACTCCCATAAACTCAGCACCTAGTTGCCGTGCCTCTGGAATGCCGAGGATACCACCGTAGTTGCGCACATCTGTGCCACCCTGCAACAGGTAGAAACCCTCAAGAATGCCATCCAGATCGTTGGACAGGTCCAGTTGTTCAGCGGCAGGTTTCCCTCGCGTCAGGTCGAGCTTCAGTCCAGCGTCGATATAGGTTTCAAAAATATCCAGTAATTCTGATTGTCTTGCGCGAGGATCCGTCATAGCGACAAGCCCTCCAGTTCTGTGACTTGCAACATTAGGTTCAGGTTTTGTACGGCAGCGCCGGCAGCACCTTTACCCAGATTATCTAGCCTTGCGATCAGCATCATTTGATCGTTATGGCCATAAACGAACACATCGACTCGATTTGTCCCATTGGCGGCCTCTGGATTAAGGAACCCGTCCTGTAGTTCGGCATCGTCGTTAAGTGGCATGACATTGATGCAGGGCTCAGTGGCATATTGATCGCTAATGAGCTGATGGATATTTTCAATGGAGCTGGTTTTAACCAGTTGGTCCTTGTGTATGGGCACGGAAACCAACATGCCTTTATAAAAGTGACCCACGGTCGGCGTGAAGAGCGGGTTGGTTGAGAGCCCGGCATACTGTGCCATCTCTGGTACATGCTTGTGTTTCAATGCCAGGCTGTATGGCCTTGCCGGCCAGTTGGCACCCTCTGATTCATATTTTTCGATCAGCTGACGACCACCGCCGCTATACCCGGAAATCGCACTGATACTCATGAGTGCATCGTGTCCAAGAACGCCCGCACTGATCAGCGGTTTTACTGTGGCGAGGAAACCGGTCGGGTAACAACCTGGGTTTGAGATGAGTCTTGCTGAGGCGATGGCCTCTCGCTGGCCCGGCATCAGTTCCGGCATGCCATAGGTCCAGTCAGGGTTGACACGATGGGCGGTACTCGCATCGATAAAACGGGTATGGGTGTTTTTGGTGTTCCTGACAGCTTCCCTGGCCGCATCGTCGGGCAGGCAAAGGACAACGACATCAGCCTGGTCGATGATTGATTGTTTGGCGTCAGGATTTTTCCTTTCCGCAGGATCGATCTCGATGAGTTCGATGTCAGTTCGAACCGATAATCGCTCGTGAATCTGGAGGCCGGTTGTCCCGGCTTGCCCGTCTATGAATATTCTGTTCATTTTTAGTGCTTTAGCTGGTAAAAGCGGCGCTAATTCTACCACTTAACAGGTATTCTGGTGATAGATAAAAGCATGTAATGAGGCCCTTAATGTTTCGACCTCGGCATCAGGGTCATGCGTTTCATCCTTCACGTCAGGCATGAAAGGGGTGCTTTCCAGTTCTGCGACGGTGACCCGTCCAAAGTGCTGATCCCGGAAATGGTGGATAAACTGCCGGGTTTTCAGGCCATCGAACCAGTCATTCAGGTGTTTTCGCATGACCGCGGGCGTTGGGGACTGCTGCCTTTTGCGCTCGTAGTGTGGAATCAGACCCATCTGTCGGACATAGTCGTCGGTGTTGGGGTCACCAGTGGACAGTTGTCCTGGCTGCGTGACAGAGATACCGTTCAGCCATTCAAGGAAACGCTTCAGTTGCGAAAAACAACTGGGATGTTCGAGCGTGAATTCCGCGATGGGCGAATCCAGGGCATGAATAGCCCTGATCGCCTGGCCTGTGCCAATAGGGACGCGATCTGAGATTCTTCCAGAGATGATGATGGGGTCTCCACCGGCCAGTCTGATCTCACCGGTTTTACGCAGTTTGTTCAACAGGTAAAAATCTTCACCAGTGTTTCGTTTTGGAAAGCCTCGAACTGCGGCGTATCGATCCAGTGAGCAGCTGATCGTGGAGCCGATAGTGGGGTAAGCATAGGGTGAGTTCGCCCAGCGAAGTCCCGCGACGTAATACAACATGCTGAGCTCATACAGCTGCATGGGTAATTCCAGACCTGGTTGCGCGACATGTTTAAAAGGGTAAATGAAAGCGGCGTCAGCACTTCCGGTTTCAACGTTGAAGTAATTTTCAGGCAGTTCTGCATCTGCGTCAGTGGTAAACAGCCAGTTGCCTGAAACCACCCCCTGGTTAATCAGGGAAGCTGCGATATCCATCCCGACCTTGCGGGCGAGGCCGACACCCTGTTTTTTATCAATGCTGTAGCCGCGGGAGAAACGATCTATGATCAATAGGTCGGGGCCCGTGGCACCGTCAGTTTTTTCAACCAGTTGGGCGTGATCTGTTAGCTGGCTAATTTGCTGATGACTCGTCAGCCCGTCAATCAACATTCGGGCTGAGTGATCTTCCTCAACATGGCTGTTAACCACGAGGATGACGATGAAAGAGGTGCCCGGCTTAATCTGCTGCCACACTTTGAGCACACTTTGGTGATCTTCATTAAACGCAGGAATGACCAGACTGTAGTCATACTGCCTGCCTGGCAGCTTGATAGCAGCTTCCACTTCTGCGTATCGGTCCAGGTATTTGGTGACCGCTTCGTTCTGCGTACCCATGCTCATGGTGAAAAGCTCATGGTGAAAAGCTCATGGTGAAAGGCTCATGGTGAAAAGCTCAT
>JABJED010000114.1 GCA_018665025.1 Gammaproteobacteria bacterium
AAGATCGAGTGTCACAATGGAGTGGTGACAAACAGCCTTACCCCTCCGAGTAGATCGCAGTATCGGCATTCACGATGCAAGTGAGAGAGGCGCTACCCCGAAACCTTGTGCGAAGGTGGCCGAAGCCCATGCGGGAGATTTACTTAAACCCCTATGAGGAGATGTTTGAGTTTCCGGATAATCCGCAATGGTTTGAAAACCACCTGCTGCTAATTGCAACCGACGAAGCAGTGTTTCCCAATGTCATGGGGTGGGAACTGTATGTGAGCAACAGCCTAAGGTCTGATATGTCCAGGTTGGAGGCGGTGATCAAGAAAGATACAGCTTACATTGCGCCGGTGTTTGACCCTGGATATCATTTCGATGAAACACATATGACCACCAATACCCTCGCCGCAGTCGATGAACTCAGTCCTGCCCTTAATCAGCAGTGCGAACCGGGATGAGCGAGTCTTTGATCGACCGGCACCCGAACCCTCACCTGGCATTTGGCTTTGGTATTCACTTTTGCCTGGGCGCACACCTGGCGCGTATGGAAGGACAGATTGCAGTGGAGCAACTGGTACGAAACTTCTCTCACATCTCCCTCGCAGCGTCGGTCGGCGCAGAAGAAGGCAGCGGCCTGGGTGGACCGAAGAACTTGATGGTTGAGTTGCAGGTTTGAATGCAATTCTGTGCCTGGCGTACAAAACTCCCGGAATGAAAATACCCACCCTCATCCAGGGCTAAATCAGAACTTCGGTTCACCTCTATTCATTTGATCTGGATCATTTATCTCAGCCCAAAATACCATCACCCTACAGGTCTTTTATCAGGACTAATTGTGATGAGTGGTGAAAATGGTTGTGCAAAAGCACTGGTGAGTGAATCAATTAACCAAGCTGATTTGAGCAGCTCAATGAATGCAGATTCGATGGCCCTCGCCATATTAAGCCAAACCCTTCGGGTGCTGAGCGAAACGCGTTCACGAAAGGACATTGAGAACTACATCGAATATGACCTTGATAACATGGTCGAGTCAGATATGGTCATTACACGCGGTTGCTGAGTGAACACTCGTCAGTGTTAACCACCGAGCCCTCCTCACCGCGCACGACCCGCCAGTGACGATTAGCCACTTTATCAAGGAAGGCTTGATCATGACTGACCAACAGCAATCCGCAGGGACAACCCTGAAGCGCACGTTCCAGCGCCTCAATGGAAGGCAGATCCAAATGATTGGTTGGCTCGTCCATTACAATTAGGTAGGGCGATCTGGCAACGCCTAACGCCAGCATCAACTTACGCAGTTCTCCAGGACTTAACCGCTCACTTTCCAACAGGCGATTGGGTCGGGATCCCAAACGACTGACAACCGTCATCACATGGCCCAGTTTTTCAGCAGGCAGTCGTTTCACCTGTTTAATCAACTGCCGACTCGCCGCATCCCCTAATTCCTGAGGGATCACAATCAATCTTTCCCTGGGTATCGCCAACCTGCTGAGCAGATAATCAACCAGCGTCGACTTACCCGCACCGTTGTTACCGGTTATCGCAACCCGGTCCTCACGCTGAAGATGTAACGCTGGAAAATTCAGTTCGGCATCATCATGTCCAAGCGGTATCGCCCCCGCTTCGACAAAGAGCAGGGTTGAAGTTGGCGCCCGGGATCCTGGGAGCCAGAGGTCTGCAGCATACTCTTTGCCAACCCGCTGGGCCTCAAGTTCTACATCGGCAATGGCAAGCCTGCCTGCGATCTGACGCCTCAGCCGTCCCGCCTGACCATCTTTACCTGAATAGATCGCCAGATCGATTTTTCCTTTAGCGGCATGATCCTTGGGTGCGATGTGACGCTTGGATTTTCTACTGTCGGCGCGGTCAGCTTTGTCACGACGCCGTATCATTTCCTTATTCAGGCGGTTACGTTCACGTTTTGCCTGGTCACGAGCATTGATAGCTGTCTCACGGTCAAGCTGTCGCTGTTCCCGCGCCTGCGAGTATCCTCCTTTATAAAGAGTCGAATCAGGAGGCTCAAGCCAAAGACAGTGCTGGCACAGCCGGTCAAGCAAATCACGATCATGACTCACGATCAAACCAACACCTTGGTAACGTTGCAGATTGTCCATCAACAACTGCCTTGCTGCGCCATCTATATGATTGGTCGGCTCATCGATCGCCAGCACGTCGGGACGCTGCCAGAGCGCCACTGCAATCTGGGTACGCTTCCGTTCACCATGACTAAGGCTGGGCCATCGCTCAAGAAAGTCATCGTCAATTAAAAGACGACCTCTCAACGCATAGGCCTCACCATCCGTATCCTGAAGAAAAGATGAGAGTTCATCCGGTGGATCATCAGTACGCTGATCGCAGTAGATGACCTTGCCCTCAGCCTGAACCACACCGTCCTCAGGTTGAACGATGCCGGCGATGAGCTGCAACAAGGTCGACTTTCCAACCCCATTGGCGCCAACGATGCCGCTGAAACCACCAGGAAAACTCACAGACAAGCCGCTGAACAGAGGGTCAGCTGAAATATCAAATTTAAACGAAACGTCACGAAGCGCGACAATAGATTGAACGGGCATAACACAACTCCACACTAACGAATGAGCATCAACAGATGCGCGTCACCAAGGATCTATGTGTTATGAATCATCTCTTTTTCCAAGTTGGTCCGATGTGGACGGTTGCTATTATAAAACCGAATTGGCAGTACCTACAAGGGAACATCGCCGGGCCTGCGACGTTAACAAGCATCTAAACAATACCGAAGGCTTTATCATTTCACGCCGCGAGCTGAAAAAGCCTGTCTATCGCTCCAGCACCTGTTTGAATGTCTCCGGCCAATACAAACGGAGCGGTCGCGTAATAGGAACCCCAATTATCCGCTGGATCCTGAATCATTTTGACGTCTGCCACAGCGAGTTGTTCAAAGGGAACGTTGATTGAGGAAAGACATCGACGGATAGGCTTGTTCGCCGTACAAACAGCCTGAGCAAAACCCATCTCAAGCAAGACATTGGCTGTCTTCTCCATTAGAGGGATCGCCGCCATTTTATCTATCGCTGCAAAACCGCCAATTTCAACAATCTGTGATCGCTCCAGGGATGAATCCCCAAGCAGCATCTCAACGGGGGAATTGAGATACTGCTCGAGGAAGAGGGGACCATCTACTGCACTTCTGACTCCAACAACCGCCTGAAGTTCACCTTTCAACCATGAAGTTATGATAATTGGATAGAATTGGGTTAATTCACAGCCAAAACATTGCTGGAATCGGTCTTTCGTAAATTGACAGGCCGTTTCGTACCAGGCGTCACCCTCTCGCAAAACATAAAGACCTTCTCTGGCCCCTGCAAAAGCTGCATTTGTCACAACATACTTCCTATTCTTTAAACAGATAACGTCAGATGCACTTATAGGGAAAATCATTCGCTACCCAGGCAGCATTACCCAGGCAGCATTTTTTGAATATCTCTGCTCCCGTGAAAAAAACTTAAGCCAGGCACCATCTGTTTATTCTGCCCCCACTACTCTCCTCCCGCTACTTCACGTCGTTAAATAAGTTTGTAAACAGCCGAATGATTTAGCCTCAAGGAGCATCCAACCAAGATATCAGAGAGTCAATAAGTCACCATGGAAGACGAAGCCCAATATTTCGAAACCGTAATCATCGGCACTGGATTTTCAGGTCTACTAGCGGCAATACGGTTACAAAAACATAACAGTGAAGATTTCATCTTGTTGGAAAGAGAATCTGACATTGGTGGCACCTGGCAGAATAACTCGTACCCGGGCGCCGAAGTAGATATTCCAACAGGGTTGTATTCTTTTAGCTTCATCCCATACAAGTTCAAAAAAAGATATGCCCCTCAAAGTGAATTGCTCGAGTACACGAACTTCATTATCGACAAGTTCAATATTAGAAAATTTACAAGGGCAAATCAGTCGGTCACAAAAGTAACTTATGATGAGCGGCAATCCCTGTGGCATGTTGAAGCGGCAACAGGTGAACGATATATCGCTCGCTTCATAATCGATACCAGTGGCGTGCTGGCAAACCCGAATACTCCATACGTTAATGGAGCAGAATCCTTTGAGGGTAAACAGTTTCATACGGCCGAGTGGGATCACTCAGTTTCTTATGAAGGAAAGGATGTCGGTGTTATTGGCTCGGGGTGTTCAGCAACTCAAGTTGTTCCCGCGATTGCAGATAAGGTTAATAATCTGACCGTATTTATGGGAACACCGGAGTGGATACTTCCACGTTCAGATAGAACTTACAGTCCTCTCGAACAAACGATTATGAATTTTCCAGGGATACGCCAGCTTAACCGTTTCATCATATTTTCGATTCACGAGGTACGGTTTATTGGCTTTCGTCGCTATCCATTGACTATAAGGCTCAGCCGCTTCATCAAGTATTTCTACAAGCTAAGTCTAAAAAGGAATCTTGAAAAATATATCGACGATGACAACTTACGCCAGCATATGATGCCGGATTATGAACTGGGTTGCAGACGCGTCATACCCTCTAACGCTTATCTGCCAGCACTTTCCCGGGACAACGTGAAGGTCGACACAAACGGGATAGAAGCCATAACCCCGACAGGGATCCGCACAAAAGACGGTAAAGATATCCCTTTGGATATCATTGTTTATGCCACGGGATATTTTGCGTATACCGATGTTAAAAAAATGCTCTCGTTTCAGGTTTACGGAAGAGACGGTCGAAACCTGAACAGTGAATGGGAAGCAGAGACCGTTTCCTACAAAGGAATTGTCATTTCGGGCTACCCAAACTATTTCAAAATAAACGGTCCTAACACCGGCACCGGTCATAGTTCACAAATTAGCTATATGGAGACAATGGTCAACTATGCGGTTGACGCTATTGGTGCGGTAAAAAGGGATAAGAATATTAAGGCCATCGATGTTCAAAGCGATGTTCAAAGTGATTATGTGAAAAAAATGAGAAAGACAATGCAATCAACAGTCTGGCAAAACGGCAGTTGTAAATCTTTCTATCGAAAAGGTAAGACTGGCGAGGTCACCAGCCTATCACCGGAATCCGTGGTCAACTTTATCTTTTCTCGAAAGTGGTTTCACCTAAAAGACTATCAATTGCTTAAGTAAACCTTCAATAGTCCTTATTCACGCTGATCAGATTTTGCCATGCCCAACACTCTCACTCTCTCAAGACAGGGTTCGAGTGGGTAGGAACACGCTGTGGTCGATGAAAGAGTTAGCGCAGTGTGATCCAGTGATAGGATACGTGTATTCCCTGTTATATTTTTTGATATAGCGACTATGTAGCAATGAGTGAGCATTGTGCCGGAATCCCCACTACTACCACGGAAGTTAACAATTCGAGATCGACTCGCGTTGTTCAAGACTCGAAATTTCCAGTTACTTTGGACTGGCTCGATGATCTCAATGGTGGGCGACTCGTTTTCCATGATTGCACTACCATGGTTAGTGATTCAGCTAACCGATAATGCCTTTACACTCGGCACCGTGATGGCCACAGCGGCTATTCCACGTGCATTGTTTATCCTCGTTGGAGGAGCACTGGCAGACAGGCTGTCACCGAGAAGGGTAATTCTGGATACGAAAGTACTCTACCTGGTGCTTGTGTCTATGCTTGCGGCGCTTGTTATTACCGAAACCATAGCCATGTGGATGATCTATGTTTTTGCATTTCTCCTCGGTTCCATCGGCGCATTTGCCTTTCCCGCACAGTCCGCGATCCTGCCTCAATTAGTCGAACCAGAAGAGCTAAAGGTCGCTAACTCTTTGATGGGAGGCACTGCCCAAATCTGTTTCCTGGTTGGCCCGGCACTTGCCGGAGGTTTGATAGTATTTCTGAGTGGAGCAAGCTTGTCGGGTGCTGCGATTGGTACACCCACAGATGATCTGCAGGCTATAGGTACAGTGCTTGCAATAGACGCCGTAACTTTTATGGTTTCCTGGTTACTTATTCTGGGTGTTCGAATACCAAAAGCCAAAGATGTCAGATCCAGTACAGAGGAGTCAGTACTGACGTCAATTAAGGATGGGTTCAACTACCTGAAATCGGATCGATCTCTATTTACCCTGATGTTCTATATTGCCGCTGTTGGTTTTCTTGCTCAGGGACCCATTAGTATTGGTATCCCATTACTCGCTAGTGAACGTTTCGTTGAAGGGGCGGCGTCTTACGGTTTATTGATGTCGTCGCATAGTGGTGGTGCTCTTCTTGGGATCATTATCGCGGCCTGGCTACCGCTTCCCAAAGCAAAGAATCTTGGCTTAATGGTGTTAACGCTTGATGCGATTCAAGGGGCAATCATGTTGACCCTGGGGTTCGCGAGTGAAACCCTTTACGGTATGTTAATACTATTTAATATGGGTGTTCTCGGAGGTTTTCTACAGATATTTTTTATGACCTGGATTCAGCGAAGAATAGCGCAGGAAATGTTAGGTCGAATCATGAGTGTTATTATTTTTGCCAACCTGGGGCTTGCTCCAATTTCGGGCGCACTGTCAGGCTATATTGTTGAATATATAGGTTTGACGATTTTATTTGTGGGTGCAGGTAGCGTATTTTTGCTTGTAGCAGTGGTCTCAATGTTTTCCGCAAACATTCGCGCGATGGGGCTGCCACCTAAAGATCTTTAACAGCGATATCCACCCATTCGCCATCAGTCTATCCTGATGCTGATGATAAGAAGGGTGAAAAATGGCTCATGGGCTGGGTGCAAGATTGTCATGGTCTGAATAGACACGGCAAATCTGATATCCATGGTTGTTAGGCATGCGTTGCACGAATTTCAGATGATGAGACGTCCATCCTGAAATCCTCTTCAGCCACCCTAATACACATGTCAGTTAGAGCTGCGGGGAGTGTCAACTTATCTAGATCTAGGAATTCCTTTTCTGAGTACCTGCCAAACACCAGAAACTTTGTACTGGATTTCCGCATCTCATCAAGAGCTGAGTCGCGTTGATCGATGCTGTTATTATAGTATTTTGTATCGGCTATTCGAGATACTGTATCTGCACCGACGATAAAGGTTACATCTGGAAAAATACGACACTTTTCAACAAAGGTAGGTGCGTTTGTAAAGATCAGGGGGCAGGAGGCCAAGGCATCCCGTCTGGATTGCATTTCGATAAAATCCAAAGGAGGTTGGTCTACATTGAAAACTGAGATTTCGAGCGAGGCTGTTTTTCCTGTCAATTCCTCTGCATAGCGAATCATTGCAAGATGACCGTCATGCAAGGGGTTGAATGCACCAGGAAAGATCAATTCTGAAGGCTCATGGGTATAGGACGAATTAATCCCCTTTCCGCTTCATCAGCCATGTATCCGTCCTCACCAAAAACAGCGTTTAGCGCAGTATTCGATGAAATCTGGTGATGTTTGAACACCCTCACCGTGCGGGCCACTCAGCACAACCCGAATTCCTGACAGGTTCGGGCCGTCAAAACGAATCAGATCCCACCAGCTTCAGCGAGTGTCACAACAGTTGGGTCGAGTGAGTAAACAGACCTTCTGGCGGTGAACGGTTTCTGGTCTGTGACGCCGCATCCAGTCCGAGATGCTTCAATATCTTTTCGATAACGTCTGGCTCTTCAATGCTGGCTATGATCTTCACCATTATCCCTTTGGGCCGAAGCGGGAGATAGACTACTATGAACATTGATCGTATGTACCAAATATGGTACTTTCAGTCATGAAACGGATAACCTTGGCTTTTTATGAGTCACTCACAGGGAAATTACCTGTCAGGGATTGGCTTTTACAGCTATCTGAGGAAGACCGTAAGCTGGTGGGGATTGATTTAGCCACGGTGGAATATGGGTGGCCCATAGGAATGCCGATTTGTAAGTCCTTGGGTAGCGGATTATGGGAAGTGCGAACAGATTTATCGGATAAGAAAATTGGCAGGGTGTTGTTCTGTACTCATAACAATCGACTTTGGGCCTTACATGGTTTTGTGAAGAAATCGCAAAAGACACCTAAAGCGGATATGGACAGAGCCCGTAAACGAATGAAGGAAATAGTAAAATGAGCAAGCAAAAGAAAAAACCTTATACCCTCAATGATTTTCTTGAAGAAGAAAACATTGCGGAAGAAGTCAATGCGGTTGCCATTAAGCGGGTGATCGCCTGGCAGGTGCAACAGGCTATGGAGCACGAACACATCACTAAAAAAGCAATGGCAGAAAGAATGAAAACCAGTCGTAGTCAGTTAGATCGCCTTCTTGACCCTTCCTATACAGGAATTTCGCTTGTTATGCTCTCTAAGGCTGCCAAAGCAGTGGGCCGGGAATTGAAGATGGAGCTATCCTGACTCTCATTAACATCAACTGGCTAGCTCTCGACCCTACCAAGATAACTTTCGTTAAATCTAGTAAATAATATTAGTGATAGCATGTCGCGAGTATCTTTGTTCAGTTAAGGGAGCATTTTTGCGATTGATTAGCTAGGACATAAACCAGGGAAGTACGTTGATGGGATATGCCATAGCGGTACTGACAAATTAACCGCTAATATTTCATAATACTTGGATGAAGATATATAAACGTTATCGGTTTCCACCAGAAATAATCAGTTACGCCGTCTGGCTGTACTATCGGTTCAACCTGAGTCATAGAGATATCGAGGATTTGCTCGCTGAACGAGGGATTATCGTTAGTTACGAATCTATTCGTCTCTGGTGCATCAAGTTTGGCCGGAAATACGCGAAGAGGCTGAAGCGCAGACATCGCCGATGGGACTTGCAGGCTACGCCTGCATGTACTGAGAAACCTGCCTGCTTGCTGACCAGATCACTCGACTTCGCTCTGTTATCGCTGGTTGGTACAGCCTGTAAGGTCAGGGCTTTCTTGCCCTGATTCGACCCAAAGGCCAGCCTGTAGGTAATCGAAGCACCAATGATCCCCTGCATGGCATCCTCTTCATCGGGGACCAGATCCAGGTACTCAGATTCTGCATCCCGATACAGGTACCCTGCCCGCTCAAGAAATCGCGAAACCCGCTTGGCGATCGTATGGGTAATCGTGTCGAGGTCATCAGGCGTCGGCGGCTTCACTGCCCAGAAGTAACCATTCGCATCGTAGATGCCATTCAGGTAGAGCATGTGGAAATGTAAGTTAAGGTTGAGTGCCGAACCGAAGCGCTGTATCAGTGTCACCGCACCGCTCTGTGCA
>JABJED010000115.1 GCA_018665025.1 Gammaproteobacteria bacterium
CCGTCGATCAGCCAGCATCGCGTCTTGAGGAAAACGAGCGATTTCGCGTGCCATCACTTCAGCTGCTTGCCGTGTAGTACCCGTAGGCTCCACTTTCTCGCAAAGACCGATCGCATAACATTCCTCAGCGGATACTTTACGTCCCGTTAGTGTGATCTCTAGCGCCTTGCCTTGACCGATGAGCCGAGGCAATCGGACCGTTCCGCCATCCATGAGCGGTATCCCCCACCGACGACAATAGACACCCATATAAGCATCCTCCGCCATCACTCTAATATCGCACCACATCGCTAACTCCATTCCACCAGCCACAGCGGGACCTTCAATGGCACCAATTACGGGCTTCGAGAGTTCCATTCGTGTAGGACCTAACGGCCCTCTTGGTGGAGCAGCAGACCCCAGCGGGAAGCTGAGATCGGGCCGTTCAGCACGGTTCGCAGGCGTTGCAGTTGCAGCATACTTTAGATCGAAGCCTGCACAAAAAGTGCCTCCTGCCCCCCACAACACACCTACCTTCGCTGCGCTTTTGTCGAATTCTTCGAACGCAGCAACCAGTGCATCTGCCGATTCTGGATCCATTGCATTACGCGCTTCAGGACGATCGTGAATAATCGTCCAAATATCATCAGATTTTTCAATTGAAACAGACATTGGGAACGCTCCTTTTCTAGATATGTTTTTTATCGGGCGGGCTGTTCACTTCCTAGCAAGTTGAGAGCACATTATTACTCTCATCTGCTGCGACGCAAGAACTTGTTTTCTGATGTCAGTATTGATTTGGAAAGCCTCTACGAAATCGTGGCTCGTTACACGGTATCGTGCTTGGGGTTGGACAGCGGTATTGGACACTTGTCTCTGTCGTGTGCTATCTATCTGTCTGGATATTCTCGTACCCATTGATCATTACCCTTACTACTGCCTGTCAATCTTAATTTTGCGGTATCAGCAGCAGCTGTGTATTGCCCCACATCTATAGTTTCACCGTTGAACTGCAAACTTACATTGGGACCTTTTCCTAACAATAAGGAAAGCCTTGAAATGACCGACGGTCAGTTATATAGTTGACCAGTGGTCATTTATTGCTCCGGGTTGTTAGCGAACCCAGACCAAGCGAGCAAACAAAGAGCAGTGCGGAGACACTCATGAGTTCAGCGGTTGTGATTAATCAGAGGGCGAGAAGCGCAGAACAAAAGGCGCTGCGGCGGCAGGCAGTTCTAGAGGCCGCTGAAAAGTACTTTAATGAGGTTGGCTATGAGGCATTTTCTATGGCTCAACTCGCGAAGAACACCGGCGTAGCGAAGGGCACACTCTATCTTTACTTCAACACGAGGGAAGAACTTTTCCTGACACTTTATGAGCAAAGCTTGATTCGATGGAGCCAGGTTTTCATCGGTGACTTATCCGATTCCATGACAAGCAAGGCATATGCCCAGGCGCTATATCACACTGCCGTTGCGGATAGCACCTTCTTGCCGTTACTGATCAGGCTTGAACATGTCATTGAGCACAATGTAGCTATTCCCAGGCTGATCGAGTCTAAACGGATGTTCATAAGGCAGGTGGAAGTTGTTGCGGAACCCACGTCAACTTCCCTTGAATTGAGCAAAGCGCAAGCGAGAGAGCTCGTAAAAACAATGGGCGTCCTCCTGATCGGTGCGACCCGGGCCGACCAGGGACCATCACTTGATAACGAAGAGTTGCCTGAAGATGTTCAGAATCTTATTGCCAGTTTTTCGTCTGAACCTCTCTTTATTAAGAATGCCGTTCGCATCATAGAAGGCATACGTGCCGAACCCGCATCTACCCTTTAATTGAATCAATTGTTTTGAAGAGTCACAAAATAGAAATAACGCAGGACAACCTTGGAGAAAAGCTATGAGCATAGCAGAACGCGAAAACGTCACAGAATTAGACGGTCAGAACTTAAGCGAATTAGTTGAAAGACAGAGAAGCAAGTTCCGTGCTGAAGGCGAAGTCACCTATTCGACACGGATTGACCGTCTAAAGAGACTCAAAGCATTGATCGTTGAAAACAAAACAGATTTCGCGACAACAACCAAGCGCGAATTCAACGGCGCGCGCTCCTATGAATTCAGTTTGTTCTCGGAGTACGCGTCAAAGGTCGAAGCAATTGACTATTCGATGAAACATTTGAAAGAGTGGATGAAGCCAGAAAAGCGAAAAACCAACAAACCGATGAATTTCCTGGGGGGAAAGAGCCAGGTCAGGTATTTTCCAAAGGGTGTCGTTGGCATCATCTCTCCCTGGAACCTGCCCTTCGGCCTGACTGTTGCACCTTTGACAAGTGCGCTGGCTGCCGGTAACCGAGCTTTACTGAAACCATCAGAGTTTGTTCCTGAAACAGCATCGTTGTTTGCCGAAGTTGTTCCCCAATACTTCTCAGAAGATGAAGTTGCAGTCGTAAACGGTGGTTCAGAGGTCGGTCAAAAATTTGCGGAGCTACCTTTCGATCACCTTCTGTTTACTGGATCCTCGCGAGTCGGAGCGCAAGTAATGCAATCAGCATCAAAAAACCTGGTGCCCGTCACGCTTGAACTTGGCGGCAAGTCACCCGTTATCATTGGCCGTAGTGCAAAGCTCGAACTCGCTGGAACACGCCTGACATTCGGTAAGCTTTTAAACGGTGGTCAATTGTGCCTTTCGCCAGACTACGTCCTCGTGCCTGGTGAGCTGGAAGAGCAGCTGATTGCACAGGTAATTCGAGAGGCGCAGTCAATGTATCCGAACATCACCGAAAATGAGGATTACACGGGTGTTTTCAACGAAAGACACTTCGCCAGGTTACAAAACTACATCGATGACGCTGTTGCTAAGGGAGCTAAGCTCACGATTGTTGGTGCTGACAAGACCCGTGCGTCTGAGGGTAACCGCCGCATGCCGTTACACATCTTGCAGAACGTCAATGAGGACATGCAGGTTATGCACGAGGAGATTTTTGGCCCTATTCTGCCGATCATGACCTATGCGGACATCACTGAAGTGCCTAATAAGATTGAACCCCGCCGAAACCCGCTTGCCATGTACTACTTCGGCAAAGATAAAAGTGAACAGGAATACTTGCTCAATCACGTGCAAAGTGGTGGTGTTTGTATTAACGATATTACGCTTCACTACGTGCAAGAGGACCTTCCATTTGGCGGTGTTGGTGCGTCTGGCATGGGTGCTTATCACGGGCCCGAAGGCTTTAGAAACATGAGCCACGCCCGCGCGATTTATAGTCAAACTATGATTGATGTTTTACCTATCATCGGCGCCCGTCCGCCCTTTGGCGAAAAGTTCCGAAAGAATATAAGCAAAATTCTTGGCGCAATCTGAATTTTAGACCTGGGCATTTTAGCGCGTCCTTTAGGGTCGAGCCTGAGTACCGCCTGCTATTTCACCGTCGTAGGTGCCCAGTAGATTGACTTTGCCCAAAGGCTCCAGAAGCAGGCTGTTGCGAACAGTAAGTTGTTGTAACCGCTCGAAAGCAAGAAGAATCATCCCAAGATGTTCCAATCGCAATGACGGGGGTATAAGGCGAATTAACCACATTTCTGCTTCAGCAACCCACTAGTTTTTCGCTTTCACCAACCGCCAGTCATCAGAACCGGGCGCGTAGCGGTTGCGAAACTCAGGGTCATAGGCGTTAGCCAATTCTACAGCGCGAGTTGTCGACGATAGGTAGGCCTCGATAAGTGCGTCTTCTGCCCTTTAGTCGAATGGGTCCTGTAGTCGCTGCTCAGTTATTGAACCTGACTCCACAGGATTGTCCCGTAGGTAACGGGCTGTGGCGCTCAATTTAGTGAGGACGACCGCCCTATATCGTTATTCGCTTGCGGGCTGCTCATTTTGGAAGGCACTATAAAAGCGGCTGCGCCTTTCCAACGCCGGGATTCGGTTTTCAGGAACAG
>JABJED010000116.1 GCA_018665025.1 Gammaproteobacteria bacterium
GCCCTCAGCGACATAAAGAGCCCTCAGCGTGATAGAGCCCTCAGCGACATAAAGAGCCCTCAGCGTGATAGAGCCCTCAGCGACATAAAGAGCCCTCAGCGACATAAAGAGCCCTCAGCGTGATAGAGCCCTCAGCGCGATAAAGAGCCCTCAGCGATATAAAGAGCCCTCAGCGACATAAAGAGCCCTCAGCGACATAAAGAGCCCTCAGCTTCTTATTATCGACACTCCGGGCACAACCCATACATATTTAGGTTGTGATCCGTCAGCTCAAACCCGAGTTTATCCGCAACTTTCTTCTGGAGTTGTTCAATTTCGTCGTCCGCGAACTCTTCTACACGACCACACCTTACACAAACAATATGGTCATGATGTTTATCTGAGGACAGCTCAAAGACCGAATGACCGCCTTCAAAATTGTGCCGAACGACTAATCCGGCCTGTTCAAACTGCGTAAGTACCCGGTAAACAGTCGCCAGACCGACTTCTTCGCCATTTTGTAGTAACAATTTGTAGACATCTTCAGCGCTGACGTGATGTACTTCCGAGCTTTCAAGGATCTGTAATATCTTGACTCTTGGTAAAGTAGTCTTCAGTCCGGCGTCTTTAAGTTCTTGGGATTCGGCAGGCATCGTTGTTAGCTAAGTTTTAATCCGTGGTTAACTATAGGTGAGTTAAGTATAGGTGAGTTAAGATCTTGATAATAGAAGTCCCTCGCGGGGTAAAATAAAGTATGGTTAATTTCATAACCAATTGAAATAGAAAAAGCGTAGATAGTCCATTGATTCGAATAACTGTAGTCCTTCTTCTTGTTGCCGCCCTGACAGCCTGCTCTACATTCAGGTTTCCTGGTGTACACCGAATTACCATTCAACAGGGAAACGTCGTCACCCAGCAAATGGTTGACAGGCTAAAACCCGGTATGACCAAAAGCCAGGTGAAGTTTGTCTTGGGTAATGCCGTCATTGACGATCCGCTTGAAGCTGATCGATGGGACTATGTGTACTCTATTCAACTTCCAAACGGGAGTGTTATCCGCAAATTACTTTCCGTATTCTTTGTTGATGAACGCCTGTCGCATTTCATGGGTGATTTCATCCCTACCGACGAATACGACGCCTTAGCCAAGACAGCCAGCAAAGACTAGGTCTTTTTGTTTGCCTGAGTCTCTTTGCTTGTCTGGGTCTCCGCCCGTCGTCGCCTCGCATCCTTTGCATTTGTAATCAGCGAACGATAAATCTGTACCCTGTCTCCTGACTGAACCACATAGGCTTGCGGTTTCACTTCCATCCACACGCCCACTGGCAACGCCGACAGGTCATAACTCGGAAAATGTGACTCAATACACGACAGTCGAACCGCATCACGGATCAAGGTGCCAAACGGGACTTCGAGTTGAATCACTTGCTGCTTTTCTGGCACTGCAAATGCGACTTCGATCGCCACGGTTTCTTCAATCATTACTGTAAAGCACCTTTGCCCGGTCACAGAATGCCTCAACAAGACTATCTGCCACCTGCTCAAACACCTTCCCAAAAGTTGCATTTAGCATTCTTGAATTGAAATCAAACGTTAAGTTCATTTCCGTCTTACAGCCATCATTACCTAATTGACTGAATAACCAGTAACCATTAAGTGAGGTGAACGGGCCCTCGACTAACTGAAGGTCAATTCTTTGGGGATCTACCAGCTTATTCCGGGTGGTGAACTGCTGACTAACACCAGCTTTTGTTAAAGTCAGTCTAGCGACCATAAATTCCGGCGAAGATTCGATCACTTCGCTCCTTGAACAGGACGGAAGATAGTCCTGATACAACGCCACATCATTGACCACATCAAACATCTGTTTGGCTGAAAACGGTAACAGGGCGGATCTGGAAATTTCTTTCACAGGAACCCGTTAACTCACAAAAGTCATGACGAACACTACAGAAATACAAACAGGCGCGATGATGCGCATCACCACCCTGAGCAGCTTGATCACAATTTCAGATGTCCCTTCGAGTTGTTCCGTTAAAATTTTCTGGTCAAGAAACCAGCCTGCAAACCAGCCAATCACCTGCCAACCACCCCAGGCTCCGGATTGCGCCGTCAGGTCCTGCGTCGTGTTGATTGGTCTTTTTCTGCCAGCACGACCGAGCGCGATTTCTGCAATCATGATGGGCACGCCAACCATGAAGATGCAGGCCAGATAAGCAATGACAAAGGTGCCACCACCATTTTACCTCGCGACATAAGGGAATCGCCAGATGTTACCCAAACCAACCGCAGATCCTGCTGCCGCGACAATAAACATCAAGCGCGAGGACCACATACCATGTGGAGATTCAGACATCACTGCTACCTCTCACTTTTATAACTATCCATTGTGAATTATTTTTTTGCCCACAAGCGCTATTAGGAAGGCCTTGTTAACATCGCCCCTTCTGGCGGCATTCCGAGCAAGACTCGGCCCCCATCTTCCATGTGCAGGCCAGCTACTGTTAGGTGTTGCCTCACCACCCGCACATCCCGACCGATTCTCTCCAACGGGTGGCTCTGGAAATTCGCAGACGTGCCTGCAGCATCGCTCAACAGGTCCACGGCTTCCACACAACCTCGCACAGCATCGGAACAGGCTATCTGGAATATCGCACGCTCTCGGGTGGTAATGTGCTCTTCGTTTAATACTTGCCGCCAAAGTTCAGCTACAAGTTCCATGAGTAATGCGCGGGAGGCAAGCACTCGAACTTCGGCTTCTGCGATCGCACGATGGGCACTTGGCCTGTCACGCAAACTTTTACTGGAGAACCTGGGTATCTTGCCTGCCGCCAATTCAACGAAGGCGTCCAGGCCAGCGCGTGCCAGGCCTAGACTGACTGCCACTTTGTTGTAGGCGAGTCTTGCCCCCGTCGGAAAACGCATTAGTGGCTGGTCAGACCGTGCCGACCCAATGGCCGGTAGTATATGGTTATCTGGTACGAAGGCATCTTTGACGTGGACATCATGGGAACCAGACCCTCTCATGCCGCCGACATACCAGGTATCCTGGATCTCAAAATCAGGTAACTGAACAATCGCGGCAAAACGTTGCGTTCCTCGCTCACCGTCCTCTACAAGATTGACGGTCGCACTAAACAGAGAGGCATTATGGCAACCGGAAACAAACTGCCACTGTCCATTAACCCTATAGCCACCAGCCACTTTCTCTGCCGTGCCGACCGCAGCTGTAGATCCGCAAAGAACGACCATAGGATCTTTAATGAGGTATTCGCATTCACCGAAACTTGACGCCATCAACCCGAAGGTTTCAACGCCTATCATCAGATTCCATCCTGCAGACCCATCAAAACGGGAAATCGTCTCGATGGTTTCAATCTGGGCCATTGGGTCTGACTCTTCACCGGAATAAGCCCTCGGGGCGCCAATTCGATACAGCCCGTTTTCCGCAAAGGCCACGGCGACTTCTTTTGAAAGACGACGATTACCATCCGCATCATCGGCGTGCTGTCGTACCAGGGCTTCCAGGGCCTGGGCTCTCTGGACAGGAGATATCGCTGGGGAATTCATCGGCAGATCATACACTTCTCTCTGTGTTCTTAACTACTCCTGGCAGGACAAATGTATATAATGACGCCCCCGCAGGAATGAGTAGCAGATTGTGACTGGCAAGAAAAAGCCGAAGGTCCAATCCAACACTATCGCCCGGAACAAGAAGGCCAAGTTCGACTATTACTTGCATGATCGGTTCGAAGCTGGTGTCGCACTTGAAGGGTGGGAAGTGAAATCGCTTAGGGCTGGCAAGTGCCAGCTCGGGGATACCTATATCCTGCTTAAGAGTGGCGAAGCCTTTCTTCTTGGCTGCAATATAACCCCCATGGCGGCGGCTGCAGCCCATGTTGACGCGGATCCCACAAGAACCCGGAAGCTACTCTTGCACAAAAGAGAAATAGCCAGGCTGATCGGTGCAACACAGCAAAAGGGCCAAACCTGCATTCCTGTCTCGCTCTACTGGAAGTCAAACAAAGTGAAATGTGAAATCGCACTGGCTTCCGGCAAGAAGGAACACGACAAGCGGGCAACCCTGAAGGAACGCGACTGGGGCCGGGATAAATCCCGGATTATGAAAGAGAACCAGACCTAACCTCTAAAGAATCAGCCACCCTATAGAAGCAGAGCTTCTACTCGCAAAGCGAAAACTAAGCCGCAGAGTCATTCCGGGCAAAGCCAAAGGACCTCTGCTTGAATTCTCTTTAAAACCCCGCCCCATAGAAGTGTTACAATGTTGATTATGGGGGCGACTTGGCTTCGACGCCGGTTGCGAAACCTGAAGTGCATGTCGAGAGGGTAGTGACTCTCGTAAATCAATCGCTGTAACTTCTTATAGTTGCCAATGACGAAAACTACGCACTAGCTGCCTAAAAACTCTTTTTAAGAACTTTTTAGATTAGCTTGACCCGGGGCGAATGTGCCCATGTATTCAAACCGGGTGCGCGACTCATGGGACCGCTGCCAGACCCCGCTTGTGGTTAAAGCAGTTAAACTTAAAGCAAGCTCGCCTTTCAATCCCTGTTTGTCGGGCCAGTGGAAGGTTAAACAGTAGACAAAATAAGCATGTAGACCTGAAGGCAGAGAACTGACGGACGCGGGTTCGATTCCCGCCGCCTCCACCATCCTATGCCGTCCTATACCGTTTAATACGGTCCGGGGCGGTGCCTTTTTTTGCCTAAATTTAGTTCTCGAATTGCGCTCCCATGGAGAATAAAAAAGACGCATCAATTCAGTGTGCAGCGATCATACATAGCATTTCAAATCAAAGTCATGCGTCAAATTTTAGAGCTTTTTCTAGATCTACGTGCTCAAAAGCAGTTTCCATTCTATCTATTAGAGTTTTCGATAGACCATTTCGAGACGCGATTGTCCGCCATTTTGAAACGGACTTCGCCACTTCCAATATAATATTTTTTGCATCTTGCTCTTTAATATTAAAGAAGTTAGCTTGATCAAGCGCCAAATCTATCGAACAAGTAGCGTCATCAGGACTGATTGATGTTGTAAGAACCCGTGCGCGAACATCCTCTGGCGTCGGATTGAGGTCGTAGACTGGAGAGAGCATCCAACCATTCTTGCTTTGCAACAAAAAACCATGATTGCGGAGATGGTCATCGACATTTGAAATTAAAATATTGAATACCATGCGTCGAAAAAGTTCGGGCGCATCTGTTTTAACGGATGCACCAATGTTAGTCATTTCATCAATGATTTCAGGGTAGCTAGCACGATCGCCATCCTTAAGCTGCAAAAGAGACATCGCCGATAAGAAAGGAATACGCGCGCCATCCATTCTGTCAAACCGCTTGGAAAGTAAAACCGGATGCTTTGCGACCTTCACTAACTCGTGCTCTGAGCAGTAAATACCTGCCATGTCAGCAAGGGTCAAAGCTATGTGCTCCCAGGTTTCAATACTGTATTCATCCGTGTCCTTCGGGAATTTCGCTATAGCAAGATTGCCGTGCTGATCTATGATGGAAGCTTTGGGGCGAGCGCCACCGAGCGATGAACCTGGTGCAAAAATCATTTGCAGATCGCTATCCGTTTCTATACCACGCTCAACCCGCTGTGCACTTTCGAGCAACTGGCCTAACGCTATAAAGCCTGGCACTCCACTCTTCGTTGGGGCTTGAAATCGCTCATCACTTTCGCGCTTAAATCTCAATGCTCCCAAACGAGAAACGTCCGAGACCCCCAATAGAAAATCCGTTTCGTGCAGTGTACGAACTTGACGGTCTTCAATCTTCGCCTTCCGCCGTTCCGATCGACGCATGAGTTGTCGCCCCCACGTGTCTGGAGCAGAATCGCCTATTGCGCCAAACATTTCACGACCTTGCTCAGGATAAAAGCGACCTTCGCCGATGGCTAATGCTGGCTCTAAGGCAAATCGACTTGAATGTGCAAGCCAAGAGGGGTGGTACTCAAAACTGATTGTCTCACGATCACGAGAAGGCCCGCGAAACAATGTACCAACACGAATGCTTTCCCGATTCAAATCGATGTATATCTCGATGGGTTCTGACATATATTATCGTCTTGTCTTTTTAGAACTACGTTTTGCGGCTTCGCTCATCAATCGAAGCCCCACTTCGTCATGACTTGCGTCAGCCAACTCCGACAATCCATCAATCATGCCAAGTGCGTGCAAAACCGAGGCGTAAATTCCAATACTGACTCGATGATCTCCATCCTCCACCTTTGCAAGGGTTTTACGGGATGTAAAGGCACGTTCCGCAAGGACTGTCGCAGAGAGTTTACGGCGTTTACGAGCATCATAGATATCATCTCCCAACTTTGACAGTGACCTTCTAACAGCTAGTGCTGGTGTGTGCGGTGTTGGCATAATGTAACCTTCTTGACTCATTTATGACCCATATTGGGTCGCAAAGGTTACAATATCAAGACTTATTTGGATGATGACGCCTTAATCGGTATATTTGCTATCTACTTACCGCAAAAAATACAGTGCAGCCTCACATTTAGCGGATAGCTACGGACAAAACAAGAGCGTAACGAACACTAACAATCTACCTGGGAAAACGGCTGTATATCACACTTTATTATTGGGGGTATCTCTGGGGGTATATTAATATCGGTTGAATTTTTCATTTTATTTTTCAATATCTTATATGATAAATCGACTCCCCCCGCCTCCACCAAATACCAAGAACAAGTCCTACGGTTTTGCCGTAGGCACTCTACCGTGCGCACGCAATCACCATATCCTGGAGTGACAGGGCAGGGAGGTTGGTAGCCCAGGTACCCCGGTGAACTGAACCAGCGTTTCAAGAAACGCACGACCATCTGCAATGAAATCGCCACGCCCAATAAAGGTGTGCCTGAAAGGTGTGCCTACGCGCTGGAACCATTGGGTGCCCGCGACCCAACACAAAGTCCGTTAGAAAGTGGTGACCCGAAGACCGAGACCTTAAGTTGGTGAAAACACTTCAGGTGTATAGAAACCATGAAACTGGTGAGGCAAATGATGCTTTAACTTCAACGAACACACCTGGTCATTCACATCATCGGCACGATAGATCTGCAACTCGCTCTTGTGCTCGAATCCGTTATAGACAACTTCCATCAGATAGCCATCATCTTCTTTCGTTGCATTTATCTTTGGCACAAATACGGGCTCTGAGCCATAACACCCGGGCGGCAATGCAACCACAGTCGCATCTCCATCGTGGGTTACCCGGGATATACCATTAAAGAAACTGTTCGCGCCGTTATCCACTGAACAGGCTGTGTACGTGACTTCGTTCCTCGATCCTGTCAGCGCAGTATTGAACGTCGGAAATTCACATTCCGTATCCATCACTTGTTCAGATTTTAATTCACCGGTCTTCATATTGAGGTGGTAACGCCGATACCAGCCACCGCCAAACCTACCATCAGGATTAAACACATCACCTAAGGTTTCATTTGCACCAAAGTTGTCCTGGAACATTCCATCGATGATCAGTTCGTCACCTTCTTCAAAGGCATTACCGAAGTGGATGATCGCACCCGGATCTGTTTCGAAGCGCTTCACTTCTGTCAGTGTGTCCAGATCGACGACAACGATTTGCATCGGGATTGATTCATCAAAAGTCACCTGATCGGAAATCGTTTTGGTGCCTATGATAACGGGCATCATGTTACCGAACACGATAGAACCCAGGAAGAAAACCGCGTATTTGTCCGAGAGCGCAAAATCGTGACAGAAAGGGAAGCTATCCAGCGGAATCTGCGCTTTCTTAAATAGCGTTCCCTCAGGGCTAATACGATACATGTTGATGCACGGCTTCGGCCCCTTTAGGCCAAACCCTGAAACACCTGCACCATAGTTAATATAGTCGCCAGTTCTCGGATGCACCTTGCCATGTGCGCTAAATACCATGGATGGTTCCAACTCACCTTCATAAGTGAACTCACCGATCGTGTCGAGTGACCCTGGCTGAAGCTCCCAAGGCTTGCCGCCTTCGTTAAGCGCCAGCAAATGACCACCATGATAAACCGTATTAGTGTTAGCCGGGTTGGCCGGCATTTTCAGAAAGTTTGATAAAAGACCACCCGGCACCTGTGTACCGAATCCGCGATACAGCACTTTTTGAGCAGCTGTCTCTTCGATGTATTTGGGTGTTCGCACATAACGGTTTCGGAAATGCGCCTTGCCTTCATTAAAGGTGAACTGGCACAGCATGCCGTCACCATCAAACCAGTGGCCGTATTTTGAATCACCAATACGCTGCCTGCCAGGACCATTCCTGTAGAAAGTACCTCTAATATCAGTGGGTAGTTCGCCCTCGACATCTTCAAGGTCGTAGTCATACTCCACGTCCAGGTTTTCCAATCCACCGTGGCAACTTGGGACTTCATTGGTACCTAACGCTTGTACACTCATTGGTTTATCTCTTTAGTTTGTAATTTGTCTGAAATCGTGCGAGCGCGATAAAGTCTTCGCTTATGCGCCGCTAGCATCCCGATGAGCGATGTCGACATACCCGAAGGGTTCGATTGAAAGGATAACCGAGAATTCAATGCTGCGCTGCTTCTGGCGGCTTACCATCCAAAATTGAAACGCGCTCACCGTATCTGGCGAACCCCGCATAATCCCTGATCGCCTGGTGTTGAACACAACGGTTATCCCACATAACCAGTGTATTCGGGGTCCACTTTACCCGACACTGAAGTCGAGCATTCGTGGCGACGAAGTCATACAGGCCCGATAGCAACATATCACTCTCCCAACGGGGTATGTCCTCAATATGAGAGGTGAAACTGCCGTTCACGAAGAGCAGCGGCCTGCCGGTGTCCGGATGCCGGGCAATAATCGGATGGCTCGCCTGTGGGTATTGCTGGCCGGCAGCCAGCCTGATCCCGTAATTTCGAAGGTCAATTTCGCCATCGTGAAACGCAGTTTTCCCCATCAGCAGGGTCTTCAGGTCATTCGAGAGCTCACTAAACGCCTCGTACATATTGGCAAACATGGTATCACCACCGCCATTATCCGGGACCTTCGTCACATACAGCAGTGAAGCCATTGGCGGCACCGCCTCGCAGCTGACATCCGAGTGCCAGGCCTCGCCGTTACTTTGTTTAGCATCGGCCGGGGTGTCGATGACAAAAATTTCGGGGTCGCCCCCCTTATTTAACCCACTCCGGTGGGATGGGTGCACATGCAGTTCGGCAAAATGACGAGCGAACTGCTTGTGGTCTTCGCGGGAAAGCACCTGGTCTCTGAATACCAGCACAAGATGCCGGAGAAAGAGTTCCCGAAGTCTTGCGATCGTATCTTTGTCCAGCGGCTGCGATATATCCAGCCCGGTGATTTCCGCCCCAATACCCGGCGTAATGGCAGAAACTTCAATAATCATAGGCAGTTAGCGTAAACAATAGGTGCTGAATTAAAGCACAAATATAAGCATCAACTGTAAACAGGCTCCAAAAAGTGATATTAATGCCTTACTTTTAAGCTTGCCAGGAATCCGCTATGTCAGAAGCAGCAGCCATCACACCCGAAATTGAAATGGACTTCAGCTATCCACCGGTGTTCGCAACGCCAGCCGAAGAACGCAAGGAGCGAAAACGCAAGCTAACGGCCGCGCTACGAGTATTTGGCAAGTTCGGGTTTGATGAAGGTGTGGCTGGGCATTTCACCGTACGGGACCCGGAACGAACCGATCATTTCTGGGTTAATCCATTTGGTCGCTCGTTCAAACAGATGCGGGTCTCTGACCTGATCCTTGTCAATCATAGCGGCGATATAGTCGAAGGCAGCGGACTATTGAACCAGGCAGCTTTCGCTATTCACTCCCAGATTCACAAGAACCTGCCGCACGTGACTGCGGCCGCCCACACCCATTCCCTGTATGGAAAGACATGGGCATCTTTGGGGCGTTTGCTTGACCCACTAACCCAGGACTCCTGCGCTTTCTATGAGGATCATGTGCTATTCAATGATTTTACCGGGGTGGTACTAGACACATCAGAAGGCGAGAGAATATCCAAGGCCCTTGGCACAAAGAAGGCCGCCATTCTGCAGAATCACGGCCTGCTGACGGTAGGCCAGACGGTTGATGAAGTTGCCTGGTGGTATATCAGCATGGAACGAACCTGCCAGGCACAGTTACTGGCAGAAGCTGCCGGGACACCGGTAAAAATACGGCCTGATATCGCAGCGCTGACCCAAAAACAGGTAGGCCAGCCCGGGGGCGGTTACTTCAGTTTTAAACCGATCCACGATGTGATCGTGGCAGAACAGCCGGATATGTTTGACGACGAGTAACCTCGAAAACGACAGATGGTTACCGCGGCTCATCGTTACAGCACGGTAACACCGACCATTACCGCTTCGATGATCTATCGGCTCTGTAGGCGCAAGACAAAAAGTGCAAGAAAAAACAGCAATTGTATTGGTTAATCTGGGAACCCCGGATGCTCCTGACGAAGGTTCTATCCGACGCTACCTGAAGCAGTTCCTGTCTGATCCAAGGGTTGTCAACCTGCCCCGCTGGCTGTGGCTGTCCATCCTAAATCTTATTATCCTGCGGGTGCGTCCACCAAAGCTGGTCGCGAAGTACAAGCTTGTCTGGGGCACGAAGGACGGTCCAATTCGTAACATTACCAATGCCCTCGCGAAACGTGTCAGCTCCCTGATACCGGGGGTGCCCGTTGTGACAGCCATGACTTACGGCAATCCCTCGATGAGTAATGCCCTTCGTCAGGTTTCAGACGCAGAACGGATCATCGTCCTGCCGTTGTTTCCCCAGTACGCGGGTGCTACCACCGGTGCTGTCCAGGATGCCCTTGAGCAGGCACTGGCCAATTCAACAGGTCGATACATGATTGATTTTGTTGACGAGTATCACACCCACCCAGGGTATATCGATGCGCTCGCGGTATCGGTTGAAAAGTCCAAGGCTTATCGGGATGGGACGCCGCGACTCGTGTTTTCATTTCACGGAATACCAAAAGCCCAGGCAGATAGCGGCGACCCCTACCCGCGTCAATGCCAGACCACCGCATCCCTGGTCGCGACTCGTCTGAACCTGCCAAAAGACCGGTGGATGTTGACCTTCCAATCCCGCTTCGGACCAGCCGAATGGTTGACGCCTTATACTGATATTACTATGGGGGCACTCCCTGATCAGGGAATCCATGACGTGCTTGTGGTTTGCCCGGGATTTTCTGTTGACTGTCTGGAAACCATAGAAGAAATCAAAATTCTTAACAGGGATATCTTCCTCGCGGCCGGAGGAGAGCGTTTCACCTATGTCAAAGCGCTGAACGCGTCCTGGGACCACACGAACGTCATCCTGGATATCATCAACAAGTACCAGAAATGACCAGCCTGGTTGCAATAGGCGAGTGCATGGTCGAGCTTGCGCACCTGGATGGACAAACGCTGACGATTGGCTTCGCCGGTGACAGTTCAAACGCCATGGTATACCTGCGCAGGTGCGCACCGGCGCTTGAGGTTTCGTTCCTGAGCGCTCTTGGTGATGACCCTTACAGCAAGCAGATTCTAGCGTTCTGGAAAGAATCAGGCATTCGGACGAACCATGTAAAAATTCTACCTGGAGAGTTACCAGGCCTGTCCATTATTCAGAACGAAACAAATGGCGAGCGCCAGTTTTATTACTGGCGCGGCCAATCAGCCTATCGGCAACTCGTCCCTGCCATTGGCGACGAATTGAATTTCAAAGAATTCAACTTCCTGTATCTCAGCGGTATCACTGTTGCCGCAACACCCAACGAGCACCGAACAACATTGCTCAACTGGGTAGAGCAAGCAAAAAGAATGGGTATCACGATTGTGTTTGACCCTAATTACAGGGTCAGGCTTTGGAAGGATTCTCATGAAGCACGGGTGGTACTTGAGCCTTTCATTGACCTGACTGATCTGTTCCTGGCTTCAGACGACGACCTGAAAAGCCTGTTACCAGATCAGGCTGACACCTCGTTTGTTTTGGGATTGATGGCAAGTGGCTGTTCTGAGGCGGTAATTCGCCGCGGGCCAAAACCCTGCGATATCTTTTACAACGGAAGGCATCTGCAGGTAGATGCCGTGAACGCTACCCCAATCGACACTACCGGTGCGGGCGATTCATTCAATGGCACCTA
>JABJED010000117.1 GCA_018665025.1 Gammaproteobacteria bacterium
GAAAGTCTAGTGAGCCTTATCACTTAGAGGAAGGAGAAGTCGTAACAAGGTTTCCGTAGGTGAACCTGCGGAAGGATCATTTACACGATAAGTAATCCAACTTTAAACCTGAATCTTACTGTGAGCGCATGAAGCTTCTGGCAACGGAAGTGGATTGACTCGAAGGTGGCTGTCACTCCCTTAAGTGGGTAACGCAGCTACCAGTAGATAACCGATCTATAACAAATCTTGAATTTTTTTTTGTTGTATGAAACTTCTGTTTTTACAATTTTTAGCGATGGATCCCTCGGCTCGGGTAACGATGAAGGACGCAGCAAAGTGCGATAAGCGCTGTGAATGGCAGAATTCCGCGAATCAATAGAAAGCTGAACGCATACTGCACTTCCAGGTTTTGCCTGGTAGTATGTCTACTTCAGGGCGATAACGTAAAAATGCTCCCAAAGCTGAATTGTAATTTCGGTTGCAGTCAGCGTGGAAGCGTTGTTGCGTGTCAATGTTTAGACTTGTTCCATTGACGCGTGAAAAACAACTTCGCATCTTATAACAAGCTTTCGCTTAACAATTTTGTACAGTGGCAAGCGAGTTTGGAAGCGACGTCAAAGCATTTAGAGATTAATTTCTCGACTTGTTGCATTTCGCATGAAGTTAGACCAGGCTACCCACTGAATTTAAGCATATAAGTAAGTGGAGGAAAAGAAAATGAATATGATTCCCTAAGTAAGGGCGACTGAACCGGGAAAAGCTCAACTTGTAAATCTGTGGGTTTCCCACTGAATTGTAGTCTTGATAAGTGTTGCCAGTGGCGGACCGGGCGTAAGTCTTTTTGGAAGAAAGCATCATAGAGGGTGAGAATCCCGTATTTTCTTCGTCCGGATTCCGTCGCGTTCGGCGCGCTGTTTAGAGTCGCGTACTTTGGAAGTGGTGCGCTAAATGGGTGGTAATTTTCATCTAAAGCTAAATATCGACTCGAGACCGATAGCAAACAAGTACCGTGAGGGAAAGGTGAAAAGGACTTTGGAAAGAGAGTTAAAAGTGCGTGAAATCGCTAAGAAGGAAGCGAATGAAACCAGTTCATTGCGGTAAGATTGCTGTTGCTTAACTGGAAGGCGCGTGTTGGCACCGTAAGGGTCAGCTAGTGTTGGAAGGAGAAGGTAGCGGTGTTTCTTGCTGTTAAGGTCAACTTGAGTTTGGTGTTCGACGAAATCCGCGTCTGTCTCCGGGTACTGTTGCGGCGGTGCACGAGACTGGTGTTGGTAGTCTTACCTGGACTGAGGACTGCGGGCGGTACGCCACCTGGGCATATTCTCTGTGAAATCTTGCTCTACTCCTAGAGTGCAGTGAGGCTAGCGGTGATGAGTCTAGATCGTGCTGCTCTGTGAAGTTGACAAAATGTTTTTATTCGACCCGTCTTGAAACACGGACCAAGGAGTCTAGTTTTTGTGTAAGTGTGAGGGTGGCAAACCTTTACGCGGAATGAAAGTAAGAGTTTGGATTTTTTAGTTTTGCACAAACGACCGACTTCGATCTTTTGAGAGAGGTTTGAGTACGAACATAATGGCTAGGACCCGAAAGATGGTGAACTATGCCTGAGTAGGGTGAAGCCAGGGGAAACTCTGGTGGAGGCTCGTAGCGGTACTGACGTGCAAATCGTTCGTCAAACTTGGGTATAGGGGCGAAAGACTAATCGAACCATCTAGTAGCTGGTTCCCTCCGAAGTTTCCCTCAGGATAGCTGGAGAAGGTAAACAGTTTTATCAGGTAAAGCGAATGATTAGAGGTTTTGGGGACGCTTAGTCCTCGGCCTATTCTCAAACTTTAAATGGGTAAGAGCTAAGGATTGCTTTAGTGAATTCTTAGGATAAATGACTTCTCCATGTGGGCCATATTTGGTAAGCAGATCTGGCGATGAGGGATGAACCTAATGTGAGGTTAAGGTGCCAAAGTGCTCGCTCATCAGATACCATAAAGGGTGTTGGTTCATTTTAACAGCAGGACGGTGGTCATGGAAGTCGAAACCCGCTAAGGAGTGTGTAACAACTCACCTGCCGAATGGACTAGCCCCGAAAATGGATGGCGCTTAAGCGGGTGACCGATACCCCACCATTGTTGCAAATGCTATGCGGCAATGTGTAGGAGGGCGTGGGAGTTGTGACGAAGTGTTGGGCGTGAGCCTGCATCGAACAGCTTCTAGTGCAGATCTTGGTGGTAGTAGCAAGTATTCAAATGAGAACTTTGAAGACCGAAGTGGGGAAGGTTTCCATGTGAACAGCAATTGGACATGGGTTAGCCGATCCTAAGAGACAGGGAAGCTCCGCACACGCAGATTTTATCTCGTCTCTCGAAAGGGAATGGAGTTAATATTCTCCAGCCAGGACGTGGATACTGAATGGTAACATAAGTGAACTCGGTGACGCAGGAGGAA
>JABJED010000118.1 GCA_018665025.1 Gammaproteobacteria bacterium
GTTATGCAGTCTCGCGAATTGTTGCGTAGTGCGCAACACGCTACACTTGCTTCGTGATCAAATCCTTCAAGCACAAAGGTCTAGAGCATTTTTATCGAACTGGTAAGACCGCCGGTATTCAGCCTAAACATAAAAACCGGCTAAGAATGCAACTTGCTGCGCTCCTCGGCGGCGGCGCCGGTGTCAAATGTCACCATCAAAGTGACCTCGCAAACGATGCGATGCCGTCGAGCATTCCGTTCCTGATCTCTGGCACTTCCGTCGGAAGGCTGGCCTCGGTGGCGTGGACCGTGCCCTTCACCACAGTGTAGTAGCCCTCGTTCCCGAGCTTCGTCAGCCGTTGTGAGAGCTCGATCCCCTCGTCCCTGAGGGTGTCCAGCTCGTTGAGCGAGTAGTCATCTCATCGAGTTTCTCAGGTTTCATGCACTACTTCCCAGTTCTGGGAATCTTAGTAGAACGCCTCCGCTCATAGACTGCAATGGGTCGACTCCGGACATTAACGAGCCGCATAACGTCGCCTGCGCTGCGGGTGATCGCAGATGTCACCGATCCGGAAGCGATCCAAACCATTCTGGCGCATCTGAGGCAACGCGCGCCCCCTGATGCTGGTCGCCGGCAAAAGCCGGGTCAAGGGCCACAAGACGACCTCTTTGCCGCTAGCTGATGGTTGAAACCACGGCAGCGTATTTATCCCTGCGCCAACAGAAAATTACCTTGGCTAATCGTCCATCACCAGGTCAGCCAATAACCACAAGCCCTGACAAACCCTGACAAACCCTGACAAACCCTGACAAACCCTGGTAGCGTTTAACCACTACTCGTCACACGGCTCCACGCTTTCATCAAACAAGCAGGCAACCGTTCTGATTCGATACTCAGACTTTCGATCGAAAAGCCCTGTTATAATTCCTACCCTCAATCACGGTAGCTTTGGTGTCTCTGGGTCCTACTGGTTTCCCACCTTAAAACCGGATACTTTCCCAATGTTTTTTGATAAAGACGCGCAATATACGCTGTTAGATGCTAAACCGCTCATCAAATTCAGAGCGAAATGACGCAGGCCTTTTTCGACCTCAACATCTAGGGCGAGGCATCCAGCCTGGGGGTACTGCGTGAAAACCCCTGGAAGGAATATAAGACCAAGTTAGAAATACTCGGCTACTAACGCCATTTTTGGATTCGGTTTGTGTACTATGGTTGGTGGCATTTCGTAGAAAAACTTAGCGAGTTACTCTAAAGGAATAAGCATGAGCATTGAAGATAGTAGTCGTCGTTTATTCCTTAAATCGGCGGCGGGGGTCGGCCTACTGTTTTCTCCTTTGGGTAACTGGGCGCGCAGTGCCGTGTCGATGCGCGCCATGCCCAGTGGGAAAACTGGGGGAGATTTTTTACGCCACAACGATATTCCCTGGGCACTGGAGGTGCGTCGATCAAGTTTTGGCTTTGGTCCGCTAACTCCCGAATCCCACTTCTTTGTACGCAATAACCTGCCCATGCCATCGCCTGATATTCTCGCGCAGCGAGATAGCTGGCAATTTGGAGTTGAGGGGGCCGAGCGCTCAGGAAGTCTGACACTCGCTGAACTGAAGGCAATGGACCCGATAACCATAGCAACAGTAATGCAGTGCTCTGGTAACGGACGGGCCTTTTTTCCACACCACCCATCGGGTTCGAATTGGGGGGTAGGGGCGGCCGGTTGTGCGCTATGGACTGGCGTGCGAGTGGCGGATGTTTTGGCACGCTTTGGGGGAGCCAAAGAGGGGCTCGAATTTCTCACGACAACTGGCGCTGAGAGCATTCCTGAAGGCATTGACGCCGACCAGGTTGCGGTTGAGCGCTCGGTACCAATAGAAAAAGCGCTTAAGGACTGCCTCTTGGTATGGGAAATGAACGGAGCGCCCTTGTCACTGGCACACGGTGGGCCCCTGCGTCTTATCGTTCCAGGCTATTTTGGTGTGAACAATGTTAAATGGGTGAAACGATTGGCCGCCACCGAAGGGCAGTCCTCGGCGAAGATACAACAATCGGGCTATCGTCTGCGGGATATCGGTGAAAACGGTGGGCCACAGCATCCCTCCATGTTTCGGATGCCGGTTAAATCCTGGCTCAACGGCCCCGGTGCAGACGACGCGCCGATTTTGGCCGGTAATCATGCGCTTTACGGCGTGGCTTTTTCAGGAGAACGGGGTATTAAGCAAGTCGAAGTCTCCGTTGATAACGGTCAGCACTGGCAGCAGGCTGAGTTCGTTGGACCCGATTTGGGTATTAATGCCTGGCGAGCCTTTAAATTTCCGCTCAACTTAGGCGTTGGAAAACACCGTGCTGTTTGTAGAGCACAGGATGGTCTGGGTGACTGGCAGCCCCGAGAGCGTAAAGAGAACGAGCGGGGCTATGGCCACAACGGCTGGAAGGACCATGGGCTGAGCATAAACGTGGTGTCTCAGTTGCCTGTAACTACAGTCGCTGCTGCTAGCGCAACGGCCAAGACCAATGAAACTGCTAAAGCCACGCCGGTAAGTGACAAGCCAATCTCTCTGTCTGCCACAGCACGGCGTGGGCGCGAACTATTTCTCACAAAAGCCCAGCCCGGTTGCGGTGTTTGCCATACTTTAAACGACGCTGGAGCGCAGGGTGCGGTCGGGCCCAACCTCAATCAACTTCAACCGAGCCTGGCGAGTTTAAGGCAGGCCGTGAGTCAGGGCGTGGGCACAATGCCCGCGTATGGCGACCAGCTGAACAGTCAGGAGCTGGACGCGCTGGCAACCTATGTTTTTGAAGCCGCTCGCTGAGTTGACACGTCTACTGTGGGGTTGCTGAAGTCCGCGCCCCTTTGTGATCTTTTTTGATGATCCGCTTGATATAGATATTTCTGTCTGTCAGCTGTGCACCGACAAAGGCCGGGTCAAAGGCCGCAAAACGATCTCTTTGCCGCTATCTGATGGTTGACACCACGGCAGCGCATTTATCCCTAGGCCAACAGAAAACTTGGTAGCGTTTAACCACTAATCGACATACGGCGCCACTCTTTCATAAAACAAGCAGGCAATAGATCTGATTCGATACTCAGACTTTCGATCGAAAAGCCCTGTTATAATTCCTATCCTTAGGTATCTTGGTTTGAGAGTTTCATAGGCGGTTTTGATTCGTTCAATCTGGTTGTTGTAAGCCATATAGAAATCAGCTATTGCTCGTCAGAAGTAAGTGCTGACAATTTGATGATGCGCTCGTCATCTGCACCGAGATATTCAATGATTGTTGCGGTTACTAGCGGCGCTTGTAAGGTACCTGCTGATTGCATCTCCTCTAGGTCTGCCCAATCTTTGGTTCGATTAAAGAAAACCTTTAGTACTGCAATATCTTGGCAGGATAAAAATGGCACTGACTCACCGCCGAATGATTCCCAACGACATCGTCTTGCCATTTGCTTGTGCAGTGGCAAGGTGTTGAGAAATAGATCGAGTGGGGTTGTATCCCACCAGATGCGTACCTGACCTTCTCTTACCAGTAGGTCGAGATCCTTCTGCGCCCAGGTGACCTCCCCCGGCAATGCCGCTAGTGCTGTTGCTGCAGCTTCGGTATCAACAAATATGTTGAGATCGATATCGATCGTACCTCGCGCACGTTGTGTGCACCAAGCCAAAGCCAATGCGCCACCGAAACCATGGGGTATATCTGCCTGTTCTAACGCCTTGTGTAATCCAACAATTTTTTCAGTGAGGCTGCTCATTGTGTGTCGGGCATTCTGCTGTCGGGTGTGTCTGAATGCCGAGCGGGGAATTCTGCAGCGAGATCAAGGACTGCTTGTAATTCTGCACCCTTAGGGTTGTCTGCATCGCCTCGAAGTCTTGGAGAAAGTGAAAAGTCCATTGAGTATCCGCAAGCATGAACAAGACGCATCAAGGTTGTTGTTATCGGCATTTTTTTGCCGGACTCGTAAGCCAAAATTGTGGAGTGTGAACTGCCGACCGTTCTCGCCAGTTCTCTTGCTGATAGTCCCGCTTTTCGGCGCACATACTTCAGAAGCGCAGCAACCCGCTGGGTATAACGTTCTGACTGGTGGGTTTTGGCTGCTGCCTTTTCCAGGGTTTGGAGATCTTCTTTTGTCATTTTTGAATGGTACCCCTTTGGGTACCATGCTTCAAGACCGCTGATTTAAAAGGGCTGTAGAAGTAATGACTGGAACTGGTTGCGACCAGTCCTAGCGCTTGGTTCGGTACTGACAAGTAAACTCATCTATTTTGATAGAATCAGCGCATGAACACATACAAACGCCACCGATTCCCACCTGACATAATTTCTTGCGCCGTCTGGCTCTACTACAGATTCAATCTCAGTCACCGTGACATCATTTCTGTCTGCCCGCTGTGCAGCGGCAAGGGCCGCAAAACGATCTCTTTGCCGCTAGCTGATGGTTGAAACCACTACTCGTCATACGGCGCCACTCTTTCATAAAACAAGCAGGCAACCGAGCTGATTCGATACTCAGACTTTCGATCGAAAAGCCCTGATATAATCTCTATCCTCGGCGCGCTTTTCACCAGATCATGATCTAAATGAATTCTAACGAAGATTCGTAGCTGCGGTACTGACAAATGAACAGTAGGCAGTTCCCAAAAATGATGTTGTCTACAACCCCGATGCTCTTAATCTGGCAGCCAGTTACCGTGAAATCCATAGGGAACTCTGGGCACATGAATACTCGCCAAAGCAGGTCTCGAAAGATCGCGTGCATCGGCGATCAACAGTTCGCTGGCAGCTGATTTTTCGTCATAAACGAATGTCATCAGGAAACCATCATCTTCTGCCTCGGCACCATCTCGAGGCACAAAAATTGGCTCGGCGCCATGTCTGCCTGCACCGAATTCAAATGAGGTGGATTCTCCTGTTTTCAGATCGTGTTTCAGTATCGAGGGAAAGCTCTTACCTTCCGCCGTAAGTGCATAACCGAATTGGTACGGTTTACTGTTGAGGTCCGGATGGCAGCGGGGGAATTCCTGGTTTCGTTCATCAATGACTTCTTCACTTAATTTCGCAAGCGCTGGATTAATAGTCCACCGATCAAGCCGCGGTAAACTATCACCGAACGGACCGTTAATATCCTGCAGGAACATGTTGTCGTAACGACATATATCGATCACAACGTTGCCTGCTTCATCCTCATAAGCATTCATCGGATGATAGGCATAACAAGGTTCAATAGAACTCCAGATAATTTCTTCGGGCGTGCCGTTTCGCGGCATCAACCCGACACGGGGCTCATGTTCATTGTCCCAACGAAACGGAAAGCCATAACCCATCGCCAACGCTTTAAAGCTGATGGTTACTGGTAGGTCATAAATCACCACATAATTTTGGGTCAGACTCATGTCATGAATCATGGACATACCCTGCATGGGAATGTCTACAGACTTTCTGACATTCGCTGCCGAATCAATCACCAGATATTTCACATGGTCTAAGAGACTAGCCCAGTCATAAGCAATGGCGTGCATCTCTCCAGTATCGGGATCAAGTTTTGGATGGGCCGTGTAGCCGCCCCAAGTAGCCGCGCCGATTGTGTCCAATTCGTAACTAAGTTCAGTGGGTGCACCACCAGATTCAACGATCGCGAAGGTTCTTTCTGCATGACCAATCACGTTTGTGTTGGGCGAATCACCTTGTACCCAGCGGTTTCGGTACCAGTCAGCATGGCCGTCTTCAAGTCGAACCCCATGGACCATCCCCTTGCCAGTAAACCAATGATGCTTGGCAACATCCACATGTTCGGATGGATTCGGACCGTTTCGCAAGAAACGACCAATAAGTTCTTCCGGGATTGTTCCAGTGACCTGAAGTTCTGTCAGCGTCTGCTCTTCCATGACTGGCGCATAGTTTTCGGCAAGGTACATACCCTCCTCATATCCTGCACTCATGGAGTCCAAATTCTTATCCGGCGCACAGCCTAAAATCGATGCGCCGACAGGTAATGTGAGACCAGCTTTAACTAGTGTTCGTCTTTTCATATCCAGGTTACTCCGACGTGTATTTAAAATGTGAATTAGAATAGAGTATAAAATTCAGGGCAGGCCAATCGGCTGGCCTCACTATTGGATTCAACATTCAGCGATCAAAGGTTTCGGGTTCAAATTGTACGCCTTTATCATCTCGTCAGCATAAGTGATCTTGCCTGTGATTTTTTTAGCATCCCCGTACACAAGTCGAAGACACGCTTCTGCCATATCTTCAACCGGCGTGACCCTGCTTTTTGACTCTTCTGTAATGAGATTGTGAAAAACTGCGCCAGGTGTTGCTATCAAACCTGGCGAGATGACATTAACGCCAATGTTTTGATCATAAACCTCTGCTGCAAGCCCTGTCGTAAACCGTTCCAGTGCAGCCTTACACATGCCATAGACAATCCCGCCTTTCGAACCCGCATCAATCGGCGGGTGTATTGCCGCGTGAGATGAGACATTAACAATCCATCCAGATTGACGTTGGATCATGCCCGGCAAGATCATCTGAGAAAAATGAAACGGAGCAACAACCTGCACTTCCATCATCAGATCGTATCGCTTCTTGGAAAATTCAGGCGTCGACGCGTAATAAGTTACCGCAGCATTGTTCACGAAAATATCGATGGATCCAAAAGCTTTTTCTGTTTCGCGAACCAGGTTCTCACGATGTTCGCTAAGCGCCAGGTCCGATCTGACCGCCAGAGCCTCACCACCTGCCTCATGAATATTACTAACAACAGAATTGATGCCGCCACTTAATTTGTGATCACCGTCTTCGAGCGTGCGGGCTGAGACGACCACCTTTGCGCCTTCTTGTGCATATCGATAGGCTATGGCTTCACCTATACCGCGGCTTGCACCTGTAACAACGGCCACTTTGCCAGCCAACAAACCACCTTTTTTAACGATTGACGAACTCATTCCATTGATCTCTTTTGGATTCAGCCTCTAGTTTACCCAATACGGGCGTTGCATAATCGTATATTGCAATGAATGTGATCTGTACTTGGAAGACTATCAATCAATTATCGGCATCATCTCCTTAACGATGGGCGCCTCCTGGGCGAGCGGCATCAATCTATACGCCGCACTCCTAATGCTGGGCATCGGTGGCGCAACCGGCAATCTGGATTTACCTGCCGGGCTTGAAACACTCGAGAACCCACTTGTCATCATGGCTGCGGGGGTCATGTACATCTCGGAATTTATCGTCGACAAGATTCCAGGCGTGGATACCTCCTGGGATGCTATTCATACTTTTATACGTATTCCAGCTGGTGCCATGTTGGCAATGGGCGCTGTCGGTGAGATGTCACCGGTAGTAGAGATCGCAGCCGCCATCATGGGAGGAGGCATGTCCGCCACCAGCCATGGGATTAAGGCGGGCACCCGACTTGCCATTAATACATCACCAGAACCATTTTCAAACTGGGGTATGTCCATCGCCGAGGATGTAACGGTGTTTGTCGGCCTCTGGGCCGCACTAACTAATCCAGTCTTTTTTCTCATCTTCATGGTCGTATTTTTCCTGGTTGCCATTTGGCTACTGCCAAAAATCTGGCGCGGGGTGAGGTTCATCTTCAGAAAGCTGGGGCAACTGTTAGGACTGGTAGACGAAGATACCGATAAGACAGGTTTATCAACACGAGCAGAACTACCACTCTCTGCTGGCAATCGACCGCGAGTTGAACCTCCACCTGGTGGACACAATGTCGCATCAGAGCTAACGCGGCTAAAGAGTTTGATGGACGAAGGTGCAATCACTGCTGATGAGTTCAATGTACTGAAGGCAAGACTAATCAATCCAGACCCTTAGCGAATCCCTATGCGCAGGAGTGAATGAGCTCACCATCCCCCAGAGTCATACTCACGAGGGAACTCGACAAATCGGCACGCAGACAGGCTAAAAACAAGTTCAACCTCAGTGACACAATAGATGGCAACATTTCGGTTGCCGTCATGACTACCGGCAATATCGTCGACCAACTTTGAGAAGTCCGGCAGTGATGAGTCATGCAGGTGGATTTTTGTTTCACCTGGTACGAGTCGAGTACTATTCTTATCCGTGTCAGCACGTGTAAGTTCAGGGCGTCCCGATAGCCTCACCTTTTGCAATACGTCATCAGACGATTGCAATGGTCTGAACCAATCCCAGGTCTGCCAGGCAACCGAGCTGATTCGATACTCAGCAAGCCTCAGCTATTCGACTTTACGGACATCAGGCATTTTCCATGACTTATCATAATAGGCTTCAGTAGGCCCATATAATCGGAGATAAGCAAAGAATCCTTCGCCCACATTCGATTGAACCCAATTAGACTCATATCCCTCTGGTGCTGTCGGACCTACATATACTTTAACAGAGCCATCTTGCTCTACTTTCAGGTCACTCCTAGAACTTACAACTGCCTGCCCTTGTTTATTGTCGATCAGGTTTCGAAACTTGTTGTTGTATATTGCGATTGACCAAAAGTCCTTGGCTGGTGCGTTAGCTGGAATGATAAACTCATATAGATTTGTTCCATCTAGCCATTCTTCATTCTGATCAATGTAAACACCCAAGTATTTTGAGCCTTGATTACGCGTCGGTAACACCATGCCTTTAGAGGTACTAAAAGCCTCATAGGTGTAGGAAGCAATTTCTTTGGCCTCATAATAGTCTGCATGTTTCAAATCAAGCCTGGTCTGGTTAAGGACGTAAAGCCAGTGCCGATCTGGCCAATGCCGAGCCTTATAAGAGCGCTTCGAAAATGTATTAACCATCGCTACAGCTTCGCCTTGTACCGCGGCCGCCGTGAGAATATCTTTCTGCTCGTCGTTAGGAATAAACCCTGTGCTTTTTTGAATACCTAAATCTCGCACAAGCGTCAAAATTAAGCGATTCACATCCTCCACAGGTTCGTTTTTCAGTACATCATAAACGTCCTGCCAGTATTGAAGCCCAAGTGCTTGACTACCAACCCATTGCGGGGTCTGTGAAGCCGCAATATATTTTTGCTTGTCTTTAGCCCCGTCAACAGGATAAACAAAATGCTGTCGACGCAATTTGGCCGTTTCAGCAGCGTTATAGCCAATAATTCTCGTGCCGAGAAAAACTAGATTACAGTTCGATTTTATAACCCATTCCGCATCATGCCCCTCGGGTACAGTTTGAGTTGGGCCTACTAAAAGATACTTACCACCTCTACCTTCATCAGCCCCTAAAATACCAAGATCAGCTTGAGGACGCTGATAAATATCAAGTACCAAGCCACCAATTCGACCAGCGGGAATTTCGATATAGTATGCAGATTTAGTCAAATCAACATAGGTAAGCGTATATGGGGTGCTCTGGTTGGCGGTCAGGATGGGGACCTTCTGTGCGTGATTGTCATAGAATAACCAATCACCATACTCAGCCTCCGCCAGAAAACCACGGTGCCATTTTTGAACTGCCGCAATGGGTAAAGAAAACTCATAGGCGGTTAATGCTTTGGCAAAATACTGTTGCTTACGCAGTTTCTCGACGGATTCCTCTTTCAGATAACCGTTTTCGTAATATTGCGAAACCGAGTAATCATCTAGCTTCTTAGATGAGGCTAAAGTGTGAGTCGACTGATCTTCAACATTAGTCGATTTAGAGGCCTGTTGGTCACATGCCTGAAGAGATAAACCAAGAACAACAACGACCAGCATACACATTAGATTTATGCTTTTTACTTTCACTATATTTACCCTCATCTCATAAGAATCGTAATACGATTTATTGTTTGCTGCTAACGCCGCCAACAACTGCGTAGCCAGATTGCCAGCGCATTTATCCCTACGCCAACAGAAAATTACGTTGGCTAATCGTACATCGTCAGGGCAACCAATAGCCACAAACCCTGACAAACCCTGACAAACCCTGGTAGCGTTTAACCACTACTCGTCATACGGCGCCACTCTTTCATAAAACAAGCAGATAACCAACCTGATTCGATACTCAGACTTTCGCTCGAAAGCCCTGTTATAATTCCTATCCTCGAAGGCTATCTCGCCGGCGCACCCACCGTTACAATCCTGGATGCTGTTTAGCCTGAAATTGGCGAAGGGCCAGACCTCCTGACCCTTTTTCAGCTAATAAGTCCGTTTATGTGTAAGGCTCATATAGGCACGGTTAATAAATCCACTGTTATCCCCCATCTTCTCGTCGAAATCAGCCGTTGGTTTCGCCGCATAAACTTCTTTCAGTGACTTCCCTTCATCTATCAAGGCCATCATTCGATCCCGAATGACAGATAGCATTTCGATGTAATCCGAGAGCGCCTTGTAGTCAGTAACCGGACCATGCCCCGGAATAACCACTGTATCTTCGTCGATGTTCAGAAGAGTCTGTTTGCAGAATTCAATAAGCCCTTCCAGTCCGCCGCCATTGCCTGCGTCGATAAACGGATAACCAGCATTGTTAAAGACATCCCCCAGGTGCACCGCATTTGAACCCTGGAAAATCACAGCGGTATCACCTGTCGTATGGGCGGGACCGAAGTGCATCAGATCAATAGTCTGGCCGTTCAAGTGAAACTGCATATCGTCATCAAATGTAATGTCTGGCCAAGCACTCTCAGGATAAGCTTTCTGCTCGTAGGCCGTGATGACCAGATTGATCACATGATCTGTTTTCATCATTTCACGTGAATTCTCATGGGCGATCAGCCAGGTGCCAGCTGGACCGAGCGCCAAATTGCCTTCTGCGTGATCGAAGTGCCAATGGGTGGTTACCGCAAAATCAATGCCATCGCCCCCCAGTTCACCTATGGCTTTTCTAATCCGCGGCATCACAACAGGGAACTGGTCGTCAACAATGAACACGCCATCTGCGCCAATGTTGACCGCAATATTCCCTCCCAGGCCAAACAACACATAAAGGTCATCGGTAATCTTCTGGGTTTCGATCTCCACGTTCACGTCCCAGTCAAACTCCGACATAAGCGTATCAAGGTCCCTGTTCTCTGGCAGGGGAGGACCATCGTGAGCCCAGCAGCTCAGCGAGAAAAAAAGTGTAACGAACGCAATAAACGATACAGCGCGTATGTTTCTCATAGCATTACTCCAGAAGTTTTCATTTTTATTGGATAGCTTCATATAAATATGGCAACGAAATGTCCATTCGATAGTCCACTGTCGAATGGTTATCCGGGAATTCTTCATACCGATGGTCGATACCTAGCAACTCGAGCTTCCTGTTAAGTTGTCTGGCACCATACACCAGGTTGTATTGGTCCCTTGCGCCACAGTCTATAAATAACCCTTTCAGGCTTTTTAGATTCTGTTGCGCCTCCGCATGTTCAACCATCCTGACAGGGTCCCAGGCAAGCCAGTTACTCCAACGTTCCTCAATCATTTCACAGGTGTCGGTCGTCACCGGCAGTCGAACGCCATAGGGCGAGTCAGGGTCGGGGTCATAACTCGCAGCCATGGCAAGCATCATCAGGTGATGAAACTCTGAGCCCTGGACCTTCTTAGCACTGTGGATTTTCTCAATGTAGGCGCGAATGTTATGACCATAGTTTGAGAGGGCGCGAAGAACCCCGGGGAAATCACTCCGGTAACACAGTTCAAAATCCAGATCTCCCGAATGACAGGCAATGGCAGCCCAGGTGTCTGCCCGACGCAGTCCATGAACCAACGACCCATAGCCCCCCGAGGATTTTCCGAAGATAGCCCGGTGGTTACGGCCCTGCCTGATTCTGAATCGGTTCTCTAGTACCGGAACCATTTCATCGCACAGGAAATCCTCCCAGTTACCCATTGCTGCTGAGTTAATGTACTGGTTGCCGCCAAGGGTCGTAAAACAGTCGGGGAACGCCACGATAACCGGGCCCATCGCACCACTGGCAATCAGCCGGTCCACTTGTTGTGGTACGTTTTCCTGAAACGCCTTCCATCCCACATGGCCAAAGCCGCTACCAGTGAACCCGACAATATCGACCATCAGCGGGTAGTCGTGTGTCGTTTGGTCATAACCTTCCGGCAGATATACCGCCACGCTGCGGTCTGTTGGGTCTCCCAACAGGTTGTTTTTCAGCGCTTCGGAATGAACCTCAATGACTTCAATTCTGCCTCTGGGTCTGGCAAAGGGATGCGTTGGCAATTTTTACTCCTTAATCGAATCGTTGGTGTAGTGCATCGTGTACATCGGCAACCTGCTCAACAAGCTCTTCTACGGAACGCGCCCCAGCCTGAAAGATAGCAGTCATGTTGATGGCCATCCATTCAAAACCAAAGCCCTGGATTCGTTCTGCTGCGGCGAAGATCCTTTCCTTGTCTGCATAAAAACCCTTACCCGCATCATCACGTGGCGGTGTGTCCAGCATCATCTGGAATCCAATGCTACTAGCGTCACGACCGGCTGCTTCCGCGTACTCCAGAATCTTTGATTTTGACGCAACAACCTGCTCATCACGCATCTGGGAAATCGCCAGCCAGCCATCACCCAGTTCACCCGTCCTTTTCATCGCGGCCTCTGCAGACCCGCCAATCCAGATGGGTAAAGCTCCACCCTGGGGCGGTTTCGGTTCCATCGCAATCGCCTCGAACTGGTAGAAGTCACTGCTCGCACTAACACTTTCTTCAGACCAGTATCGTCGAAGCAAATTGATTGCTTCATCCATACGTCGACCGCGATTTCCGAACGCCTCCCCAAGGGCTTCGTATTCGGATTCCTGCCAACCAACTCCGACACCGAGCCTGACCCGGCCACCTGACAACGTGTCCAGCGTGCTGACCTGTTTTGCCGTTAGTGTGGGATTGCGCTGAGGCAATACCAGAACCTCGGTACCAAGACCGATACGATCAGTTGCCGCGGCAATAAACGACAACATAACGATCGCTTCCATTATTGGCATCTGCGGTGGGTACATGGGAGCTGCACGTGTGTCAGTGGGATGACCCATGACCACATGATCAAACATATCCAGTTGATCAAAGCCTATTTGCTCAACTGCCTGAGCCAACTTGATGATGCCCTCCGGACCCCATCTGTAGCTTACCGAGGGAAACTCTACCGACAACTTCATTTAAACAATCCAGTCTGACTTAATCCTGTAGCATACCAAACTCCCGATTTGATGATATTGTGACTTTCCATCCTCATGAAAACCTCTAAAAAGGACATCATTATGCTGAGCCTATCCATCCCCGAACACGTAGAACCCATCCGCCAAAAAGTCCTGAACTTTATTGAACAAGAGATTTATCCGGTCGAAGCAGAACTCCTTGCGGACAAGGTCAGCAGTCGACGCGGAGACCTCATGAAAGGCCTCATGCAAAAGGCCAAAGACCAGGGTTTATGGGCCCTGGGTCACCCGGAAGAAATCGGCGGCGGCGGCCTGCCTTTCATGGACTACGTTTTCGTCAATGAGGTCGTCGGCCGTTCAGAAATCGCCACCGTTGCCCTTGGCACGCATTCGCTACAGGACTCGATCATGTTGCACCGCTACGCTAATGATAAGTGGCGCAACAAATACCTGGAACCCCTGGTTGCCGGTGAAGTATTTCCAAGTTTTGGCATGACCGAGCCTGCCGTTGCAAGTTCAGACCCGACACAACTGCAGACCAAGGCAGAACTTGAGGGTGATGAATGGGTGATCAACGGCCGCAAGTGGTTCACCTCTGGTGCTGGAAACGCTGCCTATACTACCGCTATGGTTCGAACAGAGTTTGATGTCCCTGACCATTCCGCTTTCTCGATGATAGTCGTGCCGACCGACACCCCGGGATATAACATTATTCGAGATGTGAAGGTCATGGGCCAGGCAGATGGTCACTACGAGGTCGCCTATGACAACGTGCGTGTGCCCAAGGAGAACTTGCTTGGTCCACGCGGCCAGGGATTCAAGATAGCCCAGGACAGACTGGGCCCGGGAAGAATCTTCCACTGCATGCGGTGGCTCGGCCAGGCACAGCGGGCATTCGATCTAATGTGCGACCGGGCAAACAACCGTGTTGCCTTTGGCAAAAACCTTGGTGAACACCAGCAGATACAAAAGTTTATTTTTGACACTGCCGCTGAAATTCAGGCATCAAGGCTCCTCACCCTGCATGCTGCACAAAAAATAGATCAGGGTGACGAGGCCAGGATCGAGATTGGTTTGATCAAGGTGTTCGGCGCAAAAATGCTACACAACTCCATTGACCGCGCGATACAGGTTCACGGCGCCCTGGGCGTAACGGAAGATACACCACTAGAGCGCATGTATCGGCATGCCCGATATGCCCGGATTTACGACGGCGCCGATGAGGTCCATGTTATGACCACGGCCAGACGTATTCTCCGAGTCTATAACGACGGCGCGAAATTCGACTTCGGCCTGCGGTAGGAATGCACATGCAAGAGGCATCAGCGGTCAGGTTTTAATTCTCTTTCCGCTCGCCTTTTGCAGCCATGCATTCTATCGGCTGCGACGTTCTCCGCTGTTCAAGGACGTGAAGTTAGAACTTATGCCTCTATGGCCAGAGAATATCTTTGGCAGACGGAGGAAGCTGGCCTGCCCTCTGGACAATTTAAAGCAAGCGCTGAATCTTGATCAACGAGAGACTTCCGCTAGAGATCCAATGGACGGTAATACTCCCTGCCCTGGCTAACGTAATCCCCCATTAACTGCATAAAGGTTTCACCGGCAGACCCTTCCTCTGTCAGGGTCAGGTTCTGGCGTATAAAGTTAACGCTATCGGGATTCAACTCCCGGGCCATCTGCCAATAGACTTCGGCCTTTTCTTTTTGTCCGTGTACACGGAACAGGTTCCCAAGACGAAAAGCAGCGTCTGCTTTCAGCTGATCAAAACTGTGACCTCGAATATTACCGGTCACCTCCTCTGCAGACTGAACAAACTCGCTATCGGCGCCTTTCGTTACCCAGTCCTTCAAAGCGGGCGTGTAAACATCATTACCAAAAGTAATAGCCTGCTCACCTTCTCCTATTGCGTGGGTCTTGGAATAGGTGCCCTCGTCAATCCGAACGATCCTGCCCTGTTCATCGACCCAGGCAGATGAGGGAACGTTCACAAAGTTAAACGCACTACTGATAATGTGGTCTACATCCACGACCTGGATATAGGTTGGATTGGCCGCATCAAAAATTGGCCCGGCGACCGCTTCACCACCGACGTCCTCGGCCGCACAGATAATAACAAAATCGGGATCGTTGATTTCTTCATAGACTTGTTGCCACACGGGCACATCAAGAAAGCATCCTCACCACGATGACCACGTCACGATCAACGCTTTTTTACCTTTAAGGTCTGCCATCCTGACCACATTGCCTTTCCGATCAGTGACTTCGAACTCCGGTGCCATGGCATCGACCATCATGTTTCGTCGTTTCGCCGGTATCTCGGCAAAACTCCACACACGGGCTTCACGATCAACCACACACGGCTGCTCGAGCAGGCCAGCAAACGCCGTCAAATCAAACCATTGTTCACCCTCAACCGTCGGTAACAGCTCGTCATTCAACGGAATGCACATGTCTGCGTAACAGGCGCCCTCTGGTTTCAGCTCAAATCCGTTGATGCGACCAAGGTCTTCCGGCTTAATCAATAAATTGTCGCCGTCGCCTGTTTCAGAAAGGGTAATAGTCCTGCCCTGATAAAGTACAGTGGCACTGCCGTTTGGATGTATCGGTGTTTCTTGAAACGGGTGTCGAAGCTCCGGGTATGCCATAAAGGCTTCAGCCATGTGTGTTCTCCTTATCCAGAATTAAGGGGTGTTGAATTAAACGTATGAACCCCATATAACGTTACTTTGAAAATTTTCACTCAAACTCAACCATAAAAACACAGGTAGGCAGTATCAACAGGAACCTGCAGCTGGAACTTACTATCACCTGGCACATGAAACTCAGCGCCCTCTTTAAATGATTGCCAATCGCTGTTCCCAGGCAACTTGACGTTCAATTCACCCACCACCACTTGCATCAGTTCCGGCGCATCTGTGCCAAATTCATATTCGCCCTTTGCCATAACGCCTATAGTGACTGGCTTGTCATGGCCCTGCAATGCCAAAGACTGAACATTACCGTTGAAGTATTCATTGTGTGTGATCATGGGTTGAACTCCTGTTAGGTTTGATTGCCACCAAACTCAGGTCGCGAGTTGGCCAATATCCTTATTAGAAGATTTTCTCACGCCCAACGGGTCAACACCAATCATCAATATTATGCCGAGGCTGCTTGCTGACAAAAAAAGCGAGTTCATCTGACCTCGCTTTTTGTTAGCTCGATTTCTTTTCGAATTCAGGACAACAGCTTCTTCACTCCGACACTGATTTTCCGCACACCGACTGCTGTACCCCGAATAATCATTAAAAAAGTTACCTGAAGTTGCTCGACCACCGTCGCTGCACCTACCTGATCCATGCGAGTCTGGAAGCTGCGCAACGTCGGGTTTTCATCCGCCAGTTGCTTTACCCGGGATGAACCGCGGCCCAACATATAAAGAGCCCCCGCTAAAAAGAGGACACCCGGAAGAATTGGTATTATCAAACCCACAACACCCATCACCAGGAATATAATACCCAGCGTCAGGTAAAAAAGTTTTTCTGCGCCACTAACCATTGTTTCTATCTCATCTGATTACTTGGACGTTAGAGTGCAGAATTCGTGCCAAACGCCCAGGAGCTTCATATCTCATTGATAATTATAGTATTATTTTTAACTTTCACGAGAACTGTGAGAGCCTGATAACTAAAAGCGCGACAATGTGGTGAGAAATACCACCACTCGACACAAACCCCGGTCCGGAAACCGGGATCTGCAATCCAATTAATCACATGCCAAGATTAACCATCCAGAGATGCAAAGTTCTTACCTTCGCTCACCAACTTCTTAAGCAGGTCAGAAGGTTTCCAGACATCGTCACCGGTTTCCTCGAAAAACCGTTCCATATCTGCCAACACATTATCCAGCCCCTGTGTATCGGCGAACCACATCGGACCACCCACATAAGTCGGAAATCCATATCCGTTGACGTAGACAGTATCGATGTCGCCTGCCCGCAGGGCATGGCCCTCTTCCAGTAACTTTGCCCCTATGTTAACCAGAGGATACATACAGCGCTTCAAAATCTCGTCGTCAGAAAAGTCTCGACGGGTATACCCTAGATCTTCTGATACTTGCGCGATGACTGCATCCGCTTCAGGATCGGGGCGCGGTGTTCGGTCGCCTTCCGCATACTGGTAGTAGCCTTTGCCGTTCTTCTGGCCGTAGCGACCTAATTCGCATAGTTCATCCGGAATTCTGGCGGTTACTTCGTTGGTGCCCCCCATCATTTTTCGGGCGCGCCATCCCAGGTCCAGGCCAACCATATCGTTCATCGTAAATGGGCCCATGGCCAGGCCAAAATCAAAAATCACCTTGTCCACCTGTGCCGGAGTTGCACCTTCCAGGATCATCAAAGCTGCCTGGCGTGTGTATCCGCCCAGCATCCTGTTACCGATGAAGCCAGGGCAGTTTCCTGCCATCACTGAGACTTTTCCTAACCGCTTTCCTAGTGCCATGGCCGTACCAAGCACTACCGGCGATGAATCCTTTCCACGAACAACTTCCAGGAGTCGCATGACGTTTGCGGGGCTAAAGAAATGCATTCCGCACACAAATTCGGGTCTGTCCGTCATCCCGGCAATCGCGTCCACATCAAGCCCTGAAGTATTTGTTGCAAGCAGAGCGCCCTGCTTCATCACTTTGTCTAGCCGCGCGAATATTTCTTTCTTCAAGTCGAGGTTTTCATAAACAGCCTCAACAACGATATCTCCGTCACCCAGGTCATCAAAATTTTCAGTAGGAATAATCAGCGACATCCGCTTATCCATTTCTTCCTGGGTCAGCCTTCCCTTGGAGACAGTCCGCGCGTAGTTGCCCTCGATCACCTTTATGCCACGGGCAAGATTCTCAGGATCGTTGTCATGAACCCGCACGGGTATACCAGCGTTGGCA
>JABJED010000119.1 GCA_018665025.1 Gammaproteobacteria bacterium
GAAACGTATCTATGCTCAGTCACACACCGTACAGAAGGGTTTTTCAACGCTCTCGACCTTTGTTCAGGAGAACCTGAACGGCATCCGTACCGTGCAGGCAATGGCTCAGGAACAGCAGGAAATCGATCGGTTCTCGCACGTCAATAAGGAATTTGCTGACGACAACCTGGCACTATTTACCACCAGCTCTCTACTCGGTGCTCTGATGCCGGTACTCGCGGCGATCGCCACGCTCATCATCATCGGCTATGGCAGTTTTCTGGTGAGTGCGGGTGACATTACGATCGGGACTTTTGCTGCGTTCTTTTCTTACCTCGCTCTCCTGATGTGGCCTGTACGCGAAGCTGGGTCGCTTGTGACTCAGTGGCAGCGAGGTGCATCCGGAACGGCAAGACTATTTGAAATCCTTGATCACGAACCTGAAATCCAGGAATCACCAGATGAGGAGTTTCCAAAACTCACCGGCCGGGTATCGCTACAGGGACTTTCCTACCGCTATGGCGACAAGGACAAGTTTGCCCTCAACGATATAAATCTCGACGTTTACCCAGGTGAGACGGTGGCCATCCTTGGCCGGGTCGGTTCCGGTAAATCTACGTTGCTACGCCTTCTTGTACGACTACTTGATCCCACTCGCGGCAGTATCATGCTAGACGATCACCCTATCCAAAACTTCCCGCTGGCTTACCTGCGCGATCATGTCTGCCTTGTATTGCAGGATCCCTTCCTGTTTGCCGATAGCCTCGGGGACAACATCGCCTACGACAATCCGGAACGGGATATCGACCAGATATGGCACTCGGCAGATGCAGCCGCTTTACGCGAAACCATCGAGGACTTCCCGGAAGGTCTCGACACGATCTTAGGGGAACGAGGGGTAACACTTTCCGGCGGTCAGAAACAGCGTACCGCACTCGCCAGAGGACTGATCAGAATGACGCCGCTTTTAATTCTCGATGACTGTTTCTCTGCCGTCGACACGGAAACCGAGGAACATATTCTTGCCGGCCTCAAGCGGATCAGGGCAAACCAGACGACCATGCTGGTTTCTCATCGGGTATCCACCGCTCGACACGCTGATCGAATTGTCGTTCTCGAGGACGGCCAGATCATTGAATCCGGCACTCACCAGGAGCTGATTCAACTGGGTGGGTTCTATGCCGGACTGGAGCAGACCCAGGGCAACAAAGCCAGGCTGACTGAAGAGCTGGCAACATGAGCGTAACCACCAAAAAAGACGAACAATTGGACCATTCCATATTCGACGCTGACATTCATGGACAGGCGACGAATATGCAGTATCTGGGTCGCATCATGGGCTGGGTCAAACCTCACGGAAAGTTGGCGGCCTGGTCAATTATCCTTGTGCTGTTTGCATCCCTGCTGGCGGTATTGCTACCCGTTGTCATCACACGGGTAGTCATCGACGGCATCATTCTCGGCGATTCAAAAGTAATGCTGCCGGATTTCGGCATGAATTCGCTAAACACACTACTGACCCAGACAACCGGCTGGCAACCCATCACTGCCGCCTGTGTCCTCTACGGTGTCTTTACCCTGCTCTGTCACGCCACATACCATTTCCACCGGGTGTCATTTGCCACTGTGGTACTTAGTGCGCTTCGCGATATGCGCTACGACCTGTTTGCCCATATGGAGCATCGGCCATCCTCGTTTTATGACAAGGTTGCCGTTGGTCGAGTTATGACGCGGATCACCAACGATGTCCAGGGACTCTTCGAACTGATGATGGGCGTCGGCATGTTGATCGGTGAATTTGTACCATTCTTTATTGCACTGGCCATCATGTTCGCCATCGATGTCGAGCTGACACTCTGGCTGCTGCTGGCGATTCCCATCTTTACGGTTGTCACCTACTTCTTTCGTCAGGCAACGCGCCGGGTTTATCGCACCATAAGAAATACCGTTTCACAGTTAAATCAGAATCTGCAGGAAAATCTCTCAGGCATGCAGGTCGTCCAATTAAGCAATCGCGAAGCTCACAACCTGAATGCCTACCGTGAGGTTAACCGGGAAAACCAGAAGCAAGAGATCAATGCCATCTATCTGGAAACGGGCTATGGCGCCTTTATGGACAATATGGTGAACATTGCCCTGGCGGTCATCATCTGGGTCGGTGGTGGCTCAGCCATCCAGGAGTCAATCTCACTCGGTAGCGTCATCTTGTTCACACAGTTCATCGACATGTTCATTCGCCCCATTCGTGTGCTGGGTCAACAGTACAACGTCCTGTTTCGCGCCATGGCGAGTGCAGAAAGAATTTTCCAGGCCTTGGACTGGCATGAGCAGATCAACGAGCCGGAAAAACCCACTGCATTACCAGAGAGAATTGAAGGAAAGCTGGAATTCAGAGACTTAAGCTTCGGTTACGAATCCGACAATCTAGTTCTGCGCAAAGTATCGGTCACCATCAAACCCGGCGAGAAGTTGGCGGTAGTTGGTCCCACGGGTTCAGGAAAAAGCACCTTGATCCGGCTGCTGGGCCGATTCTACGATTTCCCTGACAAGACTATTTTTCTGGACGATATAGATCTCAAGAAAATTCACTCGAGTGAGGTACGCCGCCGCATTGGTGTTGTCATGCAGGATTTCCACATCTTCTCGGGCTCTATTCTCGACAACATCATCCTTGGAACAAAAGGTGTATCCCGGAAAGCCGCAATCAGAGCAGCTTGCCTGGTCAACGCAGACTCTTTTATTGAGCAGTTACCCGAAGGTTATGACACACAGCTCGTGGAACGCGGTCAAAATCTTTCTCAAGGACAACGACAGTTGCTCGCCTTTGCCCGTGTCATTGCAACCGACCCGGAAATTCTCGTTCTGGATGAGGCAACGGCAAGCATCGATACTGAAACTGAACAATTGATTCAACAAGCGTTGGCCAAGATCATGGTGGGCAGAACCTCAATTATCATTGCCCATCGTCTGCAGACGATCCAGGCAGCAGACCGCATACTCGTTCTCAAACACGGTGCTGTTAAAGAACTGGGTACACACGACGAACTGATCGCGCTTGGCGGTGTGTACCACACCCTAAACGAGCTACAGTTTCAGGATGTCAGCCATCCGCCTGATTCACCTTAGATCCAAACAAACAATATTTGACTGTCGCAACATCAGATCTCTGAGTTCGACTTTCCGGTCAGGAACCACCTATTTGCTAGCGTGAAGGAAACTGGATCGAAACTGAATACCCCAGTGATCATCGACAAGGGTGGCAATCCAAAACGTATCGAAACTGTGGTAAACGGATCCGTCTTCGTGGCAGCGATCGTTGCGCAGAGCCAGATGCACCTTGTCGTCACCCGAATGAATAACGTCCAGATTGGCCACGGTCGTATGATGCCAACCTTCCTGCTGCAACCTCGCCTCGCCTCGCCGTGACCCTGCGATGAACACTTCGGCATTTTCGATGGTCGAGATCCTGCCATTGGCAAAACGAACGTGAGGATAGTTCAGTGTCTTGGCATGTCCCTCGTGGTCCTGTGCATTAAATGTTTCGATAAATACGTGGACAACTGCGATACCCGCTTTCGCTGTCTCCTCGTTCATTGGCATCTCCCTGTGTTGATGTTGTGGACGGCAAGTTATCAGTTCCTATTACAAGGGACGGTATTGCCAAATTAACTTCCCTGGATGGGGAATTCCTATCCAATCCGGCAGCTAAACCATCACTGCATTTTTCCAAGACGCAAAGGAACGCAATCTGAAATACCGATAGTTAACAGCTGATACCAAATGACGACCTGGATTGAACAAATTGTAGACAGCAGCGTGGACATTCAAGAATCTCTGAGC
>JABJED010000120.1 GCA_018665025.1 Gammaproteobacteria bacterium
GGGTTTGCTGCAAGGGGTGCAAGAGTGACACAACTCCTGTTTGTTGCCCAGCCTCAGTTAATTGGATTTAATGGAGTACTTACATTAGCAGTGCTTCCAGGAGACTACCCCGATGATGAACGAGCTCGCTTTCTATACCCTACCCGGCGCACCGAATAGCCCCCGCGATCTAATCGATGAGGTTGCGCATGCTGAGCGCCTTGGGATCGGTAATTGTTTCATTTCTGAGCGATTTAATATCAAGGAAGCTGCAACCCTGAGTGGTGCAGTAGGTGCGGTGTCTGAGAAAATAGGTATTGCTACAGCGGCAACCAATCACAATACTCGCCATCCTGTTGTCACTGGTGCATATGCATCCACGATGCATTTCCTGACTGGCGGGCGCTTCTCTCTTGGTCTGGGAAGGGGTATCGATATGATGTTTGATGCCTTTGGGTTGCCGCGAATCAAAACCGCAGAGATCGAGGATTTTGTCGGGATTATGCGTCGGCTACATCGGGGAGAAACTATCGTCGGGCATAAAGGGCCGGCTGGCAGCTGGCCAGTGCTTCGGCTGGATCCAGGGTTCGATGAGTACATACCCTTAACCTTTACGGCGTTTGGTCCCAACTCCCTGGCCTTGGGGGGCAGGGTCTTCGATGCCGTGGTCCTGCATACTTTTTTTACCGACGAAACCACAGTCCGGGCAGTTGAGACTGTAAAACGTGCAGCAGAGGAAGCGGGGCGGAACCCTGATGACGTGAGAGTGTGGTCCTGCTTCGCCACGATAGGTGATCACCTTGCGCCAGAGGTGCGGCTAAAGAAAACTGTGGGTCGCATGGCGACCTACCTACAAGCTTACGGCGACCTGATGGTCAGAACTAACGGCTGGGATCCTGACGTGCTAAAAAAATTCAGGGAAAATGAGCTGGTTTCAAATTTCCAGGGTGCCCTGGACCAGAATGGAAGCACCGAGCAGCTGGAACAGGTCGCTGGTTTGATACCCGAAGATTGGTTGGCTGCGGCAGCGACTGGTACGCCGGATCAATGCGTTGCAGCCATCAATCATCAACTAGACCTGGGCTGCGACGGCGTGATCTTGCACGGCGCGTCCCCGGTAGACCTTGAACCCATCGTCGTTTGTTATGAAAAGCAGCGGGACGAATCCCGGTTCGCACACCTGCCTAACAACCCTGCTATGCCGCCAAGTATGGTTTAGTCGGTTTCCTGGATTGATTCCCGGATAATGCCGAACACCTCGGTGATCTGTTCTTTTGTGATAATCAGAGGAGGTGAAAGCACGATGGCATCACCGATGTTTCTCGCCCAGAGGCCTTTGTCGTAACATTTTTTTACGATCTCGATACCTCGTTGCATCGGTGCGCCGGGTCGGGGCGCCACTTCAATGGCGCCGATCAGGGGCAAGCAGCGGACATCAATGACTTTTGATTCATTTTTCAGGGAGAGCGCTTCATCCATCCAGTGTTCGCCTAGTGTTTCTACGCGTGAAAAGAGTTTTTCTTCTTCATAGATGTCAAGCGCTGCCGACGCTGCAGCGCAAGCCAGTGGGTGTCCAGAATAGGTATAGCCATGGTTGAGCTCTACCCCCGGCTCTGACACAGACATAAAAGTCTCATAGATATCGTCCGTCACCAGAACACCGCCCATGGGTACCGTCGCGTTAGTGATTCCTTTTGCCGTCGTGATGATGTCTGGAGTTACGCCAAACTTTTCTGCTGCGCTCATTGCGCCGAGGCGACCAAAGGCGGTAATGACTTCGTCAAAAATCAGCAGGATGCCGCTCTCGCTGCAGATATCCCTGAGCCGTTGCAGGTATCCCTGTGGCGGCATGATGACGCCGCCTGCACCAGCGACGGGTTCAACGATCAGTGCTGCGATGTTCTCCGCGCCATGAAGCTGAACCAGTCTTTTGAGGTCCTCAGCCAGTTCTGCACCATCCTCCGGCAATCCCCGAGAAAATGCGCTGCGTTCGAGATCAAGTGTATGTCTGATGTGATCCGTTCCAGGTAACAAGAGACCAAATGCTTGTCGGTTTTTCACAAGGCCCCCAACTGAAAGACCACCAAACCCCATGCCGTGATACGCCTTCTCGCGACCAATCAATCGCTGTCTTGAACCTTCTCCTTTGAGCCGGTGGTAGGCGAGGGCAATCTTTAGCGCTGTATCTACAGACTCGGAGCCGGAATTAGTGAAGAACACATGATTGAGGGGGTCAGGGAAGTGCTTTACCAATCGATGAGCATAGTTAAAGGCGTGTGGATGGCCGCTGTTGAAGCTATGTGCAAAATCTAGTTGCTCAAGCTGCTCTGCAATTGCCTGGTTAATATGTTCGCGCCTGTGTCCTGCATTAACACACCACAACCCGGCCGAGCCATCCAGTATCTCGTGCCCGTTTGAATCCTTGTAATACATCCCATCTGCCGAGACGATAAACCGAGGAGCATCCTTAAAGTTTCTGGAAGCGGTAAATGGCATCCAGAAACTATCGAGATCAGAAGGTACGAGATTGTGATTAATCGAAGTCATGATCCTGTCCTGATTTATTAGTAAAATAATTCACTCGAATAGTTCAAGTATTTGCATGGGCGCATCGACAATTTCCTCCGCGCCGGAGGAGACGAGTTCATCCCTGCCCCTGAAACCCCATAACACACCAACTCCAGCGACCTTGCAAGCTGCTGCTGTGTTCATGTCCGTGGCGGTGTCGCCGATCAACCATGTGGAGGTTCTAGAGGTCCCAAGGGCAGCCATCAACTTATTTCCACCCTGTGGATTGGGTTTGTGGGGAATATCCGGTCGGTGTCCAAGGATGTAATCGAAAGTGGCGGGGAAGAAATGTTCAACACAGCGCTGGGTGAAACGATCATCTTTGTTGGATAGGACCGCAAGCTTCAGTTCAGGTGGTAATGAGGTAAGAAGTTTCAAAATATCCTGGTAGGGCGATGCTGTTTTCCAGAGTTGCTCGTAATGTTGTTGGAACTGCTCTACACAGTGTTTGATATCAGATTCTGACTGTCGGTCACTCGGTAGACAACGCTGTGCTGCCACACTAGCGCCGTCGCCTATGATCTGGCGGAAAGCTTCGACCGGGTGGGTCGGATAACCGGATGAGCTGAGTGCGGCGTTATAGGACCGGGCGATACTTGCCAGCGTATCCAACAGGGTACCATCCAGGTCAAAAATGATGAGTTCAGGTGTCTTCATGATGTACATACTCTTTGTATAACTGGTCTTGCTGAATCATATTGTCTCGATAGACCTGCTTGCTTAGGGCTTGCAGGTATTCACGTTCCGCTTGAAACGGGAGTCGCTCATTGGAGACGAGTGTGGGGTCGGGTGAAAGGAGAGCGTAGTAACCAAGCGACTGGAACAAGCTGCCATACAGCTCGTAACGATCACGGTTAACCCTGATTCCGACCTGTCTGTCGGCTTTAACAGTTTTCTGCAAAAAAAAGGCGGTGAGTGACGAGGTTTCGATCTCGATTCGTGTAAGTTCAGTTGAAGTTGCTTCTTCCCAGTACTTACTCATTTCCTGCAGATGCGCCAATCCCAATAACTTTTCGTAGAGCAGCCAGAGTGGTGAATAACTGGTTGCGAGGATAGTCGTCGCTTCGCCAGCCGTGCCGAAAGGTGTCGTTGAACCACCGTCGCTGACCAGGAACAGACTTCCTGAATCATTGTCCAATAAACAACCCGGGCCGATATTGTCTTGTGCCTGGAAGGTGTAAGCCTCTGGCGATTCATGAATTCGGGGGAGGAAATATTGCTTTTGCTCTGCTGAGCCATAGGCCAGCAGCATCGGGGCAATCACGTTGACTGAATCAGGCATTACCGGGCACCGGTACTCCGACAAAGTCGTAATGAAGTTCAGCTGCTCTTGTCTTGCCCAGCCGGTTCCCCCGAACTCTAACGGCCAGTCGGCACCGACCCATCCCGATTTGGCCAGGTTTTTGAACCATTGTGCCTCGCCTGACGGCCAGTGTCTGGTAACAAACTTCCTGAAGCTGTCAGTCGTGGCTATCTGTTTCACCATTTGGTTGTGCGCTCAATGGCGCTGGCTTGCCGATGATGACAACAGTGCCAGCTAACTTGTCATGCCAGCCCTGTTTGCGTTTATCGAACGCGATCCATATAAAGCCCAGCCCCAGCGGCAATAAACTGATGAAATACGCGAGGTATCGGATGATGTTCTGGGAGGTCGAGGGCGCTGATAAGGTTTTTGCATCGACGATGACTGATTTGAACAACATTTTCCCAGGCGTTGAATTTTTATAAACCCAGAACAGGACAAAAATTGTGCCCATAAACAGGAGATCTACCGATAGCTGGGTGGTCATTCGCTGGAGTAATTCCATTAACTGAGATTGATCAGAAAGCTCGTAGTTTGAGAGGTCCACGTCATCGATAAGGCGGGAGATAAAAGGTGCCATAAGGATAGACGCCGCTGTGCTGTCTATCAGAAACGCGACAAATCTTGCGTTGAATCCCAGGTAGTGAATCTCGGTTTGATCCATTTCGTTACTCATTTTCTTAGCAGCCCGTTTTAGCTTTTTAGCTTTAAGTTCTAACCTTAACTTCTAACCTTCATTTTTAGCTTTAACCTTTATCTCTACCCTCGAATTTTGATAAGCAGAACTTTTGCAGCATTTATCTTGGTTGCCAGGTAAGTGGATCCACCTCTGTCGGGATGAACTTTTTGCATCATGCGTCGATGAGCCTGAATGATATCTTCTTTTATCGCATCCTCTTTTAGGCCAAGGATGTCGAGCGCCTGCGATTCGGACATGTCTTCACTGCTTGAAAATGGTTCTGTGCGCTCTTCGCCTGGTCGCCACGTCTCGTGTTCACGGTCCAGATAAGCCGTAAGAAGGTTAGAGGAATCAGCGTCGTTGCCTATCTCCCGGAGCAGTTCTTTTAGCTGATCCAGTTCGAGTTGGGAGAGTTTTGTGTCCTTGAACTGTCCTTCCAGGATGGTGCCATCCATCATGCCCGTATCGTGGAAAAGGACCATGTGTATGTATCGGGACGAAATTTCGCTGGTCTGCGGTGGTGGCCCGACACTGCCGCCCATCGCCGCCTTCAGCGATCGAAATACGGATGCAAACTGAGCGCCCCGCATGATTAACGTGGCTGATCGTAAGAGAAAGGGGATAACCGCACCGAAGACGGCGTAAAGGGGGTGCAACCGGCCGGTTGCACCAAGAAAAAGCAGTATGAGCCCAAAAAGTGTGGCCACGTAGATAGAAAAAAATTGCCTGACCGAGAGATTCTTTTTTGCCAGAAGGCCACGTAAGGCAACAAAGACAAGAAAAGCGACAATTGCGATGACGATTAAACGAGCCAGGGGAATCTCCTAGTCTTTCATCTGTTGGGTTAATAATGCCGCTGGGGGAGAAAGCGCGGTGAGTTTTTTTAGTGCGGACTTGCCGCCAGCCGCAAATACTGCGACCGCCGCCAGAAGATCCTTCAGTTCACTGGCGCTCTGCAGGTTGAATGGCGAGTAGGCACCACCGGATAATTGTGCCATTTGCTGGTACGCAGATTTAACCGTGGAATTAGATCCTTCCTGAAACATAAAGAGTGGAACATTTAGCACACCTAGCTGACCAGCCTGGTGGCATAGATGATCTGCTGCTTCCTCAAGGGCGTCGCCAACGAAGACGATAGCCTTGAGTCGTTTGCTTTTGTGTTCTTTCATGGCGTGTTCAAGAACGCGATTAATCTGCGTGTGGCCCCCGAGGCACCTGACGCGACTCATCTCGTTGAGTAAAAGGTTCGCTGAACTACACCAGGCACTTGAATGAAACTCGTTGAACCCGCGGTAATAGCAAAGCTGCACCGACAGGCTACCAACACCCTCTGTTGCCTGGAACATTTGACCCTGTAGGTGGCAGGCCCTGTCCCATGTTGTTTCTCTTGAAGCCGTGGCATCCATCGCGAACAATAATCGTCCATCGGATTCTGCGTCTGCTCGGACAGGGGTTTTCGCGACTTTGTCCAGGAACTGGCTTATTTCCGTACTGTTCGTTCTGACAGGTTTTGATTTATCTGTCATTAGCGCTTGTCTGCCATTAGCTTATCTCTGTTGTAACTGATCATCTATTCGTTTGACGGGCTATAATGTTGAAATCTGTATAGTTTAACGCTCAAAGGTAATTGGGAGTAACAGGTACTTTGAATAGACTGGTAGTCGCCATTTCAAGCAGCGCGTTATTTGACCTGACCTTAAGCGATCAAGTCTATCGTGAAGAGGGGGTTGCGTCCTACGCCCGCTACCAGATTGCTCATGAAGAGGATCCGCTTGCCCCAGGTGATGCTTTTCAGCTAGTAAGGAAGCTTCTCGGTATAAACGCGCTGTTGCAACAAAAAGAACGGGTAGAAGTCATACTGCTTTCCCGGAACACGGCAGACACCGGTCTGCGCGTATTTAAGTCTATTGAGCACCATGGCTTGCCAATACGTCGCGCCGCATTCACTGGAGGGGGCTCTCCGTACAAGTACATGAAGCCGTTCGGTTGCCAGTTGTTTCTGTCGACTCACCGGCAGGATGTGATTGACGCTCTCGAAGAGGGTATTGCGGCGGCCAGTATCATTGCGGGTCCTGCGACCGAATCCAGCAATGAAGAATTACGGTTCGCTTTTGATGGCGATGCAGTTCTGTTTTCGGATGAGTCAGAGCGGGTTTACCAGGAGCATGGGCTCGATGGGTTTATTGCGTCTGAGCGGGGCTTGGCAAATGAACCGATGATCGGCGGACCTTTTAAGCCATTTCTTGCCGCACTGCATACACTCCAGCAAGAATTTGGGGGCCGCGATTGCCCGATCCGAACAGCGCTCGTGACAGCAAGGTCTGCGCCGGCACACGAAAGAGTGATCAAGACATTAAGGTCCTGGGGCATTCGCCTGAACGAAAGTCTTTTTTTAGGCGGTCTGCAAAAGTCTGAATTTCTTGCCGCGTACAGAGCTGATGTTTTCTTTGATGACCAGGCGGAGCACTGCCGGTTAGCGGGCGAGGTTGTCACTACCGGCCACGTGCCTAATGGGGTCACAAACGAATAGTGCTCACTTCCTTCTATACCGCAAAGTAATATTTCTAGATATTTTTATTCTATCCGCGTATAAGTAAACCATCTGCTCGTTGTCAGGGTCTGCATGAAATTACAGCAACTCAGGTATATCTGGGAGGTCGCTCACCACGGCCTTAACGTGTCTGCGACCGCGCAGAGTCTTTATACTTCGCAACCCGGTATCAGCAAACAGGTCCGCTTGCTTGAAGACGAGTTGGGCTTGGAAATATTCGCCCGTAGCGGCAAGCACCTGACTCACATCACTCCTGTCGGCCACACGATCATTGAACAAGCAGGCCAGATCCTTAGAAAAGTAGAGAGTATCAAGCAGGCCGCGCATGAATTCAGGGACGAGAAAACAGGCAGTCTTTCAATCGCCACGACCCACACACAGGCTCGTTACGCATTACCCAACGTGATTTCTTCATTTATAGGTCGTTATCCGGAGGTCTCACTGCACATGCACCAGGGAAGTCCTCTTCAGATTGCCGAGTTGGCGGCGAATGGTGAAGTGGATTTTGCGATTGCGACAGAGGGGCTGGAACTGTTCGGTGACCTGGTCATGTTGCCATGCTACAACTGGAACAGATCTATCATCGTACCGAAGGGACATGTCCTGGCTGATAAACCCATGCTGACTCTCAAGGATATTGCCGAATACCCGATAGTGACTTATGTATTCGGATTCACCGGTCGAAGCAAACTTGATGAAGCATTCCAGAATGAAGGGCTGCAACCCAAGGTGGTTTTCACGGCAACAGATGCAGATGTCATCAAGACCTATGTTCGATTAGGACTGGGGATCGGTATTATTGCGGATATGGCCTACGATGTAGCACAAGACCCTGACCTGGTAGCTTTAAGCGCCAGTCACCTGTTCTCGCCCAGTACCACGATGATCGGCTGCCGGCGTGGTACGTTCCTGCGTGGGTTTATGTATGACTTCATGGAATTGTTTGCACCGCACCTGACTCATGAACTAATAGACCGGGCTTTCGAGGCTCAGACCCGCCAGGATGTTGATCTTTTGTTCCAGGATATCGTTTTACCCGTCCTGTAGGAGATTGCCGTGGGTGTTATGTTTAGTTTGGTTCAGGATTGATTCCGGGGCCTTTCACTGAAAGAATGCCCGCCACCATCATTCGTTAGGAATATCATGCAAGTAGTCTGCCTTGACCTGGAAGGGGTCCTTGTTCCCGAAATCTGGATTAAATTTGCGGAGAAGACCGGTATAGATGCCCTGAAAGCCACGACACGGGATATACCTGACTACGACGAGTTGATGCAGCAGCGTCTCAGGCTTCTTGACGAGAATCATCTGGATCTGGCTGCAATCCAGGCAGTTATCGCAGAGCTTTCTCCGATGCCAGGCGCTCGAGAATTTCTTGACAGTCTGCGAGAGAAGTTTCAGGTCATTATTCTCTCTGATACTTTTTATGAATTCGCCAGGCCCTTAATGGCTCAATTGGCGTGGCCGACGTTGTTTTGTCATAAGCTCGAGGTGTCTGGGGATGGTCGAGTGACAGATTACCTGCTTCGCCAGAAAGACCCGAAGCGTCAGTCGGTGAAAGCGCTGAAACAGCTGAAATATACGGTATTTGCGGCGGGTGATTCCTATAACGACACTACTATGCTGGAAGAAGCAGATGCAGGTTTTCTGTTTCGGGCGCCGCAAAATGTCATCGATGAGTTCCCGCAGTACAAGGTGACAACCGAGTATACGGAGCTGGCCGGTTTTTTCGATAAGGCTGCCTTGAACCAGACCTAACAGGATCAGGTATTGTCGCGTGCCGCGACGCCTGAACTAAAGCGGGGGAAATTGATTAGTTGTCTCTGGGTGCCAGTCGGAAAAGGTAGGTTTCGTCGACACTTTCGTTTCTGGGTCGATTGCCATATTTTGATTCCCAGGCCTGGGCGAAGGTCTCGAATACGGTAGCATCGGTAACTCTGATTGCGCGAAGCTCAAATATTTCCTCACCTATTTTTAATCGGATATCCGGGTTGCCGGCAATGTTCTCTACCCACTGCGCTCGGTTATCACCGGCAAAGACGTGCGGCGCGCCACCGACCTCGGCTATCCAGAGGTTGACGGAGTAGGGCGCTTCATCTGTTGATTCCAGTTGTACGATTTCGGTAGTGGCGAGCTCACTCCAATGCGCCGGCAATGGAGCAACTGTTCCCTCTAATTCGCCCCCGGCAATTGGCAGGTATTCAGAGCAGGCCGACAGTGCCAGCAAAAGGATCAGGGGTAGTGTGTGCATCATGCTAGTCCTCTGTGTAACCAGTTATTCTGAAATCATGGTAAGCCTTGATGACCTTTTTAACATAGCGTGGGGTTTCTGCGTTTGGCGGCACGCCATTGTAACGCTCTACAGCGGCCGGGCCGGCATTGTAAGCGGCAATCGCCAGCATCATATTGTTATCAAACCGTTTCATAAGTTTGCTGATGTATTTCACCCCACCATGGATGTTTTCCCTGGGATTGTATCGGTCTATGACATCGAGATCCCGTGCGGTACCGGGCATAAGCTGCATTAGTCCCGTTGCCCCTGAGTGCGAAACGGCGTCAGATCTGAAACTGGACTCGACCTGGATAATGGCTTCAATCAGAGCTGGGTCTACCATGTACTTTCTGCTGGCACTGCGGATATGCGCTTTGAATTCCGCTGGGCTACCGAGGTCAACCGGTCGATCTGCGAGGAAGTCGCCTGCGTTAGTCAACGTATCCCGTTTTGTCAGCAGGACATACCCGGCAATAGGGCGATCGCTAATCATCCGCTCGCCATTTGGGCCCTCGTGCAGATACAGTTCTGCTTGAACAGCAGCAGAGAAACAAAGCGAAACTTTGACCATCGTCTTAAGTAACGATGCTAATTTCCTGAACTGAGACAGTTTTAGAGCCATCGGTGAGGCTTTGATATGATGGGCTGGAAATTTTAACCAGCTTTGCCGTTAAAGCAAATGAATAAGGATTGATGATGGATTACGTGCTTCCCGATTTGTGTGATGAATACCCTGAACTGGTGCGGGTTGTAAGCCCGATGTTCAGGAATTTCGGCGCCATATCCTCTTTTGGCGGCGTCATCACGACGATCAAGTGTCACGAGGATAACTCTCTGGTCGCAGATGCTGTCACTGAAGAGGGTAAAGGACGAGTACTGGTAGTTGACGGGGCCGGTTCCCTTCGGTGCGGTTTACTTGGCGACAACCTTGCCCTGAAGGCGGCTAACAATGGTTGGGCTGGCATTATCGTTGATGGGTGTGTGCGCGATGTTGATGCACTGGCCATGATCGGTCTCGGTATCCAGGCAATCAATGCGAACCCCTTAAAGAGCGTCAAACGAGGTATCGGCATACGGGATGAGGTGGTGGTGATCGGCGGCGTCAATTTCGTTCCTGGGGAATACACCTATGCGGACAATAATGGGGTGATTGCTTCAGCCAGCGCGCTGTCTATGCCTGAAACCTATACCTGAAACCTGTGCCTGAAACCTCTAGGAAGAGTCTAGAGGCTGAGTTGTCTGAGGTTAGGGTCTAATAGGCCTGACTCCCAACTCGCCGTAAACTGGCGATCAAGATGGTTACACCCCGTAATATCCTGAAAGCGGGCGGTCCCCGAATAAGTGTCGTGTTCGCCTCGATAGATGACCCCCTGGCCATCAACCAAAACATACTCGTGATACTGTTGCCGCATCTCGGGGTCTACGATCTTTATCCTGATTGAAGAGGGTAGTTTTCTAGCGATGTTAAGCAGTGCATGGCCGTTTTTGATCATGCGATGAGGATTAAAAACCAGTATCTCGATCTTCGTAAACTTGTTCCTTCTGCCCAGCCCGGAACAGATTGTCATCAAATCATCATGATCAAACAAATCGTGTGACAGCAGCGGCGAATATATTCGGATGCTTCGTTTAGCCTGGCTTGTCATGTTGAGAATGACGTTCCTGAAGTCAGATTCACTGCGTAATTGAATCAGTTGCTTGTCATCGCCCAGTTTGTAAGTGACATCACTGTCCATGGCAGCGCCACCGTCTGAGGGCGTTTGGACAGTCCTGTCTTCAGGTTCCAGGGTTAATAGAAAGCGAGAGGTGTTGGGATCCACTCGAAATCCGGCTTTGACAAGAAAGTCGTTCGTCTTTCCTGCAAATTCACGATCAGCAAAAACCTGGGTCAGTGAAAAGCGTCGGGCGCGTTGAATGGCAAGTTCCAGCAGACTGGTATCGACATCCGGGTGACTGTGGTCTTCAAGTATTCCGAATCGGGAAATGATGCCTTCAGGCGTCATTCGAATGAGTCCGATGACGTGATCATCATCGTTGGTGGCAATCCAGTGGATGGCAGAATCGTCCAGATCATCGGAATCCTTATAATCTGGCTGCTTTTGTTCTGTTTGGAATATTTGACGTCTGATTCTGCGCAGAGTGCTCGACTTTTCCACCCAGAGTACCTCGGATGTGTCGAAGGATTTCACGTCCACTTTAAGCGTGGACGCCACCAGTAGTCGCCTCTGGACGTTGTCTTCAGGCGGCGTAAGGGGCTGCGTCATCCGATAGTGGGGGATGCCGGCTTCCTGAAATTCCTCGCCCTGGGCGATGAACCCCGCTCTTTCATAGAAGCCGAGTGCGTGGCTTTGGGCATTAAGGAATACGCGGCTAAAACCTAGATGGCGGGCTTTCTCAACAGCCTGCTCCAGTAGCGCCGCGCCTACGCCAAATTTTCGGTAGTGTGAAAGTACCGCCATTCGGCCAATCTGGCCGTCTGGCAATAATCGAGCAGTACCAATGGGGACATCTTTTGTATCGGTTGCCAGCCAGTGCCAGCTATCTTCGTCCTTACCATCCCACTCTTCATCTTTAGGGACTTTTTGCTCGACGATAAAGACGAGGCGTCGTATGTTGGACAGCTGGTTGCCGTCAGTTCGCCAATCGGCCTCTCGGGTATTGAATTGCCTGAGTTCCACGGATCCTTTCGAATAATCTGCTCTGTCAACACCATGGTAGAGCGGATTAGACCACCGCGCCAGCGCATAAGAGTGATTGCAGGCAATCCATGCCTTCGCTGCTGGCGAGGTGGCCCGTTTGCAGTTCTCGTGCGCTACACAACGTAACCACCCAGCCTTCATCATCATTGGTTAAATGAAATGCGTCACCGTTGACGAAGAAATACAACATCTGGCCGACTCGTGCGTAGCTCATTCGGGAAGGAAGCGATGCCGAGAGGCTCATACCATTGGTATATTCTCGAGCATCGTCGGGGCAAAGTAATTCTGGCTCACGTAACCGTGTGACGTAGCAGCCGTACCATCGTTGTAATGTGGCAGGGCTAAATAGCCGCGAAACCTCATCAAATAACTCATCTGCGACCGCCGCTGGAAGACCACTGCCCGCGCCATACAATTGATTATTCATTGGAATGTTCTCTGCCAAACCTTCAATCATGAACTCAGAAAGATCGGCCAGTAGTTCAGTGGGAGTGGGGTTTCGAATACCGATTGAAAGCGTCATCGACAATCCATCGCATATCCCAAAGTGGCCGATGCCTGGTGGCAGGTAAAGAACATCACCGGGCGCCAGGTCATACGTCTGGGTCGCTTTGAATTCCTTAAGCAAACGGACTTCCTGGTTATCATCCAGGTCACTTTCGATATGGCCGCCGTCATCCAGTTGCCAGCGTTTGTTGCCCTGGTGTTGCAGGAGGAAAACATCGTACTGATCAAAGTGCGCACCACAGGTAGCGCCGGTACCACCGACCGTTGCCATGACATCGTCGACCTGCCAGGCGGGGATGAAGTGAAACTGGTCTCGAAGCAACGATTCCGCAGAGTCCAAATGTTGTTCCAGGCATTGAACCAGTAGCAGGTGATTTTCTGGCACAAACCCATCGAAATCGCGGGAGTTTTCGAATGGACCAAGGAACAGTTCGTGGTTGGCGTTGATCATTCTGGATTCAACCAGCTCGCTAAGGGTTAGCTGGCAGACATCGTTGATGGCAATTGGGTAGGCTGAAAAATCTATTGCGTTTCGAAACACGCATGCCTGCTTGCGCCAATAACGCGCCTGGAACTCAGTTAAGCGTTCGCCCTGCAGCATCAATCATCAAGCAGTCGTGTGACCAGTCTTTGCGCCTCACCGATATAGTTGGCAGGTGTTAGCGACAGGATGTCTGCTTTAACGGCTTCAGGCAGGTCTAACTCATCCAGCATACTAACAATTCGTTCCTGGCTTAACGATTCACCTCGTGTCATTGCTTTCAGCTTTTCATAGGGTTCTGCAATCCCGTGCTTACGCATTATGGTCTGGATAGGCTCCGCAAGAACTTCCCAACTTTGTTCGAGGTCCTTCGTCAGCGCTGCTTGGTTTAACTCGAGTTTGCCGATACCCTTGAGCGCTGAGTTGTAAGCGATAAGGCTATAGGACAACCCGACGCCGACATTCCTCAGGACGGTCGAATCAGTCAGGTCTCTTTGCCATCGAGATACCGGTAGCTTCTCGGCAAGGTGGCTTAGTAAAGCGTTGGCGAGACCGAGGTTGCCTTCGCTATTTTCGAAGTCAATCGGATTGACTTTGTGAGGCATTGTTGAAGACCCTGTCTCCCCTTCGATTTTCTTTTGCCTGAAGTAGCCAATCGAGATGTATGACCAGATATCCCGGTCAAAATCGAGAAGGATCGTATTAAATCGACAGATAGCCTGGAATAGCTCTGCAATGTAGTCGTGGGGTTCTATCTGAGTTGTGTATGGATTCCAGGTCAGGCCCAGGCGAGTAACGAACTGTTCGCTGAGGGAAAGCCAGTCGACATCCGGGTAGGCTGATACATGTGCGTTGTAGTTGCCGACGGCACCATTGATCTTACCTAGTAGGGGAGTGTTCTGTACGGTCGCCAGTTGCCGTTTTAATCTTGCAACGACATTAGCCAACTCTTTTCCCATTGTCGTAGGAGACGCCACTTGCCCATGCGTTCTGGAAAGCATCGGTGTAGCGGCGTGTTCTTTCGCGAGGCTGGCAATGGCGTCGATAACATGTTGCATCAAAGGCTCGATCGAAGATTCCATCGCGCCCTGGAGCATCAATCCATGCGAGAGGTTATTAATGTCTTCTGACGTGCAGGCGAAGTGCACGAATTCTATATAGGGGGCCAGGCCATCGACGGTCGACAATTTTTCTTTGACCAGATATTCGATCGCTTTAACGTCGTGGTTGGTTGTTGCTTCAATGGTTTTTACCTGTCTTGCATCGTCAATATTGAAGCCATCAATGAGCGCATCAATTGCCTTGTACTGTTGTTCGCTCAGCGGCGGCAACTCTGGAATGGCGGGTTCAGAAGCCAGGCACTGGAACCAGCGGAGTTCCACCAGTACGCGAAACCTAATGAGTCCATATTCGCTGAGGAGCTCGCGCAGGGCGCCAGTGTGTCTCGCGTATCGACCATCAATGGGGCTTATGGCTGTGAGTTCTTTGAGTTCTAATGTCATATCGATATTTTATAGGTAATAATTTAATTCAACTAATAATTTCTGAAACTCGGTCAATTGCTCTGAGCAGCTTGCCACGCCCCAGAAGCCACTGGCTTCGCCGACCATCCAGTTGATGCCAGAGAACCGCGGAGCGAATAGCTGCCAATAGTAGTGCTCTGATCCGGGAGGTGTTCATTGTATTGGCCAGGTGTTTCTGTTGTCCCTGAATTCGGATTCTGGGTTGTACAGTGCCTGCGGTCTCTTCATAGAGTCTGGATAATCTTGAAATGATGTCTTCATCGGTTACGGTAAGTTCATTCAGATGCCGATGCTCCTGGATTGCACTAATCCCTGCTCCCAGGGACCTCATCAGTTTAGGTGTCCGGCGTAGTCGCTGTTCGAGTGACAGTACATGCATGACATAGCGGACAGTCTCGCTATGTTCGCCGATTTTTAACTCACCGAGGATCTCGGTTACCAGCCGAAGGCCCGTCCGCACGCCATTGCCATCTTTGTAGACGTCCAGGGTTTCATTTGGATTTGTGACAAGAATACTTTCAAGGCAACCCGCGAGATTATCCTGGCTGGCCATACCGGTTCGTGCGACACCTGCTACCAGGTAACAACTTTGTACCAGCCCCGCTAAAGCAAGGGCGCGTTCTTGTGTTTTTTGCAGTTTCATAGGGGATTATCCGTTGCCACGATGATACCGCCTCCGAGGCAGATGTCTCCGTCATAGAAGCATGCCCATTGACCTGGTGTCACCGCACGTTGTGGTTCGCTGAACTCAACGGAGTAGCCGGTATCATTGCAATCAAGATGGCACACCTGGTCCGCTTGTCGGTATCGGGTCTTTACGCACAACTCAGTCGGTAAATCGGGTGACCTGCCAATCCATGAGATTTCCTTAAGCTCCATGGACGAACAAAACAGGGCAGGGTTATCGTTACCTTGTGCGACGATCAACCGATTGGAGTGCAGGTCTTTAGCCGCGACATACCATGGTTGTTCTTTACTGCCTTTGAGGCCACCGATCCTGAGTCCCTGCCTTTGCCCGAGTGTGTGATACATCAGTCCATCATGCTGACCGATCACCTGATCTTCGAGGTCAACAATATCACCGGGATTGGCAGGTAGGTAGGTCTGCAGAAAATCCTTGAATCTTCTCTCGCCGATAAAGCAGATCCCGGTCGAATCTTTCTTGGAATGAACTGGCAGGTTGTTTTCTCGGGCAATGACCCTCACATGATCTTTTTTCAAATCACCCAGTGGGAATATAACGTTACTGAACTGTTCAGAGGTCACCGATTGCAGGAAGTAACTCTGATCTTTGTTTCTGTCCTCGGCTTTCATCAGGCGCTGGCAACCATCAATTGTTTCGAGCCGGGCATAATGACCCGTTGCGACCAGGTCAGCGCCGAGTACTTCCGCATACCGGGCGAAGACATTAAACTTTATTTCGCGGTTACACAGCACATCCGGGTTTGGGGTTCTGCCAAGTCGATACTCTTCAAGAAAATGGGAAAAGACATTGTCCCAGTATTCCGCGGCGAAATTCGCCTCGTGAAGTTTAATGCCCAGTTCCTGGCATACCGCCTTGGCATCTGCAAGATCTTCCATCGCGGTACAGTAATCCGTCCCGTCATCTTCATCCCAGTTCTTCATGAAAAGGCCCTCTACCCGGTAGCCTTTTTCAAGGCAAAGCAGCGCAGTGACCGAAGAATCGACGCCACCGGACATACCAACAATAACCCTGGTATCGCCGGGGTCGGGTGGAGAGTTTCCTTTCATGACAGCCTTAAGGTAACAAAGCAAAGATGCTAGTGAAGCCGCATTTTACTCCATTTTGAGCTCAGGTTGTGGCTTAGGATAAAGGCGCTTATTGGGTTTCTGAGGCTAATAGGAGGTGGAGCATTACCGTATCGAGCAACGGGGTCAGTCTACTCTGCGTCAGTTGCTGCCATTGGCTGGAAGATATCCTGAATCTTCCAGTTGGGGAAAGTCATTTCGTAGTGACGTCAGCGGGCTCATCGATGGTGATACAGTTGCTGAGTTAAGCGCTATCTGTGTATAAGAAACTGACCGGGTGACAGAGTAAGCCATCAAGAATTTATCGTTCCGTTGTACAATAGTTGCCACTGTAATGTTTTGTGGCCAGTTCAGCAGGTCGATTGCAGTCCCGGAAACATTTAAAGTGCGAGCATTATGACAAATAAAACATCTGGTCATCAGTTGACCCATATAGACGAGCAGGGACAGGCCAGAATGGTCGATGTCGGCGGTAAAGATGTTACCGAGCGGGTTGCCCTCGCATCGGCAACCGTGTCCATGCTGCCTGAAACGCTAGCGCTGGTTCTCAATGGGGAAGCCAAGAAAGGGGATGTGCTTGCCGTCGCACGAATAGCCGGTATCCAGGCTGCCAAGAAATGTTCTGACTTGATTCCCCTGTGCCACCCGCTTGCGCTGACTTCAGTAGAGGTCAACTTTGAGTGCGATAAAGCCAGCAGTCAGATTCGCATCTCGACGAGGTGCAAGGTTGTTGCAAAAACGGGTGTAGAAATGGAAGCTCTGACGGCTGCCTCAATAGCAGCACTGACTATTTACGATATGTGCAAAGCAGTAGATCGGGGAATGGTGATCTCTGAAATAGTGCTGGACAGTAAGTCCGGCGGCAAATCCGGCGACTGGGTCAAGTCAGCGTGACTGTCAAAATCGTATTTTTTGCCAGCTTGCGTGAGGCGCTGGGCGTGGATTCAGTCGACCTGCAGATTTCTGGTTCCTCCAGCGTATCAGCCCTCATTTCGCAACTGGCGAACCAACAATCGCCTGAGTGGCTTGGGATACTGACTGCTGAAAACATTCGTATCGCCGTTAACCAGGATTTGATCAACGAGGATGTCGGAGTTATTGATGGAGATGAAGTGGCGTTCTTTCCCCCGGTAACGGGTGGTTAGAATGGAAAAGAAAATCCAGGTCCAGGAAGAAATGTTCGATCTAAGGTCGGAGTATGACCACCTTCGATCAGTCAGTTTAAAAGTAGGTGCGGTCGTAACTTTTACCGGTACCGTTCGAGATCTCAACGAAGACGAATCGGTGCAGGTGCTCCACCTTGAACACTACCCAGGGATGACCGAACGAGAGCTCGACAAGATCATTGATGAGGCCGCCGAGAGGTGGGACGTTATTGCGGCAACGGTTATTCATCGCGTAGGAGATCTCTATCCAGGTGATGAAATTGTATTCGTTGGAATGGCTAGCCAGCATCGGGGAGACGCCTTTGCCGCGTGCTCTTTTGTGATGGATTATCTGAAAACACGCGCCACTTTCTGGAAGAAAGAAAAAACTGAGAAAGGGGAGCGCTGGTTAACCACTCGAGAAAGTGATCAGGCAGCAGCTGATGCCTGGGGATAGTCTCAATAACCTGAAGCGTGGGAAAAGAATGATCTAAAAGTTGATACGTTCCTTTCGGTATGCGCCAGGTGGTTGATCTTGCAAGGTCCAAGGACCAATTCGGTGGCGAAATAATCTTAACGTGGGGAAGCCAACGGCTGCGGTCATTCTCCTGACCTGGCGATTCTTTCCTTCACGTATCGTTAATTCAAGCCAGCTGGTTGGTTTGGACAGGCGTACACGGATGTCCGGCACTCTCTTCGGAAGAGGACAGCTGATTCGTGATGCTGTTGCCGGTTTGGTCTGCCCGTCTTTCAGATCGACGCCTTCGGTGAGTCGCTTGATAGCACTATTGTCGATTTCACCTTCAACCTGTGCCCAGTAGGTCTTTTCCATTTTGAATTGGGGGTCGCTGATCCTGTTTTGAAGCTTACCGTCGTTTGTCAGTAACAGAAGTCCCTCAGAATCTTTGTCCAACCGTCCAGCAGGGTAGAACCCTTTTTCAGAAACATAGTCTGAAAGATTGGGAGAGTCGCCTGAGAACTGGCTCATGACTCCAAATGGCTTGTTTAAAAGGATCAGGTTATTGCCGGACACACTTACGCCTTAAAAGGATTCCTGATGCGACTACTCTGAGGCGGCAGGGGCTCCGGCTGAGTTTCCGTTCCCGTATTCCTCGTGGCCGCCATCATCTTCCTGGTCGAGAAGGCTGACGTTGACCGCATGAGTACCTTTTGGTCCATCAATCATCTCGAAGCTGACAGCTTGTCCTGCTTTTAATGTTTTATAACCGTCCATAACAATTGATGAGTAGTGAACAAAATAGTCTTCACTTTCATCTTCAGGGAGTATGAAACCAAATCCCTTGGCATTGTTGAACCACTTAACTCGTCCCGTAGGCATAGTGGTGACCTCGTTGCTGTTCGCAAAAGCCATGACATCAGCCCGGTCAGATTCAACGCCATACCTGCGAGGTTCAATCGACTGGGTATATGAAAACAACGACTATAGTAGTGTTCTCCAACAAGCACTTTAGGAGTATTTAAAAGGCTCCGTCAAGTTGGCTTATTTTCTCTATGTTTACAGTGACTTAGAGTCCGGCAATTATGAAAAATTACGAAATCGCGTTATTCTCGCCGATAACCCTTTAGTCAAGTTTCTCCGGGGACTGATTCTGGTTAGAATAGGCCGTGAGCCTTTTAACAGTGCAAAAGGTAACAGAACAGAAGGTGAACGGTTGGCAGGATTCGACCAGTGCACCTTGATAAAACGAATTTAGACCTTATAAAGAGTAACTGTGATTGCATTAATAATAAAAGCTACCGGTGGTGAGGAAAATCCTCTTGGGCCTGACAGAGATACAGGGGTTCTAGAAGCACCCGTAGAACCCAAGATAAAAAAACCGCCACTATATAGAGTGGTCTTACTGAATGATGACTACACTCCAATGGAGTTCGTGGTTGAAGTGCTACAATCGTTTTTTGGGCTGGACAGGGAAAGAGCCACCCAGGTGATGCTTGCGGTTCACACGCAAGGCAAGGCAACCTGCGGGATTTTCCCCAGGGACATTGCAGAAACCAAGTCTGCGCAGGTCAATCAGTACGCGCAGGAAAACCAACATCCGCTGATTTCAGAAATTGAAGCGGTAGAAGACGATGATGATTAGAGGAAGACGTTACCTACTATGTTAAGCAGAGAACTTGAAGTAACCCTGAACCTGGCTTTTAAAGATGCCAGGCAAAAACGGCATGAACTGATGTCTGTTGAGCACTTGTTGCTATCCTTATTGGACAACACTTCTGCTGTTTCTGTGCTCGGTGCATGTGGTGCAGATATCGAAAAACTTCGAACAGAACTGGAAGAGTTTCTTGAGGCTACAACCCCGCTAATTCCACAAAATGAGAATGATCGCGAAACGCAGCCCACACTCGGGTTTCAGCGCGTGCTGCAGCGATCAGTCTTTCACGTGCAGTCCAGTGGCAAGAAAGAGGTCGATGGTGCCAACGTACTGGTTGCAATATTTAGCGAACAGGAAAGCCATGCCGTCTTTCTGTTGAAGCAACAGGATGTTAATCGCATCGATATTGTTAATTTCATCGCTCATGGAGTGGGTAAAGAAGGTGAGGAATCTGAAACACCAGGAGAAGGTATTTCAGAAGGAGAGGAAGAAGGCGAGAAGCAGGCGAGCGCTCTTGAATCCTACGCAACCAATCTGAACGAGCAAGCCAGAAAAGGGCTGATTGACCCGCTTATAGGTCGAAGCTCGGAAGTTGAACGAGTCATCCAAACCCTATCTCGTCGACGCAAGAACAACCCGTTGTTGGTTGGCGAGTCTGGCGTTGGAAAGACTGCAATTGCAGAAGGCCTTGCCAAATTAATCGTTGATGGGCAGGTGCCCGATATCATCGAGGAAAGTACCGTTCATGCCCTTGATCTTGGTGCGTTACTCGCAGGTACCAAGTATCGGGGTGACTTTGAGAAGCGGCTGAAGTCACTGTTGAATGAGCTGAAAGACACGCCTGACCAGATCCTGTTTATTGACGAGATTCACACCATCATTGGTGCGGGAGCGGCATCTGGTGGTGTGATGGACGCATCGAATCTGCTCAAGCCACTGCTTGCATCAGGAGAGATACGTTGTCTTGGCTCGACCACCTACCAGGAATACAGGGGGATCTTTGACAAGGACAGAGCGTTGTCGCGTCGGTTCCAGAAGATCGATGTCAATGAACCTAACGTCGAAGACACCTACAAAATTCTCAAAGGGCTCAAGACTCGCTTCGAGGAGCATCATCAGCTTAAGTACACTGATCGTGCGCTGCGGGTAGCCGCCGAACTGGCCGACAAATACATTAACGATCGCTTCATGCCCGACAAGGCAATAGATGTGATTGATGAAGCCGGCGCCTATCAGCAGCTGCAACCCCCGAGCCGCCGCAAAAAGCAGATCTCTGTCGGTGACGTAGAGCAAATAGTCGCTAAGATAGCGCGGATACCGCCAAAGACCGTTTCCAGTAGTGATAAGTCAGCACTCAGGGACCTTGAAACTAACCTTAAGATGGTGATCTTCGGCCAGGATCCGGCGATCAATAGCTTGTCCAGTGCGATAAAACTATCTCGAGCGGGTTTGAAAGAAGAAGGCAAACCCATCGGTTCGTTCCTGTTCAGTGGCCCAACCGGTGTCGGTAAAACCGAGGTCTGTCGCCAGCTGGCCAATATTATGGGGATCGACCTGGTTCGCTTTGACATGTCTGAATACATGGAGCGCCACACAGTATCAAGATTGATAGGTGCACCTCCGGGATACATTGGTTACGACCAGGGTGGTCAGCTAACAGAGGCCATATCAAAGCAACCGCATTGTGTGTTGCTCCTGGATGAAATCGAAAAAGCCCATCCGGAAGTATTTAACCTGTTACTACAGGTGTTCGATCACGGTACGTTGACCGATAACAATGGGCGCAAAGCTGATTTCCGAAACGTAATCATTGTCATGACTACCAATGCCGGGGCCCAGGAAATGAGTCGGAATTCCATAGGTTTTCAGACTCAGGATCACGCCACAGATGGTATGGAAATCCTCAAGAAAATATTTACGCCCGAGTTCAGGAACAGGCTTGATGCGATTATCCCGTTCGCATCACTATCCAAGGATGTGATTAAGACAGTCGTGGACAAGTTCCTGGTTGAGATCCAGGTACAATTGGACGATAAAAAAGTTCAGCTGGAGGTGTCCGACGAAGCGCGAGTCTGGCTTGCGGATAATGGCTATGACGAAAAGATGGGCGCAAGGCCCATGCAGCGCCTCATCCAGAATCGTATCAAAAAAGATCTGGCTGAAGATATCCTGTTTGGAAAACTATCGAATGGGGGTGGCGTGGTGCATGTGACGGTAGAAGATGGTGACCTGTCCCTCGTGATCGAGGAACCAGAGACGGTCTGAGCTTATTCGCGGAAGGTGATTCTGCCTTTTGAGAGGTCATACGGTGTGAGTTCTACTTTCACCGTATCGCCGGTCAGAATCTTGATGTAATTCTTTCGCATCTTGCCGCTGATGTGTGCGGTTACTACGTGTCCGTTTTCAAGTTCTACTCGAAACATCGTATTGGGCATGGTATCTATTACCTTTCCCGACATCTGTATTTGTTCTTCCTTGGCCATTGTTCCTCTGGGGGTTGGTTTTAACGGCGAGCATTGTGCCCCCTACTCATCACCAATGCAAATCAAGCGTCTATGCCAACCCAGCTATTGTTGACGTACAGTTCGATGGGTTTGTATTCCATCTTGTAGTTCATCTTCTGGCACTGCTTGATCCAGTATCCAAGATAAAGGAACTCAAGATTCTGGGCCTGAGCCTCACCGATCAGCCACAGTACAGAGAACACTCCAAGTGCTCTGCTATGTTCATCAGTATCAAAGAAGGTATAGATAGCGGAAAGCCCATCATTGAGTTCATCGGCAACTGCAACCGCTAACAACTGTCCTGAGTTGCGGAATTCATAGAAACTTGCCTCTGCGCGCCCGTCTACCAGAAAGCTCTGAAACTGGTCTCTTGATGCCGGATACATATCACCATCTGAATGTCTCTCGGAAATGTATTTTTCGTAAAGTGAGAAATATTCTTCAGTGAACCGTGGTGAGTGCTTCGTCACGGTAAGTGCTTCATTCGTTTTACGAGCCCGTCGATGTTTGCGTTTATCAGTGAACTGGGCCACGGGAATTCGTACCGGAATACAGGCCGCACACGTCTGGCAGTAGGGCCTGTAAATGTGGCTGCCGCTTCGCCTGAAACCAACCGCAGATAATGCCGAATACAAATCCTTATCTATTTCCGTGAGGGGATCGGCGAACAGGGTAATAGCCTGTTTACCGTCCAGGTAACTGCAGTCATGGGGCGGTGTCGTAAAAAATCTGAGTTCTGATAGCGAAGTCATTGGAATAACTTACCAGATTACGGGGCAAACGCCACGTAGCTGCGACCAGTCAATAGACGGCTGATCAATGTGTTTATTGAGGATCTGACGAAATTGGTCACGGGGCAACTCAAAGGCGCCCAACGATAGTAAGTGGGGGTTAGGCAGCTGGCAATCAACCATAGGACAACCTGCATTTGCCATTGTTCTCATCAGACCCGTGAAAGCCAGTTTTGATGCGTCTGTAACATGATGGAACATAGACTCTCCAAAAAAAAGATTACCAATGGATAGCCCGTACAGCCCACCGCAAAGTGTCCCGTTAATGTAGCACTCGAAAGAATGAGCGAAACCCGAATCATGCAGGTTGAGATAGGCGGCCTTCATTTCGTCGGTAATCCAGGTACCCTCATCGCCTGAACGCAACTGGCAGTAATCGATTACCTGTGAAAAAGCGTCGTCGATTCTGAGCTCGAAGTCAGCCTTTCTTATTCGTTTGGCCAAACTTCGGCCGGGGGAAAAAGATGTGGGGTCAATCACGCATCTGGAGTCAGGTGACCACCACAATATAGGCTGGTCGTCATCAAACCAGGGAAAGATACCCTGGCGATAGGCTGCTATCAGGCGGGCCTCTGAAAGATCACCACCAGCAGCTAGCAATCCATTGGGGTCGGTAAGCGCGTCGTCGATATCGGGAAATAGGGTGGGATCCTCGGACAACCACACCAGAGCGTTCATAATTGATGCCGTCTAGGCTTCAAGTTCATCCAGGTATTTTTCAGCATCCAATGCTGCCATGCACCCAAACCCGGATGAGGTGACTGCCTGCCTGTAAACCTGGTCCGCTACGTCGCCTGCCGCGAATACACCGGGAATGCTGGTTGCGGTTGCATTACCGGCAAGACCGGTATGAATGTTAATGTAGGCGTTGTTCATGTCTAACTGACCAGCAAAAATCTCAGTGTTAGGCGTGTGACCAATGGCGATAAATACACCCTGCAGATCGAACTCGACAGCCTCGTTCGTCTTAACACCCTTGATCCGCATCCCGGTGACACCCATATCGTCGCCTAGCACTTCGTCCAAGGTGTGATCCCACTGTATATTGATATTGTCTTTTTCGATGACGCGCTGGCGTAGAATCTTTTCACCGCGGAAGGTGTCTCGTCGATGCACCATGACCACTTCAGAAGCGATATTTGATAGATACAGCGCTTCCTCAAGAGCGGTATTCCCGCCTCCGATGACTGCGACTTTCTGCTTCTTGTAAAAGAAACCATCACATGTCGCACAGGCACTGACGCCCTTACCTTTGAATGCCTCTTCCGAAGGCAGTCCGAGATAACGAGCTGAAGCACCGGTCGCGATAATCAATGAATCACAGGTATAGATTGCCTGGTCGCCATGCAGCCGAAACGGTTTCTCTGCTAATTCTGCTGTATGGATGTGATCGTAAACAATGGCAGTGTCGAATCTCTCCGCATGCGTCTGCATGCGAACCATCAAGTCAGGTCCCTGCAGGCCATGGGCGTCTCCAGGCCAGTTATCGACGTCAGTGGTCGTGGTGAGCTGGCCGCCTGTCTCGATTCCTGTGATAACAACCGGATTCAGATTGGCCCTCGCGGCATAGATAGCTGCTGAATAACCAGCTGGTCCTGAGCCGAGAATGAGTAATTTGTGATGTACTTCTTTCATGCTGTCAGTCGCTTTTGGTTCATGTGTTTTAGGTCATGCTGATTGGGACGAGCTCTGCTAGTACTTTTTTCGCAAGGCGATGAAATCTGCACCCTGGCGGTGTCCCTCGATAATGGACCAAAGGGTGCGGCCCTGATCATCTGTTGCGTCCAGGTCATGATTAGTGTCAACAAAAAAAGCCAGAAAACGCTCAAAGTCGGCCGGTCGCATTCCACGATAGGCTCTCATTAACACGTGAAAATCGACGTTACCGCCGTAGGCTTCCATTTCAAGGAAAGACTTCACGCGATCATCATCCCACACTTCATCGGTTACTTGGGGCTGGCTAGGTCCTGCCATGGGTCCTCTCTTAGGAAACAGTTATTAAAAGTCGGCATTCTACATCAGAACGAAATAACGAGATAGGCTCGTTAACGCATGGCCCTCATTTCGGCGGAGATAAAAACGTTTATACGAGTGCCGTTTAGTTATAATATCTAACACTCTGATTTTAAAGATATTCCACGGGACAAACACAGGTTTCCTGAATTGGCACAATCCAAGACAACCAGCAGGAATAAGCCGGATTTTTCGGAACTGCTTGGTCCCCGGTTGAAAGAGGGTGCGTTCATTGCGTTAATCGCTACCGCACTTTTCCTCACGCTGGCATTAATCAGCTTCGATCGAAATGACCCAGGCTGGACCTATACGGGCTCAGACGAAACGGTGAATAACATCGTCGGTTTGAGCGGTGCCTGGATCGCGGACGTCTTCCTGTTTTTCTTCGGCTTCCTGTCTTACCTGTTCCCCATGATGCTTGCTTCCCAGGCCTGGACGATCTTTCGTGAGCGGGAGACAGAGACTGAATTTAACTGGCCTGTATTCATTTTTCGCGGAGTAGGCCTGTTTTTAACGGTCGGGGCCGGGACTGCTATCGCAGCAATGCATTTTTACGTCTCAGGCGTTGATTACCAGTACGGTAGTGGCGGTATTATCGGTTCAGAGATTGCAGACCTTCTGATCCCCGTGTTCTCCTATGTGGGTGCTACATTATTCCTGGTGGCGATGTTCCTTTTTGGTCTTACCGCGTTCCTGGATATTTCCTGGCTCCGTGTAATGGATGCAATTGGCCGCCTTTTCATTGAGATAGCGGCGAGAACCGGCGACACAAGCCATCGCGTATTGGCGATGGTTCAGCAAAAACGCGAAATCCAGCGTAGTGCCGAGCATCGACGCGAGGCACTCGAGAAGCATGTTGAGAAGAAGCAGCAACGAGTTACACCGATTATCGAAGTTCCATCGGCCCACAAGAAAGAAGACAGCAAACGGGTTGCCAGGGAAAGACAGGGAAACCTGTTTCGTATCAGCGCAGTAGATGGACTACCAGCGTTGCATCTGTTGGATGAGCAGCAGAAGGACGAAGAACGAGGCTATTCAACCAATGACCTGGAGGCGATGTCACGACTGCTTGAGCTCAAACTCAAAGACTATGGTGTAGAGGCCGAAGTTGTCGCTGTTTTCCCAGGTCCGGTTATAACAAGATTCGAAATTCAGCCTGCGGCAGGCATTAAGGTGTCGCGCATTTCAGGGTTGGCCAAGGACTTGGCCCGCTCGCTCGCCGTTATTAGCGTGAGGGTAGTCGAGGTAATACCCGGTAAGTCTGTCGTTGGTGTAGAAATCCCCAATGTGGACCGAGATATTGTCCTGATGAGCGAGGTCCTAAAGTCAAACGCCTACGATGCCGCCCAGTCTCCACTGTCCCTGGCGCTAGGGCATGATATTGCAGGTCAGCCGGTAGTCGAGGATCTTGGTAAAATGCCACATCTTCTGGTCGCTGGAACGACCGGCTCCGGTAAGTCCGTCGGTATCAACGCCATGATTCTATCGATCCTGTTTAAGGCGTCGCCGGAAGATGTCCGGATGATCATGATTGATCCCAAGATGCTTGAACTGGCTGTTTATGAAGGTATACCGCACCTTTTGACACCAGTAGTGACGGATATGAAGGACGCCGCCAATGCCCTCCGTTGGTGTGTGGCAGAAATGGAACGTCGCTACCGCCTGATGGCAGCCATGGGGGTCAGGAATGTCGGTGGCTTCAACAAGAAAGTTCGTGATGGTAAAAAGAAAGAAGAACCGATCCTGGATCCTTTGTGGCTACCTGATCCACTTCTGGATGAAGCCGACCAGCAAGCGCCTGAACTGGAAACGTTGCCGTTCATTGTGGTCGTCGTAGATGAATTTGCTGACATGATGATGATTGTTGGCAAGAAGGTTGAACAGCTGATCGCGCGGATCGCGCAGAAGGCCCGAGCCGCCGGGATTCACCTGATCCTGGCGACACAAAGACCTTCAGTCGATGTTATTACGGGTCTGATCAAGGCCAATGTACCGACCCGTATCGCCTTTCAGGTGTCGTCAAAAATCGATTCCAGGACTATCCTCGACCAGGGTGGTGCAGAACAGTTACTTGGGCACGGGGACATGCTTTATCTACCCGCGGGGTCAGCGCTACCGATCAGGGTTCACGGAGCTTTTGTGGATGATGATGAAGTGCACAGGGTGGTTGAAAGCTGGAAGCAACTCGGGGAACCGAATTATCTTGAATCAATTGTCAGTGGTGTTTCGGAGAATGAAATGCTGCCTGGGATTGCCGGCGCCGGTGGGGCATCTGACGCCGAGGATGCTGATCCACTTTATGATGAGGCCGTGAGCTTTGTAACAGAATCGAGGCGTGCTTCAATTTCCGCGGTGCAGCGAAAACTGAGGATTGGCTATAACCGGGCCGCGCGCATGATCGAAACAATGGAGACGGCAGGTGTGGTAAGTGAAATGGGCAGCAATGGTTCAAGGGAAGTTCTGGCTAATGCACCGCCTAAGTAAATCTATCGTCATGTGCATGATCGCCTGCACAGCAGCATTTTCGGATGAAGTGTTTTGCGGCGAGCAGCCTGGAGCAGAGGAGCGCCTGGTTCGCATTCTTGACAGTCTGCAAACACTGCATGCTGAATTTGCACATGAGGCGGCACCTTCAGAAATCCAGACCGGTGAGATCTGGTTAAAGAAACCGGGTCTATTCAGGGTAGAGACAGGTGCGCCGATGAGCCAGACAATCGTGTCTGATGGTGTATCCATGTGGACCCATGACAGGGACCTGGAACAGGTCATCATTAGCCCGCTAAACACTCGGGTGGATGAAATGCCGATATTACTGTTTTCAGGAGAACCAGAAGCGATCGCCCAGAACTACACCATCGAGTTTTTCGAGAGTGAACAAATACAGCGCTTCCTGCTGACACCGTTCGACAGCACTAACCTCATTACGAAACTGGTACTTTCCTTCCAAGACAACCAGCCGATTAGTATCTCGGTAGAGAATGCCATGCAGGAACGAACTACCATAAAACTTAGCAATGTGGGTGAACTGGTTGATCTAACCGAACAGATGTTTACATTGCAGGTGCCTGAATTTGCTGACGTCATTGATGATCGTCCAGGCTAATGTCGCTGTTTCAACCAGAACAAGGATATCAGCCGCTTGCTTCACGGATGCGTCCAAAACGCCTTTCACAGTACGTTGGCCAGGCGCATCTATTGTCACCCGGCAAGCCTCTGAGGGAAGCGATCGATAGTTCTCAGTTGCATTCCATGATCCTCTGGGGGCCGCCTGGTGTAGGCAAGACCACCATTGCCAAACTCATTTCTGAGGTTTGCGATGTACACTTCCAGTCGTTGTCTGCGGTGTTGTCTGGCGTTAAGGATATAAGGGAAGCTATAGCGATTGCGAAGCAGGCCAAGGTGGGTTCCGGCAGAAAAACACTGTTGTTCATAGATGAAGTTCATCGATTCAACAAATCGCAGCAGGATGCATTCCTGCCACATGTTGAGGACGGAACCGTTATTTTTGTAGGGGCGACCACCGAAAACCCCTCGTTTGAGTTAAATAACGCACTATTGTCCAGAGCGAGAATCTACAAACTTGAGTCACTGGATGTTGGTCAGCTTGTTGAAGTGCTCAAACAAGCGATTGGCCAGGATGAGGAACTGGCTGATAAATCAGTATCCGCCGCGGATGAAGTGCTAACTGTTATCGCCAGGGCTGCAGATGGTGATGCCAGGCGTGCACTTAATATCCTGGAGGTGGCGTCTGATATGGCGGGCGGTTCAGACCTCACTGAGGAGCTCCTGGGAGAAGTCTTCGGTGACGAGCTAAGGAGATTCGACAAGGGCGGCGACATTTTCTACGAACAGATTTCCGCTTTGCATAAAGCGGTGAGAGGGTCGGACCCTGATGGTTCACTTTACTGGTTCGTTCGTATGATCGATGGTGGCTGTGATCCTGTCTATATCGCTCGGCGAGTCGTCAGGATGGCGACTGAGGATATTGGCAATGCGGATCCCAGGGCGCTGGAAATCGCGCTCAATGCCTGGTCGGTTCAGGAGCGGTTGGGTAGTCCGGAAGGTGAATTGGCCATTGCACAGGCGGTGGCCTATCTTGCGGTCGCAGCGAAAAGTAATGCAGTTTACGCTGCGGTCGGTGCGATCAAGCAAGTGGTAGCAGAGACAGGTTCGCTTGAAGTCCCGATGCATATTCGAAATGCACCCACCGCTATGATGGAAAAGATGGGTTACGGTGACGATTACCAGTACGCCCACAATCACGAAGATGCTTTTGTGCCGGGCGAATCCTATGTGCCACCCGAACTGCATGGTGTACAGTTCTATCATCCGGTTGCACGGGGCACCGAGACCAAAATCTCAGAAAAGCTGGACTATCTTCGTAAGCAGAATGAAAGCAGCGAGTTTCAGCGATATAAGAAGGATAACTAGTGGTGGGTTCAGTGACGGGAACACTTACGGCGATAGCCTTGGGCGGCGCTCTCGGTTCGGTTGCACGCCATGGAATGACGGTCTATTTTGATCACGTGCTTGGCCGAGATTTCCCCTATGGGATTTTCATCGCGAATATTCTGGGCTCCGCCGCAATGGGTGTGCTCTTTGTGCTGATTCTTGAGCGGGGTCTGTTATCAGACGTCTGGCGGTCGCTTCTGATGGTGGGCTTCCTCGGAGCATTTACCACTTTCTCGACTTTTTCCCTGCAAACCATTGGCCTGCTGCAGGAAGGAAGACTGTTTGCCGCTACGATCTATACCATTGGAAGCGTGCTGCTTAGCATTACTGCTGCCTACCTGGCGATGCTCTCTACTCGAACGTTTTCCGGTTAACGGTCATTGCGATCATCTGGTAAGATGGCGCCCCCTCAAAACACCCAGATCAAGACACCATGCTGGATCCAAAACTTATTCGACATGAACTGGAGGCAACTGCGGCGCGGCTGCTGACCAAAGGCTTTGAGCTGGACGTTATGCAGGTTCAATCCCTTGAAAGTCAGCGCAAAGGCCTGCAGGTTGAGACTGAAGAGCTTCAGGGAACCCGTAACAGTCAGTCAAAGGCGATAGGCCAGGCTAAGTCAAAGGGAGAGGATATCCAGCCGTTACTGGATGCGGTCGCGAACCTTGGTGACCAGCTGGATAGCAAGAAGCAAGAGCTGGAGGCGGTTCAATCGCGCCTGAATGAACTGCTTATGGCCATTCCCAATGTGCCGGATGATTCGGTTCCCGCGGGCAAGAGTGAAGATGACAATATTGAGGTCAGGAAGTGGGGAGTTCCAGCTGAATTCACGTTTGCTGCCAGGGATCATGTGGATATCACGGCCGCCTCAGGAAAAATGGGGTTCGAGCAAGCAACCAAAATTACCGGCTCACGCTTTGTGACCCTGCGTGGGCAGCTGGCACAGCTTCAGCGAGCGTTGATTCAGTTCATGCTGAATGTGCATACCATTGAACACGGTTATGAGGAAATCTACGTCCCTTACATCGTTAACAGGGAATCTCTTACTGGTACCGGGCAATTACCTAAGTTTGAGGAAGACCTGTTCAAACTCGATGACGAGCGCGACTTCTACCTGATTCCTACAGCAGAGGTGCCGGTCACGAATATGGTGCGCGACGAGATACTTGACGCTGCCGTGCTGCCTCAAAAATACGTGTGCCACAGCCCGTGCTTTCGAAGTGAAGCGGGCAGCTATGGAAGGGACACACGAGGTATGATCCGCCAGCATCAGTTCGAAAAGGTTGAATTGGTGATGATGGTGAGACCTGAAGATTCGTGGGCAGCACTGGAGGAACTGGCTTCAAATGCAGAGACCATCTTGCAGAAACTTGGTCTGCCATACCGTGTGGTCAATCTCTGTGGCGGTGATCTTGGATTCGCTGCCGCCAAGACTTACGATCTGGAGGTGTGGCTACCGGGTCAGGGCAAGTATCGTGAAATATCATCCTGTAGTAATTTTCTGGACTTCCAGGCGCGGCGGATGCAGGCCAGATGGCGTAACCCGGAGACAGGTAAACCCGAACTCATGCACACGGTAAATGGTTCTGCTTTAGCCGTGGGGCGAACGCTGGTTGCACTGCTGGAAAACTACCAGCAGGAAGACGGGTCCGTTCGGATTCCACAGGCGCTACAGTCTTACATGGGCGGCGAGACAGTTATCTCACTAGAGAGCTAGAACTATGCGCTATCTGCCGTTACATTTTGATCTTCAGGGTCGAGACGTGCTTGTGGTGGGTGGCGGCGAAATTGCTCGTAGAAAAATTGAACTCCTCCTACGCAGCGGTGCACATATTACCGTTGTCGCGCCGGACATCTCTGACCCCGTTGCAACCACCCTGCAGGAAAACATCCATGCCCTGCACGCAGCTACCTATGATCCTGAGTTTCTGCCTGGCAAATGCCTGGTCGTTGCAGCGACCGACGATAAGGCCGTGAATGAAGCGGTCTCCAGGGACGCGAAGAGCTTGGGCATTCCTGTCAATGTCGTTGATTCACCAGAACTCTGCACCGTAACTTTTCCTGCCATCATTGACAGGGAACCTCTTGTGATCTCTGTCGGCAGCGCTGGTCTGGCTCCGGTACTCACCAGATTTGTTCGAGAACTGATTGAAAGAACATTGCCGGAAAGGATCAGCATGCTCGCTGAGTATTTGGGCTCAAGGCGGCGCCAACTGAAAAAAAGCTTAACCGACATCGAGTCTCGCCGACGCCGCACTGAAGCCTTTATGGAGTCCCCGGGAGCTGAACTTGCGATGTCAGGTGAGGGAGAAAAAGCAGATACTTACTTGTTTGCAGACGATATCTCCAGTGTTGCTGGCGAGGTTTACCTTGTTGGTGCCGGTCCTGGTGACCCTGATCTACTCACGCTTCGAGCGCTACAATTGATGCAGAAAGCTAATATTGTGTTGTATGACAACCTGGTTTCTCCCCGAGTGCTGGACCGTGTGCGCAGGGATGCCACACTGGAGTTTGTTGGCAAGCGCTCTGGATATAAGTCGACAAGCCAGGAAGACATTAATGAACTACTGGTCAGGCTTGCACAGGAAGGAAACCGAGTGCTTCGATTAAAGGGTGGAGATCCTTTTATCTTTGGCCGGGGTGGCGAAGAAATCACGGCGCTCATTGAAAAAAACATTCCTTTCCAGGTTGTACCTGGCATTACCGCAGCCTCTGGTTGTGCAGCGTATGCGGGTATTCCACTGACACACCGTGAACTATCCCAAAGCGTTCGCTTTGTGACAGGGCATCCAAAAAATGGACAGGTCGACCTTGCCTGGAAGGAACTTTCCCATGCGAATGAGACAGTTGTTTTTTATATGGGCCTTGGGGGGCTTGCGAGTATTTGCCAGCAACTCGTTGCACATGGCAGGAATGCTGGAACCCCGGTCGCAATTATCTCGAAGGGAACGACACCGGAACAGCAGGTGTTAAAGGGGACGCTGGAAACCATTACAGGCCTTGCCGCTCGAACCCAGGTGCAGACGCCCACGCTGATAATAGTGGGGGAAGTTGTGGACTTTAATCGCAGTTAGGTGGTTTGGGTAAGCCAGCAATTTTTGCAATGTGCTTTGCTGGTTTACCGGTAAACAGTTTCATTAGATGGATGCTGTTACCTTTGCTGTCCCCATAGGCTTCCCTGACTTTAGTGACAAGAACCCGATTAGCGGGAAACAAGCGATAATTCTGGTAGTAATCGCGCACCAGGTGAATGACTTCCCAATGATCGTCTGTGAGAGTAATTCCATCCAGTTCTGCCAAGCGCTCGGCGATTGCTGGATTCCAGTCACCTGTGTTCCTGAGGAACCCTTCCTTGTCGGTTTCCGGGTTGCTGGTCACGGCTAAAACCACGAGCAGACTTTATCTGCCTCTGCGCACAGGCGCACAAAATCACTGTAATCGATCGACTCGGTTTGTGCCGCCAGGAGACCACCCAACCCCCTTGCGTCAACATCAAAACGGATGGCAAACACCAAAAAGGGCAGGGGCTGCAGCCCCAGGTAGACACCATCTTCCAGTAAAACGACTTTGTCATCTTCTGCGATCAAGTTATTACATAACCCAAGCGCCGATACCTTATTGATTGTGTGCACGATCATTAGAAGTTCAGCACTTTGTCATGGTTACGAATAAACGCCTGCATGGCAGCGGCGTTCAGAGACTCAACTTCGATCAAAAAATCATCCTTGTTCAGTCCACGGGCGAGCAGGTCGGGTTTGGAGCAGACGATGCGAGTAACGCCATAGTCCTTTAATGCGCCAAAGCTCAATGAGAAATTTTTTGTACCCAAATCGTCAGTCGACTGACCGGCGACCAATTGCATCAGACCATCGCCGACGAACAGAACACTGCATGTGGTGAAGGCGGAACCCATCAACAGGGCATCCAGACCTTCCTGGGCATTGATGCTGCCGTGTGGTGGGCGGGAAAACACAAACAGAATCGACCTCATTTCACACTCCGAATGTGACGACGCGATCGGCGTTGATCGATGCGTCGATGAGTTGGCCGAGTCCGGATATAGTAAATCCAGGTGCTAGGTTACTGGCTGATTTTTCATATCTGTCTGCTTCGGTTTCATCCAGGATGCCTCGGCGTAAACACGAAGCGATACAGGCAATCAGTTCAATATTGTTCCCGGTGCCGAATTCCTGCCACTGTTCGCTGACCGGGGCTTCATCCTGGGGTGGTGCAATTAGGCTGTTCGCGGTATGAACGCCATCGTGATAGAAGAACACCCTGTTGATACTGTGACCGGAAGCCAGCACAGCCTTGGCGAATTTCAAGGCAGACAGGCACGCCTCACTGGAATAGGGGGCACCGTGTACCACGATGGCGAAATTCATCGGTCAGCAGACACAAAAAAGCCCCGGCATGAGACGCATGGCAGGGCTTGTTTAAGGTTGAATATTTTAATCGCTGCTAAATCCTACAAGATGTAAAAGCGCAGTGAAAAGATTGAAGATACTCAGGTAGAGCGAAACAGTCGCCATGACGTAATTGGTTTCGCCGCCGTTGATGATACGGCTTGTGTCAAACAGAATGAAACCTGACATGAGAATGACAATCGCCGCTGAAATGGCAAGGTGCAGCCCTGATATTTCCCAACCCATCATGCTGCCCACGAACAACAAAACGATGCTGCCAATCACGACCCACATCCCAGTCATCAGGAAGCCTGACATATATGAGAAATCTTTCTTCGTTGTCAGAACGTAGCCTGAGAGGGAAAAGAAAATCATTCCGGTTAGTGCGAGCGCTGTGACGACTACCTGAGTTCCGCCAGCGGTCTGCATATGAAAGTTCAGGATTGGCCCGAGTGAGAACCCGAGAATACCGGTGAAAGCAAAAACAAGTGCGATACCCCATACGCTGTTGCGCATCTTATTGATCGCAAACAGCAGTCCGAAGGCAACAATGAGGGGAATCCATCCCATGTAGGGCGCATTAATCGCCATCGCGACACCGGCCATCATTGCGCTGAAAACCAGCGTCATGGATAGCAGCATATAGGTACTGCGGAGCACCTTGTTTGTAGAACTGGCCGCAGTTTGTTGTCCGGTTACAAATTGTGCATCTGCCATTAAAAACTCCTTGTTGAAAACTTGAATGGGGAAATTTTACGTTACTCCTGACCAAAAGCAAGGTGAACAGGCTTGTATAGCTTATTCCATATCCCTGTAAAAGAAGCGGTTATCCAGTGGATACCTATCGTTTTGAACGAGAATGATTCAAAAGGTTCAGACTGACCGGCGATGGTCATTAGACTGGGGGTTCAGACCGACCGACGATGGTCATTAGACTAGCTGATCTAATCGTGTCCATTCTAATGGAATGTTGTCCTCGACGAGTCGTGTAATACTGATGCAGTGCACGCCATGCTCTTTACCGACGGCTTGCGCGAACTCGGAGGTGTCGTTAGTTCTGACAAAAATCAGTGCGTTATTATACTTCTGCTTTATCCATAGCGCGGTGCGCAGGTTATTGGCAGAATCGCCCGTACCCATAATCACCACGGGTTCGCCTCGACTTAAATCGATGTCGCCGGTCAGTTTTCGCCAAACGTCAGGATGGGTTGTATCGCCTTGATATATCTTGCGTTCGTAAAAGGCGCCGGATTTTTGTTGTTCATCAACGATTTGCACGCGGCGATGCGCCTGTTTATCGACAATCGCCACTAAATCTATTTCATCTCCGGCGTTAATCTGCAGTTCTTCCAGGATGGTTTGGCCGAATAGACCGAAACCAGCGATGACCACGGTATCTTGATAGTTCGTTTTCTTGAAGTGATCAATCAGCGCAGAGTTCACCAGACCTTTGGCTGCCAGATTATAGGAGTTAAACAGGGTCACTTGATTAGCAATTTGCGTGCTCTGCATTGCTCGTAAAAACCTCAGGCTACCGCCATGTAACACGATTTGTGACGTCAACTTCGGGTAAAGCCGCAGGACCTTGCTTGCAGCCTCGAAGGCGACAAAATCATCGTCACCCAGAAGCATGACTCTTCGTGCCCGATGTAAGCGTAGTTTCTGGAGCATGAAATCATGGGTCACGTCACCGTTGATCACAGTCACGTCGAAGGTCGCTGTCAGTTCATGTTCACGAGCGAGATCTATTGCGTGATCAATTACAATCACTGGAATGTGATTGTGCTGCTGACGCAACATTCTCAGGTAGCTGGTGGTTAAATTCCCTGAGCCGACAACCACTATATGATTTTTTATTCGTCGCAGTTGCCAGCGCTCCTTGGAGATGACAATAAGCAGTGCTTCCATCACTGCCGACGCCGCTAGCAGGGGGGATCCGAAATACGCAATCCATAGCAACACCCGGCCCAGTAGTGGGCCACCCGTTGGCAACCCGATATCAAGACCGCCGACCACGAAGAGACCAAGACTGTAGTACGCCTTGGCGAGCAGTGACCCTTCTACAACATCGGGTCGTTCTGTCAGGCCTACGCCGCTGGATAACCCCAACATAGCGCATGTAAACAACGTTAGAGCCAATAGCCATCGCCAGCTAATATTTTTGAGTATTGTGGTGATCTGAAACATTGGTGATATTAGGACGCGCTTGGGAAACGCAAATTCTACGCATCCGTTCGACGATCAGGAACCTTTCATTTACCTTTATGACATACGGCCCCGGATGCTTACTAAACAAACCCTCAAATAAAATATAACTGCACAACCGACCATTGACTTTGGCAGTATTAAATACCCGTTACAGCTATCTCGTAACCATCTAGATCGACCAGGGCAAACTGCCGGGTGCCATAATCTTCCTTTCTTATTACACCAGGATGTAAACCATCTTGTTCGAGCGCTGCCCAGAGACTATCCAGGTCATCAACATCGAAATAGAGAACTACATCACCATGGCCCTGACGATTAATCCTTCTCGCTGGAGAGTTTTCCCCATGTTCATTCAGCATCAGCTCAATGCTGCCTATGGCAAGCTTAGCCCAAGCAATTCGACCCTCATAGCGCCATGAATCAACCAAGCCAAAACCCAGGGCCTGGGCATAAAAATCAATACTTGTCGCCACATCTTCTACATTGAGCAATACAGTTAACCGCTGGGTGACCATGCTGGCTCCGGTAAACAAACAATGGCTTAATGATTATAGGTCAAATTAGAGATGCTTTTCTGGAAACAGCCAAGCGCAAGTCTGCCGAGAAGCTAGTTTTGAATACCATTTCGCGGGGAATTCGCCGCTAGCGGCGAAATTTCATGGTTGGACCTTGTTAAGCTGGACCTTGTTAAGAATGGTGCTTTGCAGACTGTACCTGGATCACGCGGCCAAAACCGTCCCCACCAGCGTTGGCAGATGTCAGAGTAGTTGTGTCGAATGCGCGAACAGTCCTTCTGGCGATGAGCGATTTCTGGCCTGTGAGGCCTCATCCAGTCCCAGATGCTTCAATATTTTCTCAATAACGTCCGGATCTTTTTCCCCCACGCGGTCCAAAGGCCAACCGTTAGGTAATTGATGCACCGATGATTCCACTCATGGCATGCAATCAGTTTCCAATTTGAACACTTGCACTCACATAGCATGAGAAGTTGAAAAAAGTCTCATCGTTGACGAAATTCAGGTTCATCAATTGCAGATCCTCGTAGGTTTCGCTGAGTACCAGAGAAGCTACACCCTCCCATGTCTCACCGACGATATGGTTGCGGGGTCGACCTGGTGACGATCACCAGTTCAGATTGGGCGCCCGCCCATTCGAGTTCCTGTGCGCCTCAAGGTGGCGTAGACTTCTGCTGTCAACAATGAGGACGAGCAAATGGGCGAGGACTTTCTCTTTCGGGCGAATGAAATTACCATCACAGCGCAAAACGCACAAATCCACGGCAGCCCTTACGATATGGCGTCCATCCGATCCGCGCGGACCGAGGAGATCCCGGCAAAGCGGGACTGGATGGGACTCGTCCTGGCGCTGGTGGGGCTGCTCGCAATCGTCTTGCATGGCAACCCCGCCAATGCTGTGTGGTGGATAAGAGAGGCGGCCGGAGCACTGCTGATGTTGGGGGGCGCCTACATGACACTGCGTCCGAAGGTGACGATGTACGCCGTTTTCATCAAAACCGACGCGGAAGAAAGGCGCAGTCTGCTGACGGAAGACGCCTCCCTGGCTCGCCAGGTGAAGGAGGCCATCGAAACGGCGCTGACCCAACACAACTGGTTGTCCTCAAAGCTCATCGCGCAAACCAACGACGGGCGGGCGGCCGAGCAGATGGAGGCGATCCTGGGCTCGTCCTTTCAGCAGCCCATCAACTGTTGCCAAACAACCGCCATCGCCTATGCGCTTTCTACGCTGGGCTATGCCACAACCGTGGACGATGTGCTGCTTACCTGCCGCGTGAACATCGATTCGGCGGTGGGCGACGGCATGACCCTGGCGGAAACGCATGACATGGCGCTTCGCTATATCCGCCGGGCGAACCTGCCGATATTCTGCGAGTGCTATCACTTTGACTTCGACAGCGGCGTCACTGCGGAGCACCTTTGGGCCGCGTGCCTCATGGATGGTTCGGCGGGAAGCGACGATGTATGTGTGCTCAATTTTCACACGGGAATCGCCCACAACAAACCCAAGGGTGGGGGACACTTTGCCCTGGTTGTGGGTCCACTGGAAAAGGACCGCGAAATTGTGATGTCCGACGTGCATCCGATTGAGTACGGTGCCCTGTGGCAGCAATCCGTGGAGACGCTTTTTCAGGCCATTCAAGATAAGGATTCCTGCGGTCGGTCAAGGGGTATGCTGCGATTCGGCCTGACCGCCTCGAAAGAGTTGCAGCGGCCGTTTCCCAGCCTGGCAGCATGTATGCGCTCCATCGATTGGGTGAATCCGCCCGAGGGATTCACCACCGATGTGCTCGAAGCCTACATCCCCCGTGGGTGGGATCAACACATGGGCGCTAGGAATATGGAGGGAATTTCGGTTGTCACCAAGGCCCTCGACATGCTCGACCAGACAGCGGAGTGGGATCTGGACGACATCATGCGGTCTCTGCACGAGTCATATACACGCCACCTGAATACCTTCGCCACCCCCGAGATCGTATTTAATGTGCTTTTACGCCTTTCAAACCGCAAAATCATGCCGGCGGTTCCCACCATGGTGCCCATCGGGAAGGGGCTCGACGGCAACGCTCTTCGCAAACTGCTCTTCGACAATGATCTGGAGCACCGCGGCACCACGTTCCTGATCTCTTACGATTATGCCGTGGCGACCACGGGGGAGGAAGAGCGACAGCCCACCAACCTGTCGAACGTCAGCGAGGCCAATGCGTTGGCGCACATCAACAAGTGCTGGTCGTTGGTTGCCGAGGTGAGCCGTCAAGCGGATCCGGCCATCGGCGGACTTGCTATCGCTCCGGCCCACGACGTGATTGGGAATGGCCGCTTGTGGGAGGCCTCCCTGGACAAGATGGCCAAGGCCCTGCTCGCCGTTGGCGCTGGCTTTATTATCAAGCTTCGGTGGATATCCGACGACGAGGAGTTGAACCAAAATCAACGTATTGACAAGCTTCTCGCTGTCTTTGATGCCGACAACGATGGTGTTATTACTCCAGAGGAGATCGTCACCGGATATGCAACTGAGGGCATCGAGCTTACCTTAGAGAAGGCGACCAGCCTGATTGCCGAGGTGGACGCGGACGGAAACAACACCCTCGACCGGTCGGAGGCGCTGTCACTCTTTGCAAAAGTGCTGGGGATGCACTCCGAAGATGCGGCCTCTCAGGATGGTTTTGGGCAGGTTGCGAGCTTTCTCCATTCGTTCGGCTGTCAACCAAATGATCTGGGCTTCGCCACCTGTCACATGGCCATAAAGGCCCACGACGTGCGGGCTTGCGTGCGCTTTTACAACAACGTGCTGGGGTGGCCACTATACAAGACGGTTGATCGTGCCCATGCGGGGACCGAGGAAAATGCATACGGCTCCTCCTGGGCCTCTTTTGGAGCGTTTGCGTCGTTTATTGTATTCCATGAGGAGGTGCTGCCGGCGGGCGCCATTGGCCACGGGGCCTGGTCTAGATACCAGAACTGCCCGAAGGTGCTGCGAGATGCGCCACAACCAGCGCCACCGATCTCTATGTCTGGTACCGCCGAGATGAAAATCTTGTTGACCCAGCGCTTTCACGAGATTCCGGGCGTAGACGACGATTTGGCCCACGATGGACCGCTGACCTTCGCTGACATCGCGTTTCCCTTCCATGGTGTGATTCTTGAACCTGGATTTTATGCCAAACAGATGGCCCGAATCGCCGAAAAGGACCCCGATGGCCGGGTGAGGTGGGCACCGCTGGGCGATGTACAGGGGCTGTTTGGGGGCGATTTGATCCGAGAGGCCATCGTGCTTCGGGATCCAGACGGCTACCCTTGCATCTTTTTTGTGTGCACCCTGGAAGGCGAAGCCTACACCAAGCGATTTCCAGCGACCCCCTTTGTCTATGGCCAGTATATGTCCGTGTCCTTTCCCGATGAGCCCGCCCTGGCCGCAGCCCGGGCGAAGGCTGAAGAGGGACTGCGAAACTGTCCTGTCATGAGCGATACAGGAAAATACGTGAAGCTGGGCCAACGCAAGCAGCGCGATGCCTGGCTCGAGGAGTTCTTCCACAACGCTGACCCCCTGGAGATGCACAAAAACTACTACGAGAATGTGATTGGTTGGACCCGTTGCGGCCAGACCGTGGACGCGTCGCGCCGTACCGTGCAGCTGGAATATGAGATGGAGGGGCACTTTCTCGTTTGTCGCTCCTCTGGTGAGGCATACGGCGCCTTGAGCGGGGACGATGGTTCTCACGACATGGGTGGGAACAAGGACTTGGTGCCCGTTCCGCACTATGGCATCAACACTGGGTTTGAGAGTTACTCTCGGATGCGCGACGCGGTGAAGGTATGCATGGAGCACCACAAGATGCCAAGAGATGTAGGCATGGCCCTGTCCCGTTGGGGGCATGCCCCGGCCATTGATCTACTCAACGCGTACAACTCTCTGTTCCCGACGGATCCCGACACCTGCATGTCGCTGCTCTGTAACGACCCCAGCGGCAACGTTGCAGAGATGAAGTGGTATCTGGACTTTGGCGAGATGTTCCACCATCGCGGTGAGGTGGGCCTCCATGGCCTGACCATCGACAACAGTATGGTAGAGGACCACTTTCCAGCCAACGCCCTGGCTAAACTGCGCAAACGCGAAAACGATACGGAGGCGAAATGACCGCGAGCCAAACCAATACAACGCCGCTAGAGAACAACTCGTGTATTTCGCCAACCACGAGGTCGTGAAATGCAATCTTGCCGATGGGAAGTGTGAGATCGATACCGTCCGAGACTACGCAAACGGTCGAACAGAGGCGTTATTGGGCCGCGTGATGCCTGAAAATCTGTACATTGGAGCCAAAATCAACGCCTTTGGTAAGGGCAAAAAACACTGGACGCGCCCAGCCTGCAACGTCAGCACCTTCTTTCCCGCCTGCGGTCCAAAGGCCAACCGTTAGGTAATTGATGCACCGATGATTCCACTGATGGCATGCAATCAGTTTCCAATTTGAACACTTGCACCCATAATGAAAGTTGGAGCTCTCCATACCAGTCAGCGCCATAGGCTTCAGCTCGGATGTTTGGAGACATTACCCAAAGTAGTATCGTCCCTATAAATGTTACAACGCCGACCCTCGTTGTCATCAGGCGACCCTACAATGAGAAGTGATAGCTTAATATAACGTAACTTGCCGGATAGGAGTATCGAGCCGGTTTGTCATAAGTAAGTGTAACGTGTGTGCAATAATCAGCCAAGTTCAAGAGCCTGATGAAGAGCGCTAAGCTCTTCAAAGAATTGGCGCTATCCTGGTCGCTTGCCTGCGCTTAGTCTGCAAGCCGCCCCACAAACACGGTTTCGCAATGAGTTCGATCAAACGCCGATGGCGCTCGGGATCGAACACAATTTTGTGCTCGTGCATCGACTAATCAAGGCGCTCACCCTCGGCGCCTGGATGCTACGTTTCATCTACATGACAACACCCGAGCCTAAGAAAAGTGGGTACTTAAAACAGCTATTAGATTGCCCTGTGTTGTTTGATGGCGAATATGATGGCATCGAGTTTCACGCTTCAGATCTGACCAAAGCGCTGCCGTCTGCAGATCGTCAATTGAGCTGAATAGTTATTTTAAACCACCTTTTTGCCTCATGGCAAAAGTACCCTGAGCAAGAAAATTTGGATTAATTGATCTGGAGATGCTTTGTAGACACCGGATGGTCAATGACTGTATTGATGTTGAGCTGCTGGCTCGCCTGTCACCTCGAACGAATCATTGGCACCTTATGTGCAGGGGTAGCTGGACTTGAACATGCGAATCTCTTATCTTGATTGCTGCAATCAAGTCTAACAGGAAGCGATCATGGAGCTTGTAGAGAGACCTAGTAGCGATTGTGTGGTGACAGCGCCGCCAAAAAAGAGCGCGCTAGTAGAGGCAGATGCGAGAGGGTGCTACACATGAGCACAATGTCCGAGCACGAGGATCCAGAATTTTTTAAACAACGAATTGACCGTTTGGAGTCCAGGTCAGATATTCGTGACCTGGCGTCTGATTATTGCCACGGTTTCGACAAACGTGACTATGATCGTTTCCTTTCAATCTGGTGGCCGGACTGCGCCTGGGATATCGGGCCGCCGTTCGGCAGCTTCACTGGTCATGAAGGCATTCACACAGCAGTCCAGGAAGTACTGTGGCCGGCATGGAAGGAATCCCATCATCTGACCACCAATCTGCGAATCGAATTCATTGATGCCGACAATGCTGAAGCCATGTGTGATGTTGATTGTATGGGGCTGCTGACAGATGAGACCGAATGCACGATTGTCGGTGCTACCTATTACGATACGCTGCAGAGAAGAGAAGGCGTATGGAAGATCGCAAAGAGAAAAGTCACGATCCACTATTTTAATCCGGTGCCAGGGGCGGTGTTGAATGCTCCGACGTAGGCATAAGAATTTCGACGATAGGCTGCCCACGTGATGAGAGTCTGTCTAAGTACTATGATTAGAGAATAAACAAAACTAAAAAAGAAGTTCCGAGGGGGACCATGATGAAGAAGAAATTAGTTGTCACAGTAGCAGCCCTACTTTCTGCACTCAGTTTTTCACCGGGCTCATTTGCTGAATCACCAGCGCTCGAAGAAATCGTCGTTACCGCCCGAAAGCGGGCAGAGAATCTGCAAGATGTCGGCGTGTCAGTCAGCGCCTTGAGTCAGACTGAAATTGATCGGCAGTTTGCACGTGACATAACGGATCTGGCGAATATCTCGCCAAACCTCATCATTGACGATACGGCGCAGGGTCCTGGCGGTGTCGCGGCGATCTTTCTACGCGGCGTCGGTGTGGCTGATGTAGAAAAGAACTTTGACCCGGCAGTCGGTGTGGTAGCTGATGGTATATTCATCGGTGCAAACTCAGGCTCGCTGCTGCGAAGTATCGATATCGCCAGTATCGAAGTACTGCGTGGCCCTCAGGGAACACTCTTTGGCCGAAATACAATTGGGGGTCTGATAAACGTTAAGCGAACTCAGCCTACGAAAGAAACCGGTGGCAAGTTCCGTGTCGGTGCCGGGGACTATGACACCCACTATGCTGATGTCGTCCTGAACCTGGGTAATGGTGAAGACTTCGGCATCAAACTGACCGGCGCCATGCGTGATCAGCGCGAAGGTTTCTATACCAACTACACCCGCGGTACGGATGAAGGCAGCAACGACTACAGCAGTTTTGGTGCGAACATCCTATGGGATGCCACCGATGAGCTGACAGTAGAATACACCTATCAGGAAGAAAAGGTCGAGCAGGATACGCCGCCTCTGTTGAACACGGGACAAGACCGTCATCTGTTCTGTTTTGCCTATGGTTATTGCTCGCCTTCACAGGATTCTACCATTACCGGCGATCGCTACGGCATCATGCAGGTGGGTTACCGCCCTGGTGGTACACCATCATCCGCCGAAGCACCTTTCCAGGCGTCACTGCCTGCTGACCTGGTGCCGGCTAAGTTGAAGTCGACTTTTGATTCTGAATCACACACGCTGGAACTCGGTTGGGACGTGTCTGACAGTATGCGCGTCGACTACATCTATGGTCGCTGGGAGTCCGATGAGACGATCCTATCCAGCTGGGACGGTACGCCGGAGATGTTATATGGTACGGACCGCCCTGCCCAGTATGAGCAAGACAGCCACGAGTTGCGCCTGACCTATGATGCCGGTGGCGCTCTCAGTGTTGTTGCTGGAGTCTATATCTGGGATTCGGAATACGCCATCCAGTTGCAGAGCTACATCGGTTTTGCCGCACCCGGTTTGATTCTGGACCTGGCTCAGTTCTCAGAACAGGATACCGAATCTCGCGCCATCTTCTTCGAAGCTGACTACCGTGTGACCGAAGATCTGAAGCTGAGTATCGGCGGCCGGTACACCAAAGATAAGAAAGAGTCTCGCCAGTTCGGCATGGTCAATACCGCTCTAGCAGCCGGTGGTCATCCGTCTGAAGAGTGGAATGAATTCACTCCAAGGGTAACCGTTACATACAATGTCAGTGATAACATGATGATGTATGCGACCTTTTCCAATGGTTATCGCTCCGGTGGTTTCAACGGCCGTGTCGGCAATCTGATCGAAGCCATCGAGCCCTATGATCCTGAGACTGTCGACAACTACGAGATCGGTCTCAAGTCTGAGTTGATGGATAATCGTCTTCGATTCAATGCCAACGTCTTCTTCATGGATTACGACGACAAGCAGGAAGAGCTCCAACTTCCAGATAACAATGACACCGGGCAGAAAACCGTCGTGACCAACGCCTCGACAGCTGAGATCAAGGGTGTGGAAATCGATATTCAGGCGTACCTGTATGAAGGTCTCACACTGCGCGCCAATCTGGGTTACCTCGACACGTCATATGATGAGTTCGGCTATACCGCGTTGGATGGCAGTTTGGTCGACCTGTCGAACCTCGAATTCCGACGCGCACCTAAATGGACGGGTACGATAGATGCAACCTTTGAGTGGGAGATCCCGATCGGCACAGCCTGGGCAAGACTGGCTTACCATCATATAGGTTCGAACTACGTCAATGTCACAAATGCACCAGAGCTTGAGAATGAAGACCAGAATCTGGTTGATTTTTCTCTAAATGCTGCGCTCGACAATGGCATTACCGTCAGCCTGTTTGGTCGCAACCTGACAAAAGAAGATGGTTATACCCACGGCTACGATGTTGCAGGCCTCTGGTCCTACGCCTCAGTCAGGCCGCCACGTACTTATGGTGTTGAGATCGCCTACACCTTCGGCGAATAGCGGTAATAACTGGGGTCGTAATAACTGGGGTCGGGGTAAAAATTACAAATGTGAATTTTACCCCGACACCTGGAGAGGTGCGGTTACGCTGATTCAACGCTTCGAATCTGCCCTCAACTTAAACCTGCGCTGAATAGTTATTTTAAACCGCCTTTTTGCCTCATGACAAAAGTACCCTGAGCAAGAAATTTTGGATTAATTGACCTGGAGATGCTTTGTAGACACCGGATGGTCAATGACCGTATTGATGTTGAGTTGCTGGCTTGCGTGTCAGTGCGTACTGGCTGGACTGGAAGTGAGGAGCAGATGACTAATCAGCATCCCCATAAACACCGTTTAAGACGGCGCGCAGTCGTGTCAGAAAGCTGAGTTGGCTTCCATCTTCGGCGATGCCACGTGGAACGAGCAGGCGCGAGCCGAGATTGGTCGCGACGGAGAAGAGTACTGGCGGCGGGACATTACGCTCTAGCCCGGATAGTTCACCAAGGGATCGGTTTCAGGGGAAATCTGACTA